>MNXM01000251.1 GCA_001872605.1 Armatimonadetes bacterium CG2_30_59_28 | reverse complement strand
GTCGGTCGCCCTTGCTCCTTCGGCGGTGAAAAAACGCTTCAAGCGGAAGATGGGCCTAATAATCCCCCGAAGTTAGTTCGGGGGGATTGGGTCAAATCGAACTCGCAGAGTTCGCCGATTGCGCCTCAGTAGGTTTGTCCGAAATATCCCCTGAAACAAGTTCAGGGGGATTACCGAATCAATCGGGTATGTCCGTCTTCGTTTCAGTAGGGACAGTATTTTTGACGACCTACTTACTACCGTCCTGATCTCGTTCGTAAGTCCTTGGCGGGAGAGAACATTTCAAACGCTCCACCCTTGGACGGCACTCAGATACCCCCCAACGTCACCTTTGCGTCCCCGGAGTATGGCACCGACGTGACTGGCGACACGGTAGATGTGGAGATTGAGGTTGCCGGGCTCTATCCAATCAAGCGAGTGGACCTATCCGTTAACGGACGGCTCGTTTCTCCGGAAATTGCGCGGAGGCTCGAAGTTGAAGCACCGACGGACAAAGAGAGGAAGTTCGGGTTGACCGTTCCATTGCCTCCCAACGAAGCTACTGTCCGCTTGCGTGCTGTCGCCTATGATGCAGAATTGCTGAAGAGCCGTCCCGCGGAGTTGTTCCTGCGCCGCTCCGGGATCAAAGAGCAGTTGGGCAAGTTGTTCGTGCTTTCCATTGGATTGAGCAAGTACAAGAACCAGGCATGGAACACTATCCAATACTCCGACGACGATGCGGTTGCTTTTGCCGAGGCCTTCTCTAAACAGCAGGGACAACAATACGAGAGCATTGAGAAGCGTGTCCTCACAGACGAAGGCGCCACGGTCACCAATCTCAAGTTCGCTTCCCGCTGGCTGAAAGACACGGCGACAGAGAGCGATGTCGCCGTGGTCTTCATCGCCGGTCACGGGATCGAGCAAGGAGGCGACTACTACTTCCTCTGCCATGACACAAACGAGACCGACCTCGCCAACACCGCTCTCCCCTGGACGGATTTCGTGAACGTGCTGCGCGAGGTTAGGGCGAAACGAGTGTTGCTGTTTGTGGATACGTGTCATGCTGGCTTCGTAACCGGCTGGCGGACGACCGACCAGTTGATTGACCGCCCGAACCGCAAAGCCGGCGTCCTCGTCTTCGCCGCGAGTCGCGGTGAGGAAGCCTCCATCGAACGTCAGGACTGGGAGCATGGCGCTTTCACGAAGGTCTTGCTCGAAGCGATGGAGGGCAAGGCAGACGCGATCGACAAAGATGGGTAGATTACGGTGCAAGAACTCAAATCCTTCGCGATCCCACGCGTCGAAGAACTCACCAACAACCAGCAGCACCCCTACCTCCCCCGCCTGCAGGATTTCGAACCAGACGCGGTGATCGCGAGGGTGCAGTAAGTGGCCACCTGCCAGGGATTAACAGGCAACAGCGTGGCGCTTGTCGAGATTCTTGTGCCCCAAGCTATACTGATACTGGACCGAGTGGGGAGCGCTCCGCCCATACGGGTCCGCATCCCAAAGGGATCAGTATGGACCGGGACAGGAGAGTCGCCCTCCCGATGAGGGACAATCCTCGCAGGAGACACCAACCAAATGAAAGTTACCACTGTCATTTTCGACCTGGACGGTCTATTGACGGACACTGAGAAGCTCCACTGCAAGGCGTATCAAAAGACCTTTGCTGAAATCGGTTTCGACCTCAGGGAAGAGCAGTACTTGGAGCACTGGGTGCGGTCGGGGCAGACGGTGCATCGGTTCGTGGAGCAGCACGGCATCCCCCACGATTCGTACGCGTTGCGGGATCGCAAGTCGGAGATCTATGAGCAGCTTGTCGAGGCGGAGTTGCGGGCCATGCCCGGAGCATTGGAGTTGCTGGAGCGATTGCACGGCCACAAGCGAATGGCGCTGGCGACCTCCTCCCGGGAGGATTCGGCGCGGTGCGTGCTGCGCGTCCTTGGGATCGCACACTACTTCGAGGTCATCGCCACCGAGGGAAGCGTGGAGCGACTGAAGCCCCATCCCGACATCTTTCTCTACGCGGCGGAAAGGCTTGGCGTGTCTCCCGCTCAGTGTGTCGTTCTCGAAGACGCCGAGAAAGGCATCCTCGCGGCTCACGCCGCCGGGATGAAGAGCATCGCCGTTCCCACCGAATACACGAAGAACAACGACTTCTCGAAAGCAACGATGGTCCTGAAGAGCCTCAACGACGTTACGTTAGAGCGTTTGAGGGGGCTCTGATTGCGGCTGGTTCAACCCGCGTTGACAGCGACCCTTGTGATCTCTATAATCACTTTGGTCTATTCTCACGGTAACGCGACAGGAGGCTGAAATGGGCGCAATCAAGGAAAGCGTTGTAGATATGATTCGGTCTCTCCCCGAGGACTGCACCCTCGAAGACATTCACTATCACCTGTACGTGCGCGAAAAGGTCGAGCAAGGCATTCGAGCGATTGATGAGGGTATGATCGTCTCTCAGGAAGAAGCCGAGCAAAGGGTTCAGACATGGTTAAAGTCATCTGGACGGAGCCGGCTCTAACGGATATTGAGGACATCATCGAATACATCTCCCGGGACTCGATGGCCTATGCCGCGCGCGTGGGGACATCCATCGTTGAAGCACCAAGGAGGTTGGAGGAGTTCCCGCGATGCGGTCGTGTCGTTCCCGAATTCGAGAATGGAAACATTCGGGAGTTGATCTACGGATCGTATCGCATCATCTACGTGATTCGTGAGGAAGGCTGTTTCATTGTCGCCGTCACTCACGGCAGTCGGGATATCCTGCGTCATATTGATTCCGGAGGTTGGGACATTCTCACCTATTTGTCGTAACCGAAGATCCTGAGTCCCCCAACCATGGCTTTCTTCGTGAATTTCAGAATGACTTGATTGTGCGCGTGAATCACATTATCGTTCGGGAGGGAGACAGCTCGCCAATGGAACAACGCCTTCACAGGTACAGTTCCCGCATCACTCAGGTCAAGTCCCAGGGAGCATCGCAGGCGATGCTTTATGGGACGGGATTGACCGAAGAGGATATGAGCAAGGCGCAGGTGGCGATTAGCTCCAACTGGTATGAGGGCAATACCTGCAACATGCACCTGAACGACTTGGCCGCCAGGGTTAAGGAAGGCGTCGCCGCGGCGGACCTGGTCGGGATGCGGTTCAACACCATCGGTGTTAGTGACGGGATCTCGATGGGGACTAAGGGGATGAGCTATTCCCTCCAGTCCCGCGACATCATCGCCGATTCCATCGAGACGGTTATGCAGGCGCACTGGTACGACGCTCTCATCGCGCTCCCCGGCTGTGACAAGAACATGCCTGGTTCCATCATCGCCATGGCGCGGCTGAATCGTCCGGCCCTCATGATCTATGGCGGGACCATCAAGCCCGGCCAGACTCCGGGAGGGGAACCCATTGACATCGTGAATGCCTTCCAATGCTTTGGGGAGTTCGTGACTGGTAAGATCGACGACCGGGAGCGGGAGGAGATCGTCAAGCGCGCTTGTCCGGGTGCGGGCGCGTGTGGCGGGATGTATACGGCGAACACGATGGCCTCGGCCATCGAGGCGCTGGGCATGTCGCTTCCCTACAGCGCATCCACTCCCGCGGTGGACCCCGGAAAGATGCAGGAGTGCTTCAACGCCGGCGCGGCAATCCGCAACCTGCTGGAGAAGGACATCAAACCCAAAGACATCGTCACGCGGGAGGCTTTCGAGAATGCCATGGTGGTGGTGATTGCATTGGGCGGATCGACCAACGCGGTCCTCCACCTCGTTGCCATCGCAAAGGCGGTGGACGTTTCTCTGACCATCGACGACTTCCAGAAGGTTAGCGACCGCGTGCCCTTCCTTGCAGACCTCAAACCCAGCGGGAAATACGTGATGGAGGATATCCACAAGGTTGGCGGCACCCCCGCCGTCATGCAGTACCTCTTGGAGAACGGTCTGATAAATGGCGACTGTCTTACGGTAACCGGGAAGTCGCTTGCCGAGAATCTGAAAGACGTGCCCGGGCTGAAAGAGGGGCAGGATGTTGTCCATCCTCTCGAGAATCCCATCAAGAAGACAGGCCACATTCAGATTCTACGCGGGAGCCTCGCACCGGAGGGCGCGGTGGCGAAGATTACCGGGAAGGAAGGCGAGCAGTTCTCCGGCCCCGCGCGGGTGTATGACTCGGAAGAGGACACGATCGCCGGCTTCGAGCGCGGAGAGATCCAGAAGGGCGAGGTGATTGTCATCCGGTACGAAGGCCCCAAGGGCGGCCCCGGCTTGCCGGAGATGCTGACACCCACCTCGGCCATCATGGGCGCGGGGATGGGGAAAGACGTGGCGCTCATCACCGACGGTCGTTTCTCCGGCGGATCCCATGGGTTCATCGTCGGCCATATCACACCGGAGGCACAGGAAGGCGGCCCCATTGCTCTTGTCAAGAACGGTGACCGGATCTCAATTGACGGCGTCAACAACACCATTGACGTTGCTCTCGGCGACGACGAGCTGGCGAGGAGGAAAGCGGAGTGGACGATGCCATCATACAAGGCCACCCGCGGGACTTTATACAAGTACATCAAGAACGTGAAGTCTGCATCCGAGGGTTGCGTGACGGATGAGTGATTGAGGGAGGTGAGCGGAATGCTGCACGGCAAGTATTCAAGCGACGAAGTGGTCCGTCGGGGAAAGGCACTTTATGATCGAGACATCAGGTTGAAGGTCGAGGCAGGGAACTTGGGAAAAGTGCTTGTCATTGATGTTGAGACGGGTGAGTATGAAATCGACGAGGATGAGCTGAACGCCGCCAAGAGGGCAAAATCCAGACACCCCGACGGTGCTCTGTACATGATGAGGATCGGCTCATCTGCCATGTACCGTCTGGGCGGAGGCTTCCGGGTGACTCAACCATGATACGGGGTATCGTGCAGTCCAATGAGGTCTGCATTCGATTGGCAGTACAGGGCGTGAGGGGCGCAACGCACGAGACTGTCGCCGTTCTCGACACAGGTTTCACAGGGTTTCTCACGCTGCCGGGAGAATATGTTGAGGGGCTGCAGCTTGTTCATCACAATGACACAGTCGCGACGCTTGCCGATGGAAATGAAATCTCCGTTTCCGTTTACGAGGCAACGGTCTTGTGGGATGGCCAGCCCCGTGAGGTGCTGACCGTTTGCGCTGAAGGCGGAGTGCTCGTGGGGATGTCTTTGCTCGCAGGTTCTCGGTGGACGATGGACGTAGTACCTGGAGGCGAGGTCACGATTGAGGCATTGCCGGAAGATCGTGGAGGGAGGGGCAATGGAGGCAACCGTTGAACGCATCCCCCTGTTTCTGCTCTGGTTTGTTGGGGCGGCACTGGCGATGATAGCTGGAATGGCGGCGGGACGTGCCTTGGGTTGGCGTGTTCATCAGGTGACTATCGCGCTGTTGGCTCTTGCGCTTCCCCTCCTGACAGTTCTGGTATTTGGACTGGGAGAAGTTGAGTCGAAGGGATAGCTTGGCTCCAGCACACTGATTGCATTTGACCTGACCTTGTTCATGTGCATTTTTGCCGTCCTCCAGTCAATGGCCGCCGGGGAGAACCACACGGATAGGCCGGAAATTCTCTCCAGCAATCCCCGCGACGCCGGATGGTATGATCTGTTGCGTTCACGCCCGCGCACAGTATTGCTCGGCCTGTTGATTGGTGAGGCTGTCGGCATAGAAGCGTTGTCATTCGCTTTCCATGAACTCCTACCATTCCTGGTGCAACGCGAGGCATCGTGGTTGCTGCGTTTTCTCTTGGGAATTGCGGTTGGAATGCCATTATCGGTCGTGTTTTTGCTGACTGAGAGACAAAGGCTCATTCGGAAAGCCCGCAAAGTGAAGGCCTCGCTGTGATTTCGGTTTGGAGGTTGGTGAACCGCCATGCTACATTCCCCTCGTTTCTTGAATATCGTTGACGACGCGCGATCCCGAATCAGGGAACTCACGATTGACGAGGTGAAACGCGCGCTGAATGCGGGTAATGAGTTCCGCCTCGTCGACGTCCGTGAGGAGAGCGAGTTCGCGGCGGGAAGAATTCCGGCGGCGATTCGTTTGGGTAAGGGAGTGATTGAGCGCGACATCGAAGAAGCCTTCCCCGATCTGGGCGCGCCACTCGTGCTGTATTGCGGCGGCGGGTATCGGTCCGCGCTGGCTGCCGACAATCTGCAGAAGATGGGATACACCAACGTGGCTTCCATGGACGGAGGCATCCGCAAGTGGAAGGAAGCCGGGTATCCGATTGACAACACCCCGGTGACGGGCCAAGAAGTCCAGTAGCAGACCAATTCACCGTCAGCGTTTCAAGGCAAATCATGACACCCGTAGCACTTACCATCGCCGGCTCCGATCCTTCCGGTGGCGCGGGGATACAAGCAGACCTGAAGACGTTCCATCAACACGGCGTCTATGGCATGAGCGTCATCACCCTTCTGACCGTGCAGAACACGCAAACGGTCAGCGCCGTCGAGGTTCTCTCGCCTGAGTTTGTCCGCGCGCAATTGGAGGCGGTATTGTCGGACATCCCTCCGGCAGCCGCGAAGACGGGCGCGTTGGGGAGCGCGGCGGTCATCGAGGCCGTCGCCGGGATGGCTGAGGGTTTCGATTTCCCCCTGATCGTGGATCCCGTGATGATCAGCAAACACGGCGCGCCGCTGATCGATGAGGACGCGGTGGAAGTTCTGAAGGAGAAACTGCTTCCACACGCCTTTCTTCTCACTCCCAATCTACACGAGGCCGCCGCTCTCGTTGGCATGGAAGTGACCGATGAAGTTTCCATGATTCGGGCAACTGCAGAGCTTGCCAAGATGGGCCCGAGGAACGTGCTGGTGAAAGGCGGCCACCTCGCGGGACCGGCGGTGGACATTCTCTGGAGCGCGGGGAAGGCGCATCGCTTCCCCGCAGAGCGAATAGAAACACGGAACACCCACGGCACCGGTTGCGTCTACTCCGCCGCGATTACTGCGCAACTGGCGAGGGGTCTGAGTCTTGTGGAGGCCGTGCGAGGCGCCAAGTCCTTCATCACCGAAGCCATACGCTCCAACCCGGGGCTTGGGAAAGGATACGGACCGGTCAATCTCTCTGCAAAATCCTCCCCGGATTGCGCCTGAGGAGTCCAACTCGGGAGCGATCTGGATCTGAGATGCGGATGAGAGCGAATCGCCTATTCCGAATCAGCAAGCTGTAGTGAGATTCATCCATCGTTGCTTTGATCCGGGCGAGAGAGTCCACAGGGGCGAAGCAGTAGGTGGTCTTTCCACTCTGGGCCAGACTCTGAAGACGGGTCTCGGCTTCCGCCTCCATCTGTTGAGCTCGAGGGCCGGTGATTTCGCTTCGATCGCCGTAGATATCTCGTTGGGTAAGAGCTGGCAGCACGCGCAAATCGCGAACCGTGCCCCGTGTCCGGCCAAGGTAGAAGAAGAGGCTGGCGACCTCCCGTTTGCTGCCACGGTAGGCGACAAGAATGTCATCCGAGTCTGATTCGCGCGCCATGCGTTGGGACAGGGGAGCGACGCGTTGAAGTGAGAGTGGGATCTTCGCGGCGTAGTGGAGTCCCAGGTAGACGAACACTCCAGACAGAACTGTCGCGACAAACAGCGGCCGTTGCGGACCTCGACGCAGAGCAACGGCCATCACGAGCCCTGCCATGAACAGGCTGGTGACAAGGGGAGGCAGGCCGGGCAGAATGTTCTCCCAGGGGAACCGTTGATGCAGCTTCATCAGGCAGAGGGCCGTCAGAAAGACCAGGAGTAGAAGCCAAGACTGCCATCGGCTGACTTGTGATTGCCATCGAGCGGCAGGGGCCGTGGCAAGGCGCCACTCAGCCCACTCCTTCGCGATGAGGATCGCTAACGCGGGGAAGCAGGGAAGGATGTAGGAGGGCAGCTTCCCCCTGCCGAGGGAGAAGAAAACAAACACGACGCAGAACCACAGCCAAAGGAACAGGATTGGGTTCGGTGCAGTCGATGCGACGCGGCGTTCTCTCCATGCCTTTGCGACATTCACAGCGGTCGTCGGCAGGCAGAGAGACCAGGGGAACAGTCCCAGGATTAGAACGGGAATGTAGATCCACACGGGATATTCGTTGTACCTGCCTCCATATCGTTGAAGGTTCTCCGTGACGAAGAAATTGTGAAAGAAACCGGGACTCCGGACCTGTGCAGCGAGAAACCATGGTGCTGAGATCGATAGAAAGACCAGGGAGGCAACTCCGAGTCGAGACCAGCGTATCCGGTTCCACTGGCGCGTGATCGACAGGAACAGCACGATCACCAGCATGGGCAATCCGACCCCGACCGGGCCCTTGGTGAGCATTGCCAGGGCGGCGGCGACAGAGAACAGCACGTAGTGGCGCCACCTCCCCTCTTGCATCCCCCACCAGAACGCCGCAAGTGCGAGAGCAATGAAGGCACACAGGAAGGCGTCGGTCACCAATGAGCGGGCCACCCGCAGATACCACAATGAAGAAAGCAGGATGAGAGGCACGGCATATCCCGCGCCCGGCCCAAACATGGACCGGGCGAGGAGACCGGTAACGACCGCCCCCAAGATGCCGGCCAGGGCCGATCCCAGCCGGGCCACCCAGTCGTGAAGACCGAAGGTCTTGAACAGGCTGGCGGTGACCCAGTAGATCAAGGGCGGTTTGTTGAGGCGTTCGATGTCGGCGAAGTGAGGGATGATCCAATCTCCAGTTTCCAGCATCTCCCTTGATGCCTCCGCATAGCGCCCCTCATCGGGATTCTGGAGCTCGAAGCCGCCGAGGTCCCAGAAGACGACCACGATGCACAGGATGGCGAGAGCCACCGAGAACCGACTTGACAGATATTGTTTCATGCAAATCCTCTTGGCAAGTTGAGCATCACAATTCCGTGACGCTTTCGATGCATCCCTGCAACTGTTCAGGCCCGAACCACATCGGTTTGAATTCCTCTGCGGCAAACAAGTCCATCTGGTCAGCAAAGTGTGGACTGCCGGGGTCATCGCTTTGTCCGAAGGGCACCACACTCCACGCTTCGGGGCTGTCGGAGAGACAGACGAGGGTGGGACAGGAGTTTCCACCCACACCACGCCAACGTCGCTGAGTTCCAGAGGTCTCCTCCGTTTCTATCGCCCGCAGACACTGTAGCCCGAGTCGACGCACCCCGCCACCGCCCAGGGCCAGGGACCGGCCGCCTCGTTCAAGGCGCTGGACTTCCCCGAGCGCGGGCCAACGGGTGGGGAACTCCCTTTTGACCTGATCCACGACCACGTCGAATGCCTGGAAGGCCTGTTCGCCCGAATCGGAGTCGAAAGGAATGCAGTGATGCTCGTTGGAGCTGCCGACTTCGGGGCGGCGCTTCTGGAATTCCCCCCGCCACACGAGAAACAGTAGAGCTGCCGGGGAGTCGGCGTTGGCGCAGCCATCCCATTTCTGCAACAGAGAGAGTGCCTCTGCATGGGCGTCAGGAAGAGACCGACCAGCGCAGAGGCGCGCCAGCTCCCGAGTCCATTTCATTGCCGGGAGAACTCGCTTGTCCATTGCCATGGCCTCAGCGTCCGCAATGGAGAATGCGCGCTCCCTTGACAGCAATTCCAGGGCACGGTCGCTACGCGGGCGATAGACGTCGCCGGAGTGCGTATAGAACATGTAGGATGGAAACGCGTCCGCACGCAGCGGCGAACCGGGAATGACGTGGTCGGGAGTAACGTTGCAGTTCTGCACAAAGCCGCAGCGAGGATTCATAAGACGCGGCAACTCACCCAACGGATGAATGCCATGCCACTGCGAACGCGAGTCGTCTGTCTCCACCGGCCTGCTCCAGTCGAGGGATGCATCTCTCCGAGGGCATCGACCGCTCGACCAGTAACCGATGCTTCCCTCCGCATCGGCCGCGCACACATTCATCTCAGGGAATTGCTGCATCGCGAGGGCAGACTCAAACTGCCGAAGATTTCTGGCGCGGTTCATCCGGAAGAGCTGCTCCAGCACTCCCGTCTGTCCCCAGTAGGCAAGCCGCAGGGCAAATCCCTCCGTGCCGCTATTGTGGATTACCGGTCCGAAGTCTGTGTAGTTGGACTCAATGGTTTCCCACAAGATACCAGCGGGGGAGGACACCGGAAGTGACTGAGACGTCGTGCGCAGCGCTGTCCATGCATTGCCGCAACGGTAGCGTCGGGTAGCGGTGTCGATGCACAGTCGATAGACATCAGCGCAGTCAGGTCCTCCGGTGGTTGTTGCCCAGGCCACCCATCGGTTGAACCCGAGCACCGGAAGAGGCAGCCCCAGCAGCGTGAACCCCGCGCACTGAAGATCGGGGGAGTGCAGGTGCATTTCATACCACCGGTAACCTCCTTCCCACGGAACGTGCGGGTCAATCAGCAGCAGGGCTTTCCCGTTGGCTGTTCGCCCGGGAGTGAGTGCCCAAGTGTTTGAGTGCTGGTGATCCTCCTCTGCCGTGGCGTTGAACTCTTGCTTGACTTTCCGTAGACTCCACTGAATCGTGAACCAGTAAGATAGAGAAACTATATCTTCCGGCAGTGGTGGATGTGAGCCGTCAGGGATCCGATAAGGGTGAGAAACCGTGTAACGTTCGACTCCGGCAACGTAAGCGTTCAGCATCTCACGGACGGCCTTGCTCAGGGACGCGAGACCAATCTTCCCCATCTCCGGGATTTGCAGCAGGATCTTCTCCGCATCCTGGTCGATGAACTCTGGTCCTGAAATCTCCGCCATGCGTCCCAGGGCTTTGCGGAAGCTCAGCAGCAAAGCTTCAAGCCGGTCTTCCGCTTGCGCGTACCCCACAGCGAACGCGGCTTCCGCGTTGCTGTCCGCAACGATGTGTGGAACTCCGTAGGTATCCCGGAAGATAGTAGCACTCATGGCAAGCGTTGCCGATTCGTCACGTGTACCCCGCGCAGGAAAGATGGACCGCCCATCTCCATGCAAACAATTGAGCAGCGGCCAGGCGACACGAATCACAGAAGACTCCGGCGGGGATATTCACTTCTCCGATGGTTCGCCAGGCTCTTGCGGCAGCGGTTCCGTTGTCTGGCCGTTTCTCTGTCAGAGGTAACCAAGCCCCTTCAGGCGTTCTTTCATCGATGCTGCGTCCTGCGCGGAATAGGGTGTCTTCCCTCGCTCGCGGTATGCGGGCTGCTCCACGTCGGTCACCAAGGCCGGATGGCGATGCATGTGTTCGGGCCACAAGGCCTCCCGGAGCAGTTTACCGTCCATATCCGACGGGATGGGTAGGTTGAGGAGGTACAGGAGTGTGGGAGCGATGTCCATGATGCTGGCCTGATCCAGTTGCGCGCCAGCCCGGATTGCCGGACCTCGCATCATCAGAACCCCTTCCAGACGGTGCGTACCGGAGAGGTTCGGGCGAAAGGTTCGCGCCAGCCCGAAATCCGTGTTGGGAAGGTACCGAAACCCTCCCAGAGAGAAAAACAGATCCGGAGCTTCATCGACAAACGGGCCTGTGTAGATTTCCTCTTTCCGCCAGGCGACATCCAGCAATCGCCGCTGGCTTTGCGGGTCTGTCACCGTGGACAGAGCCGCAATGATTTCCTCCCGCACCTTCTCATGCTCCGGACCCGCGGGCACGCAACCCTCGGGAGATCGTGCTTCAACATTGACATAAATGCCCGCGCCGCTCGCGTAGGCGACGGTCTTGCTCCAGTCGATGTCTTCTGAGGAAATCTTCCGGCGGGGAGCGATCAACGGCACCACCTGAGTTCGCAGTGCAGTGGGGAGCTTCCCGGTAACGCCGGAAAGCCCCAGGCGAGCGAGCCATCCCTCCACCGTTCGGCGACGGACACGCCATTCGATGTTGCCGACAGCCTGCGCCCCGCGTCGCCTGCGGTAGCGCAAAAAACCTTGCTCCTCCAACCAGCGATTGACGGCAAAGGTCATGTCCGTCGGGCCAAAGCCGTGATCCGACATGACAATCACGGTGGTCTCTTCGCCACATTCCTCAAGCAAATCGCCGAGGACGAGGTCGCTCAGTCGGTACGCATCTCGCACGGCTTCACACAACTCGTCATCGTCTCCGCCTTCCGCTCCCTGCATCTGTTGCTCGTGATAGTTCCAACACAGATGTGGCACGTGGTCCGTGATGCCCAACACCACCATGAACACATCCACAGGGCGCGTTCGCATGAGGCTAACGCACGCGTCGCGGCGTACAAGTTCGCAGGATTTAAGTGCTTTCAGAAGCAGACGTGTCTCTGTTACGGGAGCCACGCGGCCTCCCACCGCATGGTTGTAATCCAGCCGGTAGTCGATTCCACCGCGCCGCAACTCTTCCAGAAGATCGTCGGGATGGCTGAAGGTCACATGTTCCCCCGGGGTCATCATCCCCGAAATCATGCAGTCGCTGCCGGAGAATGGGGGATAGGTCATAGGCACGTTGACGGCTCCGACGCGGATGCCGTGGCGGTTCAGTATCTCCCAGATGGATTCACAACCGATCCAGTCCGCGGTCACGAATTCCTCAGAGAAAGGGTCAGAGGGTCGGGCGCGGAAGTCGAAGACGCCATGCTTGCCGGGGTTCTTCCCCGTCATGAACGATGTCCAACTGGGCGGAGTCAAGGGAGGAACACACGACCACAGAACCCCGGATGCGCCCTCTCTTGCTAACGTTGCCAGGTTCGGGAGTTCCCCCCCATCCATCAGCGGGCCGATGACGTCGAAAGTGGCGGCATCTAATCCAACAATGAGAATTTTGGGTGCGGTCTTTACTATGATTCTATCCTTTGGGTGTCCAACACCTTGTCAGAGATGAACGAGAGACAATGTGAGGAGATTCCGCATGACAGCTATTGCCCTGCGTATTCTTTGCGATCGCGGGACGCAATCAGAATGGGATCCGCATTCACACTGACGAAAACACTTCCGGATCGAATGGAGACCTCGGAGCGCCTCAGTTCCGTTTGTGTGCCAACAGGCACCAACGTTGTCACGGTAGCAGACGTGCCGGAGAGGGGAATTCTGCTTCTCCTCGTTCCGGATTCTCGCCAGGCAATGACAAACTCTCCCTTGCCCCCTTGGAAGAGTACCGCTTTTGCGTTGGAGACGGGGAGAAAGGAAGCGCGCGTAAACTGAATTTCCTGCATCTTGTGCGCCAGCGTGGAGAAGGTGACCGACGCTGGTTTGGGTTGCCCATCGTCATGATAAAGCCCTGAACGCGGGTTGACCGAATCGGGACCTTCGATATCGACAAAAGACCACCAGAGAACGTAGTCGATACCCTTCGCGAAGGAAGCAGCGATACGGATGGGGACCGCCCTGGCCTGGTCCGACGGAGACTGATTCTTGTCCTGCCCTACCCCGGTCAGGTACATGGTTTCCGTGACTCCGTATCTTTTGAGGAGATCCAACGCCGCCTGGGTCACGACGTCATATGTGTTGGGGGTGTCGTAGGTCATGTGGTCGTGGAAGCAGAAGATGTCGAAGGAGTCTCGACCGGTTGTCAACAGGATTTCACAGAACTTGATCGCATACTTCGCCAAGTCCGACTTCAGGACTTTCTTGAGTTCAGCGATATTGTCGACCGAGGGGAATTCGTGCTTGCTGGCGATGGAACTCCGCATATACGTTGATTGATACAGGCGAATCGCCTCTTCCGAATTTCCATCCTTGATCAAATCCCGCAGCGCGAGGGGAATGAGCCAGCGCAACTGGTAGCTGCCGTTCAGCACCCGGCCGTTGGGGACATCTTTCTTGACCGCTGTACTCAACGTTCCGAGCATCTCGACGTATTCTTCAGGGGAGCCGCGGAATTTCCAGGGGATATGGGGTTCATCGAGCAACTGCCAGTAGCGAATCTGTCCTCTGTAGTGTTGAACCGTTTCCGAGACAAATCGCCCAAATTCCTCCATGTCCCTGGGAGGGCAGGAGGCCCATCCACGACCCTTTTTCATCTCCGGCCGGCCATCGATGACCTTCTCCCATCCGTATCCGGTCTTGAATCGGCCGATGAGGTCAATCTCTGGAGATTCGATCACTTTGCCATATCGATCATACTCGTGCCAGACAAAGGAGTCCCCTTCCGGGTTGATCCTCTGCCATTCAAATGCCTCGCCCGGCTACAGCAGTCGCGCTCCGCTGCCGGCGAACTGCTCCATGACCTGCAGTCCCACCAGCGCTGCCCCCAAAGGCGACTTGAAGGGACTATCCTCTGATGACGCAGAGCGGGTCTGTGAAACCGCCTGACCTGACACTGGCTTCGTCGGCCGGCACGAGACCACTACTGTACCCAGGAAAATCGTGGAAACGACCGCGATCAGCGCCAAGTGGTTGGGGATAGCGCTTCTTGTCATGTCGATGCTCCTCTTAGTTATGATTGCCTTTCACAATATAATCCCAACCGGTTCACACGTCAACCGCTACGCCTCTGATTGTACTTGATCCGCACAACGCAACGTCGGTTCCGGTCAGATTGATTCATGGTTTCTTACGATTTGGATCGGGTGCGGGGAGAGAGTCTCCTGCTGAGGTCGCAGTGACCGCAGCAGGTCAACGATCTCGCCTCGGTCAAATACGCGCAGCAGGACCAGCAACCCAACGTAAACTACGATACCGAGGGGAATGGAAACCAGCAACGGACCATCCCGGACCAGAAGCAGCGCCCCACCCATCGTGATGGTGGCAAGCCCCACTTTCAGCAGGTTGACGGAAAGGCGAAGGGGTCCGACAAATTTCCTGACACAGACGTAGCTCGCCGTCAGAAACGCAAGTTCCGCCAAGAATGTTCCCACACAGGCTCCCATGAATCCGAGAGGGGGGATCAGCAGGAGGTCTGCCACAAGGTTCACCAGCACGCAGACGGCGAGGCTGAAAACGTTATACTTCTGCCGGTTTGCTGCGATGAGCAGGAAGAAGAACAAAGTGTCCGGAAACATGGTGAGCGTCACCCATCCCAGCACCATCAACCCCGCATAAGCCTGCGCGAACTCGCGGCCGAGCACCAATACAATGATTTGCTGTGCGAGGACGGTCAGAAACACGGCGATGGGGAACGCGAGGACAAGGAGGAAACTTAGACACTTCCCGGCGGTCGCGATGAGTCGTTCTGTAGAGACTCCGGCGGACCGGCTCAGGGCGGGGTACACCGCTCGAACCAGCATTATTGGCAGGCCGTTGGCTTGCACAACGATCCGGTACGCCCCATTGAAGAGCCCGACGTTCAGGGACGTGCTCATCCAGGCCAGTAGGAACACGTCCAGACGGGAATAGACCTCTTTGAGGACACGGCTGGTGCCGACGGGCAGGGCTTCGGACAGGTAGCGTCGCCAGAAAGGAGTGTCCAATGCCATTTCGGGTCTCGCAAACTTGCGGATGACGATCTGCCAGCCAATCTGAGCGGCGATCCAGTTGGTGGCTGCGGTCGCGGCGTAGATGCCGGGCATCCCTCCGTCCAGATGAATGACCCCTGCCAGGCAGAGCACGGTGAGCAGGGAATTGCTGAGGGTCACCAGCAGGTCGTACTGCATTTTTTCGTAGGCCAGAAACACTGCGCCACAGATGTCGATTGACAGTTGTCCGATAACCCAGGCATACGCGAAGAGGAGGGTGAGCAGGAGATCCGTTCGCGGTCGAACCACAGCGAGAACCGTGGCAAGCCCCACCAGGATCAACAGTGACAGGACCGCGCGTATCCCGATAGCGGCTCCAAGATATTTCGGCGTGAGAGAACGGTCCCTCGCAGTCTCGCGAACCAGGATGTTGTTCAGCCCGGCGGCTGGAATAGCCGCCAGGAGAGAGGTGCAGGCCCAAATCAGCGAGTAGGCTCCGAATCCGGGAACTCCCAGATAGCGGGATATCATCCCGATACTCACCAGTGCAAGGACAATTTGCCCTGCTCGTGTCAGACCGATGAACAGGGCGTTCCGGACGGCACCCCTCCCCGGGTCAGGGATTTCGCAACAGGGGACGGAAGAGGTACGCGCCGCTTCGCCATCGAGATCTGAGGGTGGGGTGTCAGGAATTACCATTGCAATACTTGGTGCTGCGCTTTCGCCTGAAGGCCCGACGGGATGAGGGAATCAAAATGCTCCTGTCGATGCCGGGGATATGTGAGGCGCCTTGGCAGATGCGATTTCGTGGTAAAGCGCCAGGGTCCTTTCCGCGACAGCGTCCCAGGAATATCTCTCCGCCGTGGTTCGCCCCGAGACGGCCAGTTGCTCGTGAAGCGAGGTGTCTCTCAGGATCCTCCGCATGTGTTCCGCAACGAGGTGGCTGTCGGTGGGGTCATCAAACAGCAAGGCATCGCAGCCGTCGGTCAGAACGTCCCTCGCTCCGGCCAGACGAGTGGTGAGCACTGGAACACCCGATGCCATGGCCTCCAACGGCACCAAAGCGCAGGCCTCATACAAAGTGGGGAAAACAAAAGCATCGCAAGCGCCGTAGTATTGGTTCACGACCTCGCTGGGCCCGACAAAAACAGTTCGGCCGCGTATCCCCAGGCGGTCGGCCAGATCGAGGCACCATGGGAGGTTGGCATCGTCCCGGCCCACCACCAATAGTCGAGCAGTGGGTTCTTGTACCTTTGCGAACGCCTCAAGGAGCAGCGGAAGTCCCTTCCGCCTGAAGGCGTTACCCACAAAGAGGAAGACGAAGTCATCTGATTGGAGAGCGTGTCGCTGTCTGATCGCATCACGGAATCGCCTTCGGTTGTCTGGGTGAAACTCCTCCGGATCGACGCCGTTGGGAATGACTACGATGCGCTCTTCGGGGGTATTGCACAGGTTAACAAGCTCTTCCTTAATACTTTCCGATAAAGCAATAACCCGCTTGTGCCGGTGGGGAAGGTAATTGTAGAGCAACAGGGGACGCATGAGGCGATAGCCCACCGCGGCCTTGTGGCCCAGAGTGGTTCCCGTTGGTCTCCCCCCGTTCAACATGACTGCTGCCCACCCCGCCGGGTTACCATGG
>MNXM01000023.1 GCA_001872605.1 Armatimonadetes bacterium CG2_30_59_28 | reverse complement strand
GTCCTTTTGTGGGGGAACTTCCAAAACGATGCACTAGGAAGCTACCGTCGCTTGAAAGGGAATGGGTTGTAGGGCAGAGTCTCCGTCCCTGCCTGAGTAACAGCCTCGTCCAGCCCTTCATCCAACGCAACTCGTCGGTGAGCATGAATCCAACAAAACCCATCCACTGCATAGCCGAGAAAACCGGATTCGGCAGGGACGGAGACTCTGCCCTACAACCCGTTCGAGCCTTTGCGCCGGTGGCAGAAAGATCAGCGTATGTCCCGCGTTCCTTTATGATACAATTCCAGTAGGTAAACCTGTCCGTTTGCGCGGACCGAGTATTGCGTGGTAGCATGCAGCACATCACGCACACGAATCGCCCGACCGGACTTTCCCGGTTCTCTTATATCTGTTTGAGGAGTTTGAGGTATGAATCCTGCGACGCCATCTTCCGCCGGAGCAACCGCTGTTAGCCCGCAGGTTACGCGGCTTGGACTCGGAGATCTCGCCACCTATCTGAATCGGCAGAAGGAAAAGGCTCAGTCGCACCTGATGGGCATTGCAATCAAGGAACTGATGGATGCTCTGGGCCGGTGTGACGACCGGAAACTTATCGGATTTGCGAAGTTCCTGGCCAGGGCAGCTCGTACCGAGCATCACAGAGCGCAGTTGCGACAGTTGGTGGAGCTGTGGGAAAACGACCATCCCTCCCTTGGAATCGCCCGGAAGCTGTTCAACGACATTCACCCAAACTGCCGTACCAAGCTCATCTACAACCTCGGCGTTCTCGGTGTCTGGCAGGGAGAGATAAGGCGCAGAGAGTTCAAGCGCGTCGAGGGGCACCGCCCGCCTTTCCTCGGTGTCATCAGCCCCACCAACCGATGCAACCTCAAGTGTACCGGCTGCTACTCCGGCCTTTTTCCGCGTGACGTTGCCGACCCCATGAGTTGGGAGGTATTTGACCGCATCATCACCGACTCCAAAGAGTTGGGTATCCATTTCTTCACCATCACCGGTGGAGAGCCTTTCGTTCGGAACGACGTGCTCGACATGTTCGAGAAGCACAGCGACTGCATCTTCCACGTCTACACCAACGGCACGCGCATCACCGATAAACATGTCGACCGCATCGTTCAGCTCGGAAACGTTCTTCTCAGCATGAGCGTGGAGGGTTTCCGGGAGCAAACGAACGAGCGTCGCGGCCGGGGGGTGTGGGAGTCCGTCATGGAGACCATGGATCGACTGCGCTCCGCCGGGTGCATCTTCGGGTTCTCCGCGACCGCGACGCGGCTGAACGCCGATGTCATCGCCAGCGAGGAGTTCATCGATTTGATGATCGACAAGGGATGTCTGTACGGCTGGCAGTTCATCATGACCCCCACCGGCAAAGATGACGACCCCTATTTCATGCCCACCCCCGCCCAACGCGACCGTCTTCGGGCGCATGCCATGGACATGCGTCGAAAGAAGCCCATCTTTATCGCTGACTTCTGGAATGACGCCTGCCTCACCGACGGCTGCATGTCCGCAGGCACGCTCTATTTCCACATCAACTTCAAGGGCGATATCGAGCCTTGCGTTTTTGTGCATTTCGCAGAGCAGAATGTGTTCGAGCTCTACCGTAACGGGGGACACCTCAAAGATGCCATCCTGCACGGGTCCTTCTTCAAGGCGTTGCGAACCCGCAACCGGCGGGATCCCAACCGTCTGCGCCCCTGCCCCATTCTGGACCACAACGAGTACCTCGAGGAGTCCATCGTTGCCACCGGCGCCTACCCCACGCACGTCGGTGCGGAAGCCGTCATCACCGATCACAGGGAAGCCCTGCGTACCTGGGGAGAAGCTTACGGAGAACTGGCCGAGAAGGCATGGAACTCCGGCGAATACAACTTCTTCAAGAACGCAAGCCACCTCTGGTTAGCCGACGAAGATGACTGGGCCCCCGGCACCGTCGAGCGCCTGCGTCTGAAACAGCAAGGCGGTTGCCAGAACTTCAACCACTCGCCCGCAAATGGCAACGGATGTGGTGTCCAGGGCGGTGGCAACGGCAATGGCCACAATGCGCACACCGAGACATCCCGCGCCAAGAGCGATCTGATCGAGTTGACGGTGTAGACGTGGGGGGTCTTCTCCGAGGCAGCGGCTTCCCCGCCTCCATTTGACACATCCAGCCGCGCGTGGCACTATCCTCTCTCAACACACTCGTGACCGTGCGCACTTGTGTGTGGCACTACGGGCTGCGACGGGTTGGAAAACCCGCCCTCCTACAGTGGCACACTTGTTCGTGTGCTATCAGGGACTTCATGGATGTTATTGCGCATCTATATCGCCTACTTTCTCCTCGGTTATTCTTCTCTCATCGGGCAGACGGTATTGCTGCGTGAGTTCCTTGTCATTTCGTTTGGCAATGAGGCGTCGGTGGGGCTGCTGCTGGCGGCGTGGCTATTCTGGATCGCAGTCGGCGCGGAGGTGGGGGGGCGCATGGCCCCTCGGACGAGAGACCCACGCTCTCTCTTCACCTTCCTGCTGCTTCTGTGTGCGCTGACGCTGCCTGCGGAGGTGTGTGCGTTCAGATATATGCGAGTCGCCCTGCAAATCCCCGGCGGGGAGATCATTCCCACCGTCCTCGCGGCGCTCTACACCGGGTTCGTCGTTGCGCCTTTCAGTTTTCTTCAAGGAAACCTCTTTCCCCTGGGTATGCGTCTCCTCCCCGACATTTCACCCGGCACTCCCGCGCCCTTCGGGCGCGTCTGGGCAGCGGAGGCGCTGGGCGCTCTGATAGGCGGGATTGCATTCACGGTGATCATCGCCGGACGACTTAGTTCCCTGCACAGTGTCGGGATGGTTGCAGTTGTTTTGGTGGCAGCAGCGGAGATCATCAACTTCTCGACGGGTGGGTGTTCACGCAAGGTCAAACGATGTCTGGACGTGTGCAGCTTCATGTTGATCGTATCCGTGGTCCTGTCGGCGGGAAAAGTGGAGAAACGAACCATGCACGACCGCTGGGAGTCCTACGGGTCATACACCGACCTGCTGACCTCGGTTGATTCGCGATACCAAAACATCGCCATCTCTCGTCGGGATGACCAGCACAGCCTCTTCCTGAACGGGCTTTATGCTGAGAGTTTCCCGGACGACTACCTTCCCGAACTCAATGCGCGCATGGCTCTCGCGCAGAGCGAGGAGGCAGGCGACGTGCTTCTCATCGGTGGCGGAATCACGGGGATGGTTCGGCAGATTCAGGGGATGGGCGCGCGGTCTATCGATTGTGTTCTTCTTGATCCGCGGGTAGTGGCGTCGGTGCGTCCGTATCTTGACCCCGACGACGCAGCAGCTCTGGATGCGGACAACGTTCGGCTGCACCTCGTGGACGCGCGGCGGTTCATCAATAGCGCGACCAGATCGTACGACACCATTTTCCTCGGCGTGTCCGACCCATCCACCGCCATGCTGAACCGTTTCTACACGGTGGATTTTTTTCGAGGAGTCAAGCGCCTTTTACGCCCACGCGGCGTCTTCGTGTTCACGTTGACGGGGTCGGAGATTTACCTGGGTGACGAACTGGCAGATTACGTCCGGTCGATCTACTTCTCACTACGCGCCGTCTTCCCTGACGTGTTCGTGTGTCCGCAAGAGACGATGTACTTCTACGCCACGACGCAACGCGGACTCCTCTCCGGGGACGCTCAGACATTGGTTAAGCGTTGGCAGATGCATGACAGAGCCGCAGATGCGATGACCGCCGATATCTATCGTTCCTTCTTTCTACCTGGCCGGTATGAACGACTTCGCCTGAGGCTGGAAGAGAACGCCTCGGTTCCGCTGAACACCGATATGCACCCCAACGCGTACTTCTACTTCACGCGGTTCAGCGCGAGGATGCTGAACTTCCGCTTCTCGCGGGGGCTGCGCTACATTTCCGAGAGTGAATCGACCCCCCGTGCGCTGAGAACTCCGGCGCGGCTGCTGGCGCGGCCTGCGCGGTGGATGGAGCAGCAATGGTCGCCCGTGGGCGAACGGTTGCGCGGCATTGGCATCCGGTCAGTGTATGCGTTCATCGCCATCATTGCGATATTGGTGACAATTCCATTGGTTTTCCACAGGCGCGCGTCGGGGCGACTGCGCGGCAATGTTGTTCTCTACACGGCGCTCGCGTCGGGGTTTACGGGCATGTCGCTGGAAATGATTCTCTTAATAGCGTTTCAGTCGTCCTTTGGCTACCTGTTCCACGCGGTGGGCTTGATGATGGGTCTCTTCATGTTTGGGATCGTGATAGGAAGTCTGTCCAGTGACCGGGGTAGGTCGCGCGTGATTTCCGTCGGCCCGGGAAGTGGAGTGAATGACGCAGCATTGCTCTCGGGGTTTGTGCTGGGTCTGACGGCGCTGTCAGCCCTGACACCATTGGTGTTGCCGCATCTCGCTTCGCCCCGCAGCCTCACGGCTGCGGGCTACGGATTGATGATGATTGTAAATGGTCTGCTGGTGGGGGCGCTGCTGCCATTGACGACTCACGCTCTGCGAGAAACGGTAATGGATCCCTCAAGGGCGCTTGGTCAGGTGGACCGGGCCGATCACCTCGGCGCCTGCCTCGGGGCGCTGCTCGGCGTTACGTGGCTGATCCCCCGGTTCGGGATAGTACAGACTTGTCTGGTGATGGCCGCTCTAAATCTTGCGGGACTGCTTTGGGTGTTGGCCATTCGTTTGAGATTTCGATAGCAATTTCCCGCTGCCAGTGGTATACTCATGTTGTCTAAACTCCACCCACTCTCGCAGAGGAGGGAACAACCATGCAAGGGTCACTCCGTTCACCGTTCCTTGTCGCTGTATGCCTGTCATGCCTGCCGTCCACCGTGCTCGCCGCGGATCTCCCAAAACCGGGGACCGATGTCATCGCCTTCTCGTACGTTGCCCCCGATGGGGGCGCCGGCGCGTCTGCAATGCACCTTCGATCGATCAAGCTGATGGCTGCCGGTTACCAGTGCTTGGCGGAGATACGCCTTACCGACAAGGCGGCGCAACCGTATCTCGGGCAAGGGTGGGGCGGCCCGGGTCCGCGTGGCAGTCTCACCGTGATGAGCGGCACGGAAGCCGAAATCCGTTGTGATATTCCCTTCAAGGCGGGGGGAATTGTCCTCGACTATTCCTGCCCCGACAACATCGAGTCCGCCATTGTATTACGGGTCAACAGTTCGCGAACGCTGCTGCAACCTGTCCATCGTCCGGTGGAATGTTGCGTGTTTCTGGCGCGTGGATTGACCGGACTGGGTGTGGCATCGCGATCTCCCGCATATAACCTCTGGGCGCTGTCCAATGTGGAGCCAGGCCCCAACTCCGACGGCGAGGTGCGGATGCAGCTTGCTCTGGCAAACGGGCATGACCCACTCAGTTCTGGCGAGTACAGGCTTCACGTGTTTGCACGCAAGGAGCCGGATAGCGAGAAATGGCCGCAGCACACCGCAACCTTTCAGGTTCACGGTATCGACATCACAGCATACGATGGCTTTACTGCGTCCGCCTACGCTCCGTATGACACTTCCGGATCGGCGTCTCTCGGAGATTCATCCAACTTTAGTTGGGGAGGGGGAGTCATCTCACTCAAAGCGAATCAGTGGGGCACGTGGGCAGTTCCGTTCGAGGAATGCCACAACTCCAACACGGCGGGGGATGGCGTACTGAAGTTGTTTGAGGTGACACGAGTTAATGTCCACGTTGGAGCGGTGGCCAACAGCCTGACCAATGAGTTTATCGTGGGAACTCCACACTTCTACGTGGGGACTCCACCCGCGGGAATCCATGTTGTGGGAAAGAAGAGCTATAACGTCGAATCCACGCCTCTGAAGGAACTCGCTCCGATGCCGCCGCACCGGCGACGCCCGATGTTCCAAGACGGACTGGACATCCAGTCGATTGCCGTTGATGCCGACTGCATCTGGCTCGGAACGGCGGGTGGACTTGTCAAGGTGCGCAAAGACGCGCCGGAACTTAGGTTGGGGCAGTGGTCGCTCGCCGAAGGCATGGTGGATGACGACGTGCAGGCCGTGCATGTGGACGGGAAAGACCTCTGGATTGGCACCACCAACGGCGTATGCCGATTTGACGGCACACACTTCACCAACTACAACATGAATGACGGTCTCCTGCCGGGCCCTGCGATGGCCATCAAATCGACTCCTGATACTGTCTGGATTGGTATGACCCGTGGGTTGGCAAGCTTTGACAAGAAGTCCGGCCAGATCACTGCTTACAAACGCAGTGGCGGATGGGCGCCGGAATCCACAGGCGGTCAGGGAGTGCCCATCGCAGAGGGACGCGGCGTGTATGCCGACATGCTCGCGGTTGACGATCAGGACGGTACTCTCTGGCACGGCGCCGCCGGATTATGTCACACCGGTAACGACGGGCAGGCGATGGATTCCTTTTACGGCACCACCTCGCGCGCCATTGGGGCTTTTCCTGATGGGGACAAGCTGTGGTACGTCCACGCGGGCGGAGTGATATTGCAGGAAAAGCAGGGCAAGGAATTGGAGCACTACGGCGTTGGCGACATTACGGGGGTTACCCAAGCCGGTGGCGGGCGCGTGATTACTGCCAGCACGTACGATCCGCAGGCAAGAGTTTTGTGGCTTGCATACAGCGACGGTGTCGGGCTCTTTGAACCGGCACAGCAAAAGTTCTACTGGAGCCCTGCATTGTCCGTCGCGCTGGGTGGTCTGGTCCCGCAGGTTGTGGCGACAGATGGCGGTCGGTTATGGGTTGGAACCGACAATGGACTCATGGTATTCGACAAGGACCAAGCGCTCCAGCCCTGGTCCACGATTGAATATGAGTGCCCCGCAGATGTGCGCGCGGCCGGAGTTACGCTTGGCGAGGAACCGGCCACGAAGTGTGGATGCTGGCAAAGAACCTTCATTGATACGGAGAGGTCTGCCGACCGCGGGGGCAGTTCCCTCTGCGTTGAGTTCGCGATGGGCACGACCGAAGGCGCGGATGCAAAGCTCAGCCACATGATGAAGATGGATGTTACCGGATCCACGGGTATCAGTTTCTGGGCGATGAGTGACCGTCAACGGGAGTTTTACGTGGACGTGACGAGGATATCCGATCTCTCAGGCACAGTGAAGAAGCCCAATACGGAGACTTGGCGACAGGTGATTGTTGTACACCCGCGGTGGCAGCAGTATAGCATTCCGTATGCCAGCATGAAACTGGGGGGGGGGCAGACGCCCTCGATCAACAGTGATTCCATTTACATTACGGGCATCCATCTCATTCGCTCGGTGAAGGATTTCGGTTGCCCCGGAGACACGGGCCGGCTGTGGGTGGATAAGCTGGGGTGGATGACCAACGGAAACCAGCGCTCCCGATTGAGCATGCGATAGCGTGTCGTTTGCATGCCGCCATACCGCAGACCGACGGCTGTTTCCTCCGTTTGGGCGCCCCCGCGGGTGCGCTCAACAGCCCTACCGCTAATCAGTCTTCCCATGTCCCAATTGCCCAGCCGCCCGAGCACCCGATTGCCCAATGGAACACCCGATGCAGGGGCTATCGGGGAATTCCTTGACCGTGGAATGTTTTCCCTGACCGGAGACAAGTCGCTCGAGTCTGCATGGCAGCGGTTCTTTTCTCCTCGTGAATGAGTTGGTATCAAGCCTAACCTGCTGGGAGACCCTCGCATCTCAACAACCTCTACGGCACTTTTGTTCGCCTGCATCAGGAGGCTGCAACAGGTCGGGTAAGGTTGAGACCGTTGCCATCGAGGTATGAATCCATGCAGACCGTGCTCGTGAACACCAATCTTATCCGACCCCCCATCGCCTCCGTTGGCATCGATTATGTTGCTGAATCGCTGGGTACGTGCGGGCACGAGGTGTCCATTTTGGACCTCTGTTGGGTGGGTGATACGCACGCGGCGATCCAACGTTTCTTCCATGATCGGAATGGTGGGCTGGTGGGCGTTTCGCTGCGCAACACGGATGATTGCGCGTTCGGTAGTCGCGCATCTTTCCTTGTCCAGCTCCGAGACATCGTTTCTACAATCCGACATAACACCGCGGCACCGATTTTCGTGGGCGGCGGTGGTTTCTCCGTGATGCCGGAGGCAGTACTGAAGGTGCGTGAGGTCGATGGCGGTCTCTGGCGAGAAGGAGAGTTTGCCCTGCGCGCAATAGCAACGCGGGTGGAGCGACATCTGGACTGGCACGATGTGCCCGGTGTCGCGTGGCGTGATGGCGCAGGAACGCACAGGAAGCGACCTGCCTATATTTCGCTTGCAAACCTCCCCGCGATGACACGTCGCTGGGGCGACAATCCCCGGTATCTCCACGAAGGCGGTCCGATCGGTTTCGAGAGGAAACGCGGGCGTTCGCATCCCTGTACTCACTGCGCCCGCCCTGTGGCAAAGGGTAACCAGGTTCGGACGCGACCGCCGAAGGCCGCCGCTGACGCGTTGCAGCTACGGTGTGCGAAGAGCTTGTCCGCCGCGAGATGGGAGATTCCATGCGCCGGTACGCATACAGCGAACGCAGCGGTTTTGACGCCGCGCTGGCGCGTTAGATGTGACACGCCGGATGTGTGGGGATCAACTTTGGAGTGGACAGCGGCGACGCAAAGATACTGAGGAGGCTCAAACGCGCACACACGCCTGAAGACATCGAGCAGGCGGTCAGCTTGTGTAAGGAGAACGACATCCGAGTCATGCTCGACCTGTTGTTGGGCGCGCCGGGGGAAACACGCGAAAGCCTCGCGCAAACGTCGGACTCTGCGAGTCCGCGTTGAACTGATGAAAGAACTGGAACCCGACCGTGTTGGTGTGGCCGTGGGGGTGCGCGTCTACCCAGGCACCGAGTTCGCACGTGAGAACGCGCTGAGCGGCCGGGATTGCGGGTTCGTGGGCGGAGATGACGAGACTACCTCCCTGTTTTTCGTGGAACCGGGCGTCGCCACAGTTATCTTCGAGTACCTGCATCAGTTGATTGGTAGTGATGAACGTTTCTTGTTCTTCGACCCGGATCGACCTGAACAGAACTGCAACTACAACGCAAATGAACGCCTGAGTGAGGCCATCGAGTAGGGATATCGGGGAGCATACTGGGACGTCCTCCGTTGATACGTCCATCACGGCACCGCGGGGTAGAGTTCACAAGGTCCACAAATCGCGAACGTCTGTAGGGTTCCTGCCTTGTTCCGGCGTTGCCATTGACTCAATTGATCCACAACTTTCGACTGGAGTTCATAACGTGATTCGACAATACCACTCAACTTGCTTTCGGTTTCTGTGCGCGTTAATAACCGCGATCTTCCTCACGCCGTCCCGGTGTTGGGGCGATGAATCTGCCATGTTTGCGAACCTTGCGCCCCTTGCCCAACTTTCGTCCCATCCAGGCCCTCATGAAGACACCCTCCCGATGGCGGTTGATGGAAACGCCGCGACATCCCTCCTTTTCGTCGCAGGTTCGGATGGCGAGGGATCACTTACCCTCCAGTTCCCCGGCCCGAGACCGGTGAGCAGGATTCGGCTTCTCCAGGGCCACAGCGCCTATTACTCCACTGCCTACCAGATTGTCGCCGACAAGGACGGAGACGGGGAATTCGAGACGACGCTTGTCCGTGCCGAGAAGGCCGTCGAGTGGGGTCAATGGACCGAACATCGATTCGCGCCCGTGCAGGTAACGTCCGTTCAGCTCCAATCCATCCAGGGCGTCAGCCAGGGCAAACGGGCACACCCGGCGATCTACGAAATCGAGGTGTACGGTGATATGACAACGGAAGACTATGCCGCAATGATGCAGAAGGGCGTCAAACCCACGCATCTGCCTGTGCTCAAACCGTTATTCCTCGACACCGAAATCGTCACTGGCGGCAAGGCGAAGTGTGCCCTCCTGGCACCCGATGATGGGGCATACAGGGAACTGGGAGCGACGATAGCGGCATCCATCGCCGCGCAGACGGGCGTCGGTCTGCGAGTAGTAAATCGGCTGTCGGAGGTGGACCTGACGAAGGAAAACGTCATTGCTCTCGGCCAGATGCTGAACAACAAACTCATCGAACGCCTCTACTGGAACAACTACGTCCACATCAACTCTCTCTCCCCCGGCGGGGATGGTTATGTCATTCAGACCGTGCACAACCCGTATCCGTGGGTTGGCCGGAGGAACGTTGTTGTATTGGGCGGGTCCAGCCGCGCCGGGGTCGAACGCGCAGTTCAGGAGTTTTTGAGGATTCTGCCGAAAGGGAGGGACATAAGACTACCGTACACGCTGAAAGTGGAACTCCCGCCACCGGGGGAGCGCGAGACCGACTACGTTATCAGCGGCAAGGAGTACTCCAGGATACCCATGCCGTCCGGACCTCTGTCGGAGGGCGCCGCAAAGGCGCTCGTTGACGCAGAGCCGCAGTCGAACCTGCTGGCCTTTCAGGAATTTGCGATGAAATACCTGGTGACCGGTGAAGCCCCGTATCTCGTCGCCGGCAAGCGCGTCCTCGAGGTCATGTCGAAGCTGTACGAGGAAGACCCCCAGCGCCATCCAACCTGGCCGGAGGAGACCAACTCTCGCTTCATCTTCGCCGCATGGGACGCGGTGGAGGAGTCGTCGGTCTTCGATGATGCGGAGAGGCTTCGCTACACGAACCTGATGCTCCGGTTCCTGTATTCCCTTGTCGTCAAGATCTCCGATTACGGGATGCTTGAGAACAATGACACCATCATCTGGAATCACACCACGTTTCCGCTGCTGGGTCTCTACGGGGGCGGTCGGTACTTCCGGTACTACTACAACTCCACATACATGGATGAGTTCCTCCACAAAGCCGCGGGAGCGTTCCGTGGTCAGAAGAAATGCTGGAAACCTCAGTGCGACGCCGATAGCTACCTGACACTCACCATCGACCACACGATGGAATACGCCCTTGCCGAGAACAAGTTGCACTTCTTCGAGTCCGGCAACATCCGAGACTACGCCGAGTATCTCATCGGTATCTGCGACAATACGGGGCTGGCGGCCGGGTTTGGTGATTCAGGCATTCAGAAGACCACACAGATTCCCGACAACGGACTGCCCTATGCTTTCTGGTACACAAAGGACCCGCGCTACCTTGGCTACCTCAACGCCATACACAAAGGCAAGTGGCTGAACCCCTACCACCAGGATGTTCCCTCCGGAAAAACCAATGACCATGTTGGGTTGCGAGTGTTCCCGCTGCACCGGATGGTGTACGACTACACGGCAAGTCGCTCTTACTATGGTGAGCCCGTCGAGCCGCCGAATGTCCCCTTCGAGCAGGCGTTTGACAAGATCGCGTTTCGTGAGAATCTCGACCCGCAAGGGCAGTATTTTGTGCTGGATGGTTACGCCCGCGGCAAGCACCTGCATTACGATGGCAACTCCATCCTCAAGCTGACGGACAAAGGATACGACTGGCTCATCGACGGCGACTACCTGGTTCGCAACACCACCGAGCACAACATGATCAGCGTACTGCGGGACGGTCGGTGCGAGCAGCTTGTGCCTGTCTGTTCGGGGTTGCTCCACCATGCAGACTTGCCCACTCGCAGCTTCACGGAAACGGTGACGCGCGAGTACAACGGCGTCGACTGGCATCGAAATGTCTTCTGGGAAAAGGGCGGCTGGATTGTTCTCATGGATCGATTGACCGCCCGAACTTCCGGGGAGTACAAGTTTGACAATGTCTTCAAGTGCATCGACGAGGACAGGGAGGAACTGGTGGCGCCCGACCGATTTCGCATTTCGAGGGGTGGGATACCCGCCACCCCCAGTCATCACCTGTCAGTCGTGTCTTCTCCGGCTGCCAGCGGGGGCAAAGCGGTAATGTTCGGTAAATCCGATTCCAGACTGCAACTGGAAGTCAACTTGAAGCAGGGAGAGTATCGGCTTACCTTGTATTCGCAGGGCGTCGACACTGGCTCCGATTCTCTCTGGGTGCAGATCGACGACCAGGAGCGAATCGCCTTCCACCTTCCGCTGGAGAAGATCGGACCCAGCAGCGCCACAGCGCAGAAGACGGAACCATCCCCCACCTTGAAGTTCGATACCGACGGGGAACACGTGGCAGCGATCTCCCTGAGGGAGAATCCCGGTCCGGTGCTGGATCGGTTGGTGTTCGAGGAAGTTGGCAAGCCGGACATCCGCTTGGAAATCGAAGCCGAGGCGGCTCCCGCCCCCACGAACCTGCGCTCCGAAAGCTCCCTGAACTTCAATATTGTCAACGCCGACTTCGCCGATCAATGGGTGAAGACGCGAACGGGTTCCAGCGGCCCGGTGAAGTGCCTCTTTCAGCGAAAAATCGCTTCCCTCGAGCCGGGGGAAGAAGCCGCGTTTCTGAACTTGCTCTACATTGGCAAACGCGGCGAGATCAGCGAATCCTCTCTTCACAGGATTGACGACAGAACTGCATTGCTGGGGACGGGATACCCCGCTCTCGTGGGAGTTGGTGACTACACCTCGAAGGCACTTGAGATTCGCGCCGCGATGTACTGTGTGTCACCCGACCGGATTGATCTCGTCAACGGCACGTCTGTGAAGTGTCCCGACCTACTGTTTGCCGCCAGCGAACCGGTATCCGTAGAACTGGACTTGCAAAAGTGGATTGCGAGTGTCACCGTTGGCACTGCAACAACCATACGCCTCAAGGGTGTAGACGACCCAATAAGTGTCCAGCCGGGAACCCAGTTGATCCCGCTCGCGCACTACTCCGGTTTGCAGCGACGGCTTCAAGCACTGCTTGCCACTCTCAAGCCGGAGGTCAATGAGAGAAGAACCGGTCCCGCTGGTGCTGCGTCAAGAGTCCCGGAACTCAAGGCTGCGTGGCACACCTCGAGCGGATCAGAGTTGGGCCCGGTTCGGGACTTCACAGCGGCGGATATCGATGGCGACGGTAAACAGGAGGTGTTGGTTATCCAGGGAAACCAACTCTCGTGTCGGAGTTTCTCGGGAGAGGAAAGGTGGAGCTTTGCCGCCCAACGCGACCTTCGCGTCGTCACCTGCGCCGATGTGCGAGGGGATGGGACGCTGGAAGTCCTCTGCGGCGGCGAAGACGAACACCTCTACGTTCTGGACTCCGCCGGGAAGCAGTTGACAAGCCACAAAATGACGGAGTTAAGAGTGGTAGGGCAGGGAGGAACCTATCGACCCTATCTGAAGTGCATCGTCGTCCAGGACCTTGACGGCAATGGTGAAAATGAAGTTATTGTTGGGACGACCAACTGCTTTGTGAGCGTGTTTGACCAGAATCTGCATCTGCTCTGGAGCCGGGATGCAAACTATCACGGCGTTCGTAAGATTCTCGCTACCGACCTCGACGGAGACGGCAGGCAAGAAGTCCTCGCCGCGAACCACTATGGCGGCGTTGCCATCTACGATGTTAAGGGGAGATTGGTCGGTCGGACCTATTCAGAGTTGGGGGACGTTGCCCTTGCCGTGGGAGACATCGATGGTGACGGTAAGCCGGAGATAGCCAACGGCTCCAGCACCGGCGTCTTCACCTTGAGCGCGTTTCCGACGAAGACCCTCTTCTCGTTCAATAACCACGGATACGCCGTCCGCGAGGTGGCGATGGTAGACCTCAACGGTGACGGGCATGACGAAGTCCTCATTGCCTCCGACACGGGTTACGTCTATGCGCTGGATCGCGAAGGGAAGACGCTCTGGCGGGCCGACCTCGGTTCCGCGGTGGTTGCCATGACCATCACCGCCGTCGGCAAGGCAGGACAGAAGTCCATCGTGGTCGGACAGCAGGATGGGTCGGTGCAGGTGCTCGACCTCACCGGGCGCGTCCAGGCGCGCCACACGCTCGGCGCATCGGTCGGACTGTTGCGGTGTGCCGACATCAACGCGGACGGTCACGACGAAATCCTCGCCGCATCGGCCAACCAGGGACTTGTCGTTCTCCACCCAACCTCTGGGAGGTGAAGCTCCGCTTTGCTGATAGTCGAAAAGGGGGGGCACATCTGAATGGTACTTCCTTAAGAGAATCCCCATGCCGTCTGCAGGACGGCAGTCGAAAGAACAGAAACCCCACGGCCCGCGCGTCATTGCGAGCGGAGCAAAGCAATCCCCTCCATAAGAAGCCCTCACCTGGGGATTGTGCCGATCCATCGAGCATCCCGACTCGTCGGGGCTTCCTCCCTTCGGTCGTCGCAATGACGAATCGTGCCAAGTTTCTGAACAGTTATACTCTTCAGGTTGGGAATCCACCTTTTCCCCCCCCCGACCCTCTCCAAAAAAACCCTTGCAGAGGGGAACTTCTATCGCTTATAATCAGTTTTATATTTTGATATTTATGGAAGTATCATTGAGGTGTCATGATGTCCGCAACCAAGAAAACTCAAGACCTGCTGAAGCGCGGCAACAAGTTTCTGTGTCAGGAATACAACTCTGATATGAGCCGCGCCGAATCGTTGAAACCGCGTCTGCCCGAAGAGGATGTTTTCCGTTCAGCAGCGCAGATGTTGAAGGCGTGCGCCGACCCGGCGCGTGTGAAGATTCTTTATGCCTTGGGACATTCCGAGTTGTGCGTGTGTGAGCTGGCCTGCCTGCTCGAACTATCCATGCCGACCGTGTCGCATCACCTGCGCTTGCTCAACCATGCGCGGTTGATCCGCTATCGCAAACAGGGCAAGCTGGTGTTCTACAGTCTTCGCGATGAACAGTTGAACGGCACCGTCAAGCACATTGTGAACGCATTCGCTCAAAGAGAAGGGAGGTGAAAGAACCATGGCAAAAAAAGTTGCAGTCTTTACGGCTGGTTGTCCGGTCTGTGAGGATGCGGTGCAGCTTGTGAATCAACTGGCATGTCCGTCATGCGACGTATCGGTTTACGACCTGCGCGCTGATGGGAACGCTGCAGCCGAGGCGAAAGCCTACGGCGTAACATCAGTTCCCACAGTCGTGGTGGATGGCCGCATCGTGGACTGCTGCGCGCGTCCGGCTGTCAATGAGGCGGGACTTCGCGCCGCGGGAATTGGACAACCGCTGGCATGATCCAGAGGTGATGGGGCGTCCCAACCTATCGGGACACCCCATCGAACCTCTCGTGGTTTTGAGAAAGGAAGAAGAGTGATGAAAGACAATAAGAATTGGAATGTTTGGGCCGCGCTGGGCGCGGTAGGAGCCGCGATTCTCGCGTCGAGTTGTTGTATCGGCCCCGTTGTTTTGGCTGCACTCGGCGCGGGGAGTGTTGGGGTTGCGACTGCACTGACTCCCTATCGCCCCTATCTCCTAGGGCTGACGTTTTTCCTGCTGGCCGGCGCGTTCTACGCAACCTATCGGAAACCCCGAGCTGAGGCTTGTTGCGCGGAGGGAGCGACCTGCGCCATGAAATCGGCGCACCGCAATAGAGCGATTCTCTGGGTCGTGACCGTGTTCGTTGTCGCAGCAGCGGCTTTCCCACAACTGGAAACTCTTCGCAACCGGAAGGCCCGGGCAGACATCGTGACAACCTTTGCCGCGGCAAGCGCGTCGTCCAAGCGTCTGTCCTTCAAAGTCGAAGGCATGACCTGCGGCGCCTGCGCGATCCACATCCAAAAGGAGTTGGCTCAAGTGCCTGGGGTGACGAAAGTTGGCGTCAGCTACGAAAGCAAGGAAGCTGTAGTCGAGTGGAGTAAGAACAAACCCAGCGAGGCGGCACTGGCTAAAGCGGTTGCAGAAGCGGGATACAAAGCGATTCTACCTTCACGGTCGGCACAGGGTAAGGAGTGATGTCAATGTCCAGTTGTTGCGCAACAAAACCTTCCGTATCCGCGGTCTGTCCGCGGTGCGGACAAAAAGGTAAGGCAGTCGGTGAAGAAACGCCGACGCATTTGCTCACCAAAGCGGCGCTCAGCAAACGACGTGACGTTCCTTACCTTTTCTGCCGAACGCCGATTTGTGAGGTGGTCTATTTCTCGGCAGATGGAGTGACCGTCTTTAGGAAATCGGACGTGCGTGTTCGAGTGGGGCTAAAGGAGACCGAACCGCCGATTCCTCTATGTTACTGCTTTGGGTTCACGGAGCAGGATGTCTATGATGAGGTAAAAGCCACCGGCCGTTGCACGATTTCTGAACGGATCACCGCGCGGGTGCAAGCTGGCGAGTGCGCTTGTGAGATCAAAAACCCACAAGGTTCGTGCTGCCTCGGGAAGGTGCGCGCGGCAGAGAAGGAAGCAGTGGCGTGTTGGAAGAGTCGCCGGTCTTCTGCGGTGTTGATGTATTGAAAATGGGAGGCAGTTTGAAATGCAGGGCCTGTTAGACCCCTGTTGTGGGATGCTCGTCCTCGCCGTCATAGCGAGCATCGTCCGGAGGTTAGTTGCAAAACGAAAACAATCTTCATTGGAGGTAGAGAGATGAAAGTAGTGTTAAGTTGGGTGTTAGGGTTAGCTTTAGTCGGTGGGGTCGCGGCGCGCTCCAAGCTGTGGGCGAAGCCGAACCTTTCCAAAGTCACGTTCGAGGTGAAGGGGATGACCTGCGATAGCTGCGCCAAAGGCTTGCAGGCGAGCCTCGCAAAGGTCAAAGGCGTAAAGACAGCCGCAGTGTCCTTCAAGGACAAACAGGCGGTGATCCAACTGAACGAGGCGCAAACTCCAGTGCAGCAATTGGCGAGCGAGATTACGCAGCAAGGCTACACCGGGTCGCTGATTGTGCGCATCAAGGGAATGACTTGCTCGGCGTGCCCGGAGAAGGTAAAGACTGCGCTGGAGAAAGTTACCGGAGTCAGCAAGGCAGAGGTGTCGCTCAAAGAAAACCTGGCGCGAGTGTCCTTCGCTAAGAAGGGCAGCGCAACTGTTGCGCAACTGAAGTCCGCTGTCGAGAAAGCCGGTTACAAAGTCGCAGTGGAGCCAGCAATCGCTAATACGGCTTCGGCGTCGTCCTATCACGTCACTCCTTCGCGTTCCAGGGAGGGTTGCTGCGCAGGATAGAAGATATACTCGTTATGGGTAAAAACACCCCCTCACCCTCGAACCCTTTGGGTTCGCACCCTCTCCCCCGATGGGGAGAGGGCAGGGTGAGGGGGAAAGGTGGATTTTCATCCGTAACGAGTATTAAAGGAAAAATGCCTATTGACTCAACTCCTAATCACCTTTTCTTGGGGTGAAACCTTGTCGTTGGATGAGATTAGTGTAAGTTACTGTCTGTGTCGAGACACAGGCTTGCACCAGACGGTCAAAGATTTCCTTTTCCCGGAACCGACGGTTGCAACGATAACAGACCTCGGTTAGATAACTGTTGAGATGCTTGTCCGCAACTCCTCGGTGAGTGCCCCCGATCACATCTTTGGCATTCGCGATAACCCGGTGCACCCAGGGCAGGAGGCGTCCCGCATCTTTGGGGTTACGGAGAAC
>MNXM01000230.1 GCA_001872605.1 Armatimonadetes bacterium CG2_30_59_28 | reverse complement strand
CCGTTACCACAACTGCCACCTGGTGCAGGAATGGCTCAACCTTCATCCGCAGGTTCATCCGGTCTGGTTGCCGAAGCGCAGTCCTCAGTTGAACCCGGTCGAGGACCTCTGGCGTTGGCTGAAACCGGCGATCGCTGCCAATCGGACGCATCACGACCTGGAACCCCTTCGGCAGGCATGCCGAGCGGAACTGAACGCACTCACACCGGAGCAAGCGCTCAGGAAAGCCGGGCTCCTCGGCGGAAAGGGGGGACAGAATTTGTGACGATCTACTTATTCCCTGCGAACGGAGTACATCCTTTCAGCGTGTGACCGTTCTATCCAAACCGGTGTGCATGGAGGTGAAAACGTATATCTGAACGGTTACTGGGAATCAAACTCCATGGGTGAAGCTCACGGAGTGGCGGAGATTCTCAGGTCGCCGGGGTCACTAATTGAGCAGGCAAACCAACTTCCCGCGGAACCGGCGTGAACTTTCACGAGAAGCTGGTTGCTCCCCTTCGTCAGTTGCGCGACGGCACGGCAGGGGACTTTGCCCATGAATTCCGCTCCTTGTTTCTCTTTGGCGGAGCGGTCTCTCTCCGCAATCAGTTCCTTGCCGTTAAGCCATGCGCGGCCCCACCAATCCACGCCGAGAAATATCTCCGCGAGACGGTTTTCCGGTGAATATAGAAACGTGACCGCGTAGCAGATATCGTTGTTGAAGACACCGTTGCGGGTTAGGAAGTTCACGCCATCTTCCGCCTGCTGGAACGGAAGCCAAGACAGGCTCTTCCCCTCGTCATTGGTGTACCTGGCGTCCAGCCGTATTTCCTGTTCAGGCGGGAAAGCCTTCGCCAGACCCAAACCGACATAGTGGGTGTTCACACGCTTGCTGGTGAAGGGACCGATGCTCTGCCAAAGGTTGGAGGTAAGGGGCCGGTGCAGAGGCGCGAGGGCCAGATCGTACACGCCAAGACTACCGTCCTTACTGAAAGACAGCGTATGGTCGCCCATCGTCAGAGGCACGGTGGACAGTGACTCCTCCTGCGGTCGGCGCGCGGTCGCGTAGACGAAGCTGCTCACCGCCTTCCCGTCCAGACTCACCTCCACTTTTCCCGGCTTTTCGGATACCACGCCCACGCTCAGACGACGGCGGTTGGGCAACTCTTGACTGACTCCGATTTCCATTGCGCCTTCCTTGCTGACCAGCACCGACTCTCCCGTCCAGAGCGGGTCAAACGATTCCGAGGGAACGATCTCCGTCTCTCCAGCCGAGGTTAGTCTTTCCCGAATCGTCGGGGCTTTCATCGCGTTGAGCGGTGAGCGCGGGAACTTCCGATGGTGCAGCTTCGGAGGATAGCGGAAGCATTTTTCGTAAGTGGCGATCATCGGGGTCCGCTCCAGATTCACCCGAGCTCGCCAGTAGTGGCCGCGCTCGAAAGCTTCCTGCGCCTCGCGCAGCAGTGCCAGATAGCGGTCTACCTCGCGCTGAGTCATCGTCTCCCCCGCGCGGCGCGCCGCGAGGTCTTCGCCCAGCTTCTGGCAGAAGTCCAGTTGCTCCTTGACCAGCGCCTTCTCCGCTTCGGGAACCTGCACATTGCACCCGGTCAGCACGACGGAGCTCTTTCCCGTAGCGGTGGCCCTGAAAGAGCGGAGTTGGTAAGGCTCCAGTTGCAGCGCCAGCGCATCTCCTTTCAGCGCCACTGCCGCGCCGGTGGATGCTGAGCTTAGCGACTTTGCTCCTTTCAGTCGCAGCGTCGCGGTGACAGAATATCGCTCCCGGTTCACTGCGTAGAAGTAGAAAGCGTCGGGGCACTGGCGGTACCACACCGCCACCGGGTCGCGCCCCTGCGGTAGTGGGGTGAATGGCAGGTCGGGCAGCGCCTTGTATTCGGCGAGGAACTCGCGCAGGTAAAGTGGCTCGCCCCAGATGTATCCATTCCCGCCGTTGATGAAGGTGGCGCAATCCATGTCCGCCAACTGCGCAGCGTAGATCTCCAGTTCGTGACGCGCGGACGGGATGCAGGCGTCGAAGTTGGTGTGGGACTGGTCCGTGCCAAAGACCTTCCAGTCGAGGTTTTCGTTGACCTCAAAGTAGGTGCTGTAGAGTCCGCAACCGCGCTCGCCCATCATGCCGAGGGACTTGTAGTCGTCATCGAAGAGGGCGTCGTGGCCGGCCTGGTCGGCGACGGGCGTGGACTGTCGCCGACCGTAACTTGCCGCCGGAATCAATGCGATGCCGGGCTCTTTCTGGTAGAGCGCGGGATCAATGCCTGTCTCCCGCAGCTTCTCCGTTTCGGTTTGTCCGAGTGAGCCGAACGGATAGTCCATCCCCCCACCCCAATAAGTGAAGTAGAGCTTCGCTGTCGGCTTGGCTTTGCGAATCCGGTCGCGAATGCGACGATGCAGGTCCAACACCTTGCTGCACCGCCAGGACAGCCACTTCTCCTTCATAGCGGAGGAGGTGAGAAACTCAAAGCGCCGCGCGAATCGTTCGGGGTCGTTTGGAGCGCCCGGCACCTTAACGCCCGTCTCTTTCTCGAACTGTGTGATGGTCCAGTCCTCATACCCCCAGTTGAGGCTTGGGATCGCATTCCAGCTCTGCCACACCCAGTTCATCAACCGTGACGACAGTCCGGTGAATGCAGGACAATCGGCCAGCCGATCCGCCAACTCACCGAGCACGTCGAGGTAAACCTTCTGCACGTATGGGTGCAGGCAGTTGTACCGCGGCGCGTTGCTCCCCTCGCCCACAGTGCCGAGGCGGCTGTATGTGAGGTACTCGTTCCCTTCCGGCTTGCCGCTCTTCATGGTGTGCGAGTCGAACCAGCCACTGCCACTGAGGTGAATTTCCGGCACGTATTGCAGTCCGAACTTCTCGCAGATCAGCGCGGTGAGCCGCGGCTCGTCCATCGGGCTGCAGAAGTAGCCTTCCAGCAGGTCGGACGGGTACCGCGGATTCTGGTAGATCAGCACAGTCGGCCACAGCAGATTCGCCCCCGTGTAGCGCGCCATCTCGGCCCAGCGCATCAGCGTTGTGAAATGATTCGGCAGGTCGTCCGCCTTCGCACCAAAGTGGCGCAGCCAACGGCCCGGTTCCTCGAAGTAGTAGCCCATCCGGCGACCGTTCGCGCTTGTAGTAGCGACTTCAGTCGCTTTCTTGCCCGTTCCGGCCGTCAACGGCCCGTCGAAACGGTAGATGCGGATGCGACTCGCGGCCGCTCGCATACCCTTGTTGAAGTTAATGATGGCGATACGCAGGTCTTTGGCGCGCCCGGGGTAAAAGATCGCGCGATAGGTCTGCATCCGGTTCGTGAGGCGGTAGTGGTCGCCACACTCCACGCCGCCGGTCAGCGGAAAGCTGGTGATCTGGTTGGGATGAACCCCCTCGACTGCGCCATTCACCCAGAACCCCATCGTGCGCCGGTCGTCGTCGGGGTAGTCCACTTCCAGCATGTACGGAACCCACGCCTCGGGGAGCTCGAAGGCGTAGGCGAACCCGTCCAATGCCCAGTAGGTGTTGGGCGCCGCGCCCGAGGATTCGCGATACTTGCCAAACGGAGCATTGATGACGCGGGTATTGCCCGCGTTCTCCCAGAAGCCGGTCGTGCGTTCCTGCGTGCAGTCAATGTCCACGACCTGCGTTCGCTTCAGCGCCTCTGGAGGAGTGGAGGTTGACTTCGTGTCGACAACAACCACCTGCCCGCCGCGCAGATCACCCATCCGAAGCGCTTTCCCGCCACTCGACACCTGAACCTTGAAGACACCCTCCTCCGGGCAAGGAATGGAGACGGTCTTTGTCACCGGTTCGGCGCTTGCGGGAAAGGCAACGGAAGTGAGCGAAAGCGCTTCATCCGCTTCCTCTCGCAACAGACCGATATCGTAACTGACCGCCTGTCCGTTGCCTCCCGCAGTAACGAGCAACTGCAGCTTGTCGCCGCGCCGAAGGATATTCGTTCCCTTCACCTTCGCACAGCCGACACCCGAAGGATCGGCAGGCGCCTCGCGTAACTGAACCTCGCTGGAGAAGAACCCCGGCCAGTGCAGCATCTGCACCCGCAGCGTGTGCGGTTTGCCTGTTGTTACCCACACGTTCTGCAACTTGAAGGCATCTTTCTCCACCGGGCTGTCGTTGAACGGGCCGTAGTGCAGCCGCGTGCCGTCGAGCCGGATATCGTGCACCCAGCCCGACGGCGTCTTGAATAGCAGCTCATACCACCCGGTGCGCGGCACGTCGAAATCATACTCGACCCAACCGATGCACCCCGCAAGCAGTCCGTCCTTGATGCGCTTCTCCCTATCCGCCTCCGGGATGTGCCACACGAGGTCGCTGCGCTGGAAATCGGTCATCTTCCGTTTCATAGACCACGACTCCGCTCCAGCTTGCCGCCACGTAGTGGCTGTGATCGTGAAAGCCGTTACCCATAGGAACCATCTTGAACTCATTCTTCTCGAACCTCCCTGAATTGCTGAACGACCACCAGATCATTTGGGACAAACCCGGGCACGTCGCCCACCGCCCACAGTCTTCCCGGCCCCAAACCGAAGAGCGCGCTGACGTGCTTGGCGCCTGCGAGGACAGGAACCCAGCTACGACCGCCGTCGCGCGTCTCGAAAAGCGCCTCACGGAAACGAAAGAAGTCGGTGTTCTGCACGGCGGCGAACCCGCGTCCGAGTTGGTCGAACCACAGCGCGCTGACTGCCCGGTCCGATGGGAGATTGCGCCACTCCCAACTGTCTCCGCCATTTGCGGTGAAGAGTATCTTGCCTTCCGACAGTCCAATCCAGCCCATCCGGCTGGTGGCGAAGTGCAGGCGTGCATAGACGTATGCGGGCGCTTCTTCCGGCAGGGCGACGACCGTCCACGAGTGTCCGCCGTCCACGCTCTTCACCAGTCTCGCACGCTGCTGATGAAAGCCGAACACATAAACAACAAATCCCTCGGGCGTGGGCACGTCCGCGGGGATGGCCACTTTCAGGACGACTTGCAGCATCCCCTGGAGGTTTACCTGGTTCCAGGAGATCCCCCCGTCACTGCTGTGATAGGAGGGAAAGCCTGCGCACAGCACCCAGCGTTCCTGTCCCCTGCAATACATATCCCAGTAATGCCCGATCTTCCCCTTGAGTTGCTCCTCCCATGTCTTTCCTCCATCGACGCTGTGCCACAGCCACGCGTTGCCCATTCCGCCCGGGTGTTTTCCTTCCAGCAACCAGATATCTTCCGGGCCGGTCATCTCGATCTGATACCAGCCGCCCGCGGGTTTCATCCGCGTCCAGGTAAGACCGCCGTCTTCGGTATGGAACACACCGCCGTAGCCACTCGTCCATCCCAGCTTCTCGTTCCAGAAGAACACATCGTGTAACTTCTGGCGAACATCACCCTGTCCGAACCCGCCACCGCTGCCACCGGTGTCCAACACAAGAAAGCGGCTGGAAGGGAGCTGCTCCGAGGATGCTTGCGATGGAAGGCAGGGCGCGCTTTGCCACGTGCCCTGCGCGTGGCAATCCACCCAACCCACGAGGAAGGTGGCCGCGGCCAGGGCAACGGAGGCGCGCCGGAGAACCACTATGCCGATACACCAATACCCCATCACCCCATTCCTCACTTCGCCTCAAACCTCCCCCAAAGCGCGGGCTGTATCTGCGCCTCCGAAGGCAGGTCGCTGATGATCCCCGTGGCTTTGTTCGACCAGTGCATGCGCAGGACGTTGGTCTGACCGGCTTTGTCGGAGTATACAACGCCGAAGTCGCCGCGGTAGGTCTTGCCCGGTATCGGGTGGAAGCCGAGGGCGTCCAGCGGTATGGAAGCGCGGAGGGTGTAGCGGTCCGGCTCGCGATCAACGATGATATGCGCGCCATCGAGCACCTTCACCTCATCCACAACCGTTCGCGTGACGCCGATGGCGAAGACGGTCGGCTTCACCGCCCCGGGCACTTTGTAACGATAGAGCACCGCCACCGGCTTGCCATCGAACACGCTCAGCAGCAGACGCAAGTCTCCCTCAACCACTCCCGGCGTGTTGTCGTCCTGTCGGGTGCGAAGATCCAGCAGCGCTGCGTCTCCCGTCTTAAAGAGCTGCTCCACAACCCGACCGCCGTTCACCATCGGCGTGTCGTCGAGAACGTTACGGAAACAGAGGTAGAGGTTCTTGTCGTCGTTTGTCCAGGTGGCCTCGGCGGAGTGATTTTCATCGAACTGCCAGGACGCCACAGCTCCGGCGCTCCAGTCGAACTGCGGCACAGAGGGTACGTCCTTCACTGAAGTTGGCAGCGGCTTGACGGTAACCTTCTTCTCCCCTTCCTGTGCAGCGGACTTCTCCGCCAGGAGTCTCTCGGCTTCGGCGTATTGCTTCTGAGTGAAGATAAGCTTGGCGGCAGGCAATCGCCGGATGCTTTCCAGACCGGTGACCTCGCTGAGACACACGCCCTCCCTCGCCTGGCTGCTGCCGATGTAGACCTTGCTGTCAGCGCTGTTGCGAAAGAACTCGCCGCCAAACCATTCCCCACCCGGCGAGGTTTCTTTGATGGAGACGCCGCGTGTCGGCTTGTCCGGCATGGAGTCCGGCGCGGCGCGGCAGTCTTTGAACAGACCCCCGATGTACAGACCATCCGCGGTCATCAGGAAGGCCTTGCCCATGTTGCCAGACATACAGAATACTTCGCCGACTTCCTTGCCGGGCGCGACCGAACCAATGACCTTCAGCGGACCGATGAGCTGGCCCCGCTTGTCTTTCGGCGCGCGGTGTGACCCGTGCACTCCCGGCCACTGGTTCCGGTAGGACCATAGCAGTTGTCCATCGGAAGAATACAGCTTCATCGGGTCTTCGTTCAGCAGGAGGACGCTGCCCTTGCCGTCCACCCAGGCGGTGTTGGCATAGTACGCGGGCGGTCGCTGTTTCACGATCAGCCTTGCGTCCCTCAAATCATACACCGGAGCGCCGACCTTGTTCCATTCACGAACCGGCAGCCGCCACACAAACGTGTTCTCGTCCTCACCTGTCGGCCCGACGAATCCCTTTGGCCGCGGCGACCACCACGCAACCGGGTAGAGTGTAAAGTCTTGTCCAATGGGGAAGCGCCAGTTGCACCCCAGTCCAACGTTGCCAGCTTCTTCCTGCGTGAAGAAGCGGATTTCGTCGTCCTGTACCAGACCATCGCCATTGTGGTCGGTCCAGAGGAACTGGTTGCGGAGAGGCTTCCGCCGCTTCCAGCGCGCGTCTTGTTCCATCTGGTTGAAGACGCGATGGGGGTGCGCGGTGGTAGTGCCATCGAAGAGACTGGCAAAATTGGCCTTGGCCCATTCCAACTCCTTCGGGTCGTCCCACAGGTTGCGGACCACCACATCGGGCAGCCTTCCTTCTCGCCCACCTTCGGGGAGGAAGGCAGCAAAAACGAGTCCGAGCGCGGTCAGCGGCCGGGCGTGGTCGGCATGCAGCTCGCTGATGCAGAGGAATCCGTAGGACGCGCTGGCGATGAGCAAGTCGCGATCCTTGTGCCGGACCACTTCGTAGAACAGCCCTTCACCTTTCGGGCCCAGCAACGCCTCCGGGTGCGTGGGTCTCCACAGCGTCGCCGCGACGCGCCATAAGCCTTTCTTCCAGTCCAGGTCGAGGATGTTGCCCATGCTGAAAGCCTGCTGCGGATTGAGAGGATTGACGTTGGTGGAGGTGCCTGCATAGTAAGTCGCGCCGCAGAACTCCGTAAGAAACTTCCCCTCGGCAGACCACACGCTCAGCCGCTTGGGAAGGAAGTCATGTTCTGCCACCCACAGTCGCCCTTGATCATCCACCGCGAGACCCAGCGGGCGGAACATGCCTGTCGGGTCGTAGCGGCCTGACAAAGATCTCCCGCCGACTTTGCCGATGGCGCGCAGAAACTTCCCGTCGGGCGAAAAAACTTTCACGCACATCTGGTCAGCCCAATCGGAGACATAGAGGTTGCCGCGCGCGTCAGCGGTCAGGCCAACGGGCGCTTTCAGGCCGGCGGTGACGACCGGTGTCGAGTTGCCGTCGGCGTCCGCCCGCAGGATGCGGGTGCCACTAATCGCGTAGAGGTTTCCCTGCGCGTCACCCGCAAGACCCGCCGGGCGCTCCACTGCGAACTCGGCCACCTTCTCGCCCTTTACGGGGTCAATCGCCACCAGCTTGTTCTCGTGCAGCATGGACACATAGAGGCGTCCTCCGGCAGCCGTAAGTCCCAGCGCCTCGTGGTGCAGCCAACCGGCGTCGTAGAATCCGTTGGCAACCGAAATCCCCTCCGGCTCGCGCGCGGGCAGCTTCCTGTCAGCAGGAAACGTCGCAATGACGTGCTCGCTCTTGCCGTCCGGCCACGGGGCGAACTTGCCGACCTTCGGGTCGATGCGCAGGAGACGGAGCTGTCCCGGATATGGGTCCCAACCGTGATGGTCCCCTCCCGCCAGCATATAGAGGTAGTCCCCGCAGCGCGCGATCATGCCGCCGCTGATGCGCCCCATCCCCCATTGCTTCTGACCGGTGTAGTCCAAGCCCAGGAGCGTGCTGCCGCCCTCTGAAAAGGAAGTGGACTCGTAAACGCGTTCCCCGTCCGCAGCCACCGCCATCGGCGGAACGTGGTCGGTCCACCACGCGCCTTGGCCGTCGGAAGATTCCCACGGAGGGTTGGCGGGCGTGCCATAAGTGAACTGGTAGCGGACATCGAACTCGCCATGCGACAGTCCCCGCACACGATACTCGCCCGGAGCCATCAGGCGACCGAAATCATCCGCGCCGTCCCAGTAGTCGGTGTTCTTCCCTGCCTTGCGCGGGTAGTCGGAGATCAGGTTGCGGACGCGGGTTCCGTCCTGCTTCTCGATGACGAGGGTAACATAGCCATCGTGCGGAAGGTCGTAGCGGATTGCCGCCGGACCCCGTGTGCTGTAGAGCAGCTTCTGCAGCCGATCCGCGGCGGAGAGCAGCTCGATGGATTCGGAAGGCTCCAGCTTGCCGTGGTCAAGGAACTGAACCTCACCCCAGGCGTCACGCGCCATCCAGAAGAACTCGCGCTGAGGTCGGTCTTTGTTAATCAGGTCGGCGAACCGGTGCGCCGGCCAACGAGAGGCCGTCGGGTCGCCCCAGAAGAATTCGATCCCCAGACGAAGGACTTCGCCGGCCACATAAGGGCGGCCGTCGCGTCGGAGGAGTTTCCACGAGACGCGTATCTCCTGCGTGTAGCCCTTGCCGTCTTTGTCTCTGCGGAAGGCGGCATCCACGCCGTTGCCGATTGCCTGCTCGATGTTTCCCTCGAATCCCGCCTGCCGGCGACTCATGTCGTGAAACGTCACGAACGAGGCGGGGCGTTTGCCCTCGGTGAACCAGTAGCAGTCAATGTGGGTGACGCGCCCGCCCGCCGGGCCAACGGGTTTCTCGTGGTCCGACCAGCAACGCAACTGGATGCAGTCCGACCGCCAGCCGCCGCCCTTTTCGTTGACGGGGTCCACTTGGTTGAGCATCGGGGTGGCGTCTTTGAAACGAAAGGAGAGGTAGAGCCATTGTCTGTCGTACATCGCGGCAGTGCGGACGGCGTTCGTGTCGCGCAGGGCTGCCAGGTCGTAGCACGAGAGAATCTCTCCCGAGAGGTCCCACTCATCCAGGTTTCCATCCAGCCGCACTCCGCCGGTCGGCGCGGGCACGGCACGGAGGGCGTAGTTGTTTGTCTGTTGGGCGAGTGACCTCAGTGCCGTCAGGACGATGATGGAGATCGCGAGAAAGGTCGTGACGAACCGTGATGTTATCATGGTGCATTGCCTTCTCATACGTAACCGCTCCTCCGAAAATAGATGCTTTGAACCGCGAAGACGCAAAGCACGCGAAGGGTTCTTCTTAGCGGCCTTGGCGGCTTCGCGGTTCCATTTGCCGCGATGGCGCTCTTTGACGGTTTGGTTCGGCATTGAACGTAGGGATGGATGCTAATCCACCCCTACTCCAACCGCAATCTGATGACCCGCCGCCCCCCGGCATCAGACACGTACATCCACTTCCCGTTAGTAGCAATTCCCGTTGGGTCGAGCCCTGCGTGAACTCCTACTGAGTCCAGCGTGGTAAGCGCGTTCCCTGTGGCGGCCTCCAACGCGACGATCCGCTTAGCTCCCCGGTCAGCGACGAGGACGCGACCACCGTCCGCTGCGAGGCTGGCGATCCCGGTGAAGCTCTCGTCGGTCTTCCAACGCTCTCTGCCGGTTGTGTCGATGGAGACCACTTGCTTCGGGGTGGCGACGTACATGAAGTTGTCTTCGTCGGCCGCCAAAGCCACGGTCTCCGTCGGCTTCACGGAGACCGGCAGCGGGACGGGGACAGGAGGTTGCTCGGGAGCGGTGAGAGAGAACCTGAGCAGGAACTCACCGTCCAGCACAAAGGCCCACACGTCGCCGATGGCCAGCGCGCGGGGGGTGGTCAGGACTCCTTCTTTCGTGAGGCGCATCCACGGTTTCTCCCCCCAGGCGGTGTGGTCGGGGTCGAAGCGCCAGAGGCACTTGGCGCCAGCATCAAGAACGAGGTAGCTGTTCCCGTCCCAAGCGACGCCGACGGCGCGGCCGCCCCAGCCGTTCCCAACACGCCACGGCTCGTTGGCGTTCGATACGAAAGGCGTGCCGGGTTCCTCGTCGGCTCGCAGACGAGCAAAGCGCTGGTTGTTCTCGACGAGCACAAGCACCGTCCCGTCCGGTCCGGCCGCCACCATCCCGGGGTCGCCGAGACCGCCGAGGCGCTCACCGGTGGAACGGCCCTTCTTGTCGAAGTGGAGCAGTCCCTGGGCACATGCAACCCACGCGCCTCCCTCCCCGTCGGAAGCGAGGCCGGTAGGGTAGTAGGCCCAACCGCCCGAGATAGTGGCGAGTGTCGAGTGATGAGTGTCGAGGGCATACTTTTTCGCGGGGGAGCCTGCGCCTCCGACGTTCAGCATCCATGCCTCGCCGTTCAGAATCGCAAAGAGGGCGGCGTAGCCGATCTTGCTTTCGTGCGTTGCCACCAGCTTCCCGTCGGCGCTGAAGCGATAGACCTTGTTGTCGGGATAGTAGCTGCCAAGGAGGAAGTCCCCGTTCGTCGGGTCCACGCCGAGGGAGCAGTACCACCAGTCCTTGCCCGGCACCGCACGCAACACTTCGCCCTTTGGCGAGCCCCTCGCCGACCAGCCGCGCACACTGGCGTCGTGACCAAGAGCGTAGATTTCACCCTTCGTTCCGAGAGCCAGGCTGCGTGGCCCCTTCCCATCACCGAACTTCGCGTCGGCGAGCGGCGCGGCCTTCTGCGTTTCCACGTCGAAGGTGTAAAGCTTGTCGTCATGTCCCACGCACACCATCCGCCGGCCGTCTCCGCACATCGCTCTCATGCCGGTCGGCAGAGGAACTGCGCTCTCCAGCTTTCCCGCAGCAAAGCAGTAGGCACTGTCGCCCGCAACGGTCCAGAGCTTTCCCTTTGCATCAAGCATCGCGCCGACGCAACCGGTCCACGGGACGGGATTACCGGATGACGGGATAACGGAGGATCGCTGGCTTTGGCCGAGGAAGCCGTGGACTTGTAGGGCCGCGGGAGGGCGAGGCTCCGCGGACTCAGAGTCCGATGCCGATCCATTGGCGGCTTGTGCGCCCAGCACCATCTGCCCAAACTGAGCGGGGTCTTTCGTGGGTGTGATGCCCCCGAACAATCCGACGGCTTTGGGGTCGAGTTGCTTCGGATCGTCGGAGTCGTTCACGGTGAGAGCGACCCCAAGCACGGCGCCCGGCTTCGGAGGCGCAGACAACCCAAGTGTCGGCCAGGGGATCGCCGCCTCGTAAGTCACACCGCCCTCGCGTTTCACGATCACAAGAGGGAGAGCCTTTCGCTCGATCAGCGCAACGGGGAGCTTCGACGCGCCGGGTGCGATCGTGCGATAGGCTTCCGGTCCGCCCTTCGTGAGGGCCAGGTCAATCTCGCTGTTCGTGCGCTGGCCCGCTTCGGCGAGGACGTTGCCGGCGCCGCTGACCACTTTGCCAGGCTCAGTGTCGAAGGCGAGCTGCAGACTATCGTCGTGCCAGGTGTTGAAGCCCTCCCGTTCCTGAAGGAACACGTCGTCGGTCACCTCGACGGCCAGGTAGAGCGCCTCCGCGTCCCAGGCATATCTCACTTTCGCCGAAAGGTCGGGCGCTCCCCGGTACAACTGCGGCTGGCGGACGACGCGTTCTCGCCCGTGCAGGGAGATCGCAGGCACAACGGACCAGTCGGACAGATCGCCGTCAATGGTTGGCTTCGCCGCCCACCAAGGGGCGCTGGGGAACGTCGCCCGGAAGCTGCCTCCGACGGTGGCGCCGCTCTGGTCAACCAGCGTGACCTCGAGAGCATAGACGCGGCTCGGGTCGAGGGTCGCGCCCGCAAAGTCTCCGCGCAACTCCGCCGTGCCGGAAGGTGCGAGAGTGAAGGGCACCTTGCGCATCGTGTCCGGCACACCGCGCAGTCGAAGCTGGGCTTTGCCCTTGGCGGCGGCGCGGCAGTTGTTGCGAAGCACGACGGTTATCGCCGTTCCACTCGCCGGGCTGACCCGCTGCACGACGAACGGCTCACGCACGCGAAGCATCGCAGAGGCGAAGCCGACCAGCTCTCCCTTCTCTTCCAACTTCGCTCGGATCGGGAACGCTCCGAACGGGGAGTCCGGAGGGATCGTCAAGTTCAGAGGCAGTATCGCCTGCTGGCCCGCGGCGACTCTTGCGGGGACGGTCGCCGTCGTCAGTCCAAGCTCGGAGTCGGGCTCGCAGCTCAGAGCGGCGTTCAATGGGCGACCTTTCTGCGCGGACACTCTGGCCGTCAGTCGCACGGTGTCGCCGGGGAAGACGGTGATCGTCGGGGGGTCGAGCGCGAGCGGGCGTTTCGCTCCCGCTCCCCACAGCCCGGGCGAGACGCCACGCACGTACTGCGGCGCCGGCCCGAGGGTCAGGGCGAGCGTCCCTCCGGGCGTCGGCACGGTTCGCCCGTTGCCCATCCAGTCAATGACCTCAACCGACTCAGCACCGACGGGAATCTTCACTGTACGCGGTCCCTCACCAGTAGTGCCCGTGGCATCAGCAAAATCCCAAAGCGCCAGAGTCACCTTGCCTGCGCGTTCGTAGGCATAGCCGAGGGCAGTGCGGCCGAGCCACTCGATGGGGCCGACGGACTTGTGACCCTCCAGCAGCATCGTCATCGCTGCAAAGGAGGCAGCCATCGGCTTCGGGCTGACGGAGTTGGTGCCGAAAGGAATCTTCAGGTTGAGGTTGTGAAAGAACCCGTAGCCAAGCTCATTGGGATAGTCGGCGAAGTAGAAGGCGATGTTCACCTTGAACCCCTCGCCAAGCATGATGAGATAGCTGCGCGTCAGCCACAACGCCTGCGGTCGCTCTTTCAATGGGTCGGCGCCAGTCGGCCAGCCCTGCTCGGTGCCGTAGAGATCGAGATCCCGCCCGACGTAAGTGCGGATCATCTCCTTCAGCGCCCGGATGTTCTGGGTGAGGCTATGGCTCTCCGGCGGCTGGGCGATGTAGGGGTGAATCGAGTAGCCGTCGAGGAACTTGCCCAGCCCCTTCTGCAACATCCGTTCATTCCACGCGAGGTCTCCCGCCGAGATGCCCGCGCCGGTGGGACCGATCACGAACGCGGAGGGGTCCGTCTCATGCAGGGCGGGGTAAGCCACCTGGTAGTCACGGATCAGGTCCTCCTCCTTGCCGGGGAATCCCCAGGGGTATACCGGCTCCCAGGTGATCTGGTAGACGTGGCGCTTGAGGTGCGGGTAGTCTTCCCGCGCGGCGCGTCCCACCTCGCGGCAGTAGTTGCGCCAGGCGTCCAGCTCCTTCAGAACGCCGGTCGTGTAGAAGAGAATGCCGCCTGTCACCGCCCACTTCGGCGTGCGGTTCAACAGCGTTGGCAGCGGGAGCATGCCCAGGTGGCGCTCAACCTCACGCGATGCCTGTGCTTTCACATCGGGTTGCTGCCGCAGCTTCTGGCGCGTCTGGGCGAACTGACCGGGGTGGTCGGCTTCCTCGCGACTCCAACTGTATCCACCGAGAATCCAGTGAATGCCAAGATAGGGACGGGCATCGAATGCTGTTGTGAACCCGCCCTGCATCCCGAAGTGCGCGTCCTCGCCGGGCCGCACGCGTTCTTTCGGGTCGATGACGACCATGTAGGAGAGAAACCCCGCGCCTCGACTCCCTACCGCTGGCAACTCCTCGCCGGAAGACAACCGGGCGGTCACGTGGAAGTACCCGATCCGCTGGTTCGGCGCCTCCACCTCGCCTTTCCACTTCCCGTTCGCGTCGGCGGCAACGGGAAGTTCGGTCTTCATGCGAAGCTGACCATCGGCGTCGGCAATGAGAACGGCCAGCGTCACGCCGGTCTCGTTCACTTTCAGACCTTCGGCAGTGAATGTCAGCGTCACCGGCTCCCCGCGCACGAAGACGCTGTAGTCCGGACGCGAGGTCGCACCCGAGAGAGCTGCAGCATCGGCGGAAGCAGCGGTGCCCCATATTAGCAACAACAGGCCAAAGCAACGTACGGAAGTCAGCATCGGTGCCTTTCTACCTTCCATCATCTGTGGATCACCCGGTACATCAAAATTCTCTGGTTCCCCACATCCGCCACGTAGAGCCACTCCTGTCCCGTGCCATCGACCACGGTCGTGATGCCGCACGGCATGCAGAACGACTCGCCGTCACGGCTGTCCAGATCGCCAAAGTGACCGTACGTGGAGAGCATCTTTCCCTCGGGACTGAGGCACACGATGCGATTGGCGTCCGCGTCAGCGACCCACACGAAGCCGCGGCTGTCGCGCGTCACGGCGTGAGGGCCTGCGAGCCATGCGGAACCGGGCCCGCCTTCCGGCTTGCGCTCCGCGCGCCAGAGACGCTGGCCGTCGGGATTAAGACATTCTACGACTTGCGACGGTCCGCCGGCAATCAGCACGTTGCCGTCTTTGTCCACGTGCAGACCGTAGTGTCCCCACCACGGTCCACGCGAGGCCGCATAGCCTGTGTGTGCGAACTGTTCCATCTTCCCCGCAGTATCACGCGTGAAGAAACGGAACTCGGGCCAGTCGCCTTTTTCCATCCAGCGGACCAGAACGCGTCCGTCGTTCAGCACCGCGAGGTCGAACGGGATCATGGCGTGTGCGGTCTTGTGCAGCGGATCCTTGCCGGTGATCGACTCCGGCTTCCCCCAACTTCTTCCCGAGCGACGGCAGAGGTAAACGAATTCGCCACGGGAGCTGTCGAGCCCGTAGGTGGACGCGAGGTAAAGGTTGCCTTCCTTGTCGAAGGCCAGCGACAAGAGTTCCGGCACCCCTGAGTCCAGGACCTCCTCGACTCTGTCGGGATTGCCGGGAACCAGCCGCACTACCCGGTTCCCGACGGTGTAGTACACCGCGCCTTCGAGAGTCTTGAGACGTGTGGAGCCAGCGAGGTAGTTTGGATACTCGGTTTGCAGCGCGGGGACCACTAACTTGGAGTCCGTCAGGCCCTTGTCGGCAATCGCATAGCTCCTGACCGCCGCACCCTCTACGGGGTCCGCAAAGCCTGCCACCAACTCACCCGCTGGGTTCAACGCAACAGCCGTCACTCGCGCGCCGAGGGACCGATCAAACAGCTTTCGGAAAACGTCACCCTCGCGCGCAAACGCAACGACATAACCGAAGTCCGTTGCCGCGAAGACGCGAGCGCCATCCGGTGTGACTGTGAGACGACTCGGCCCGTTATTCTGAGGGCAAGGGATGGTGGACTGCGGAGCGCCGCCTTGAGGACCGTAGACTTTGATCTCGCCAGGCCACCGCAGCGACACGTAGATGCGTTCGTGCGCGTCCACTGCCACACCACAGGGCACGGGGGGCTTTTCTGTGCCCTCTACACCGATAAGATTGGCGCTGCCACCCGAGAAATCAAACGCCGGGCTGCCGTCGGCATGGTACTTGTAAACCCCCCGCTTGCCTGTCTTTGAGTCCTCTTGGCAGACGACGTATAGGTCGCCCTTCGCGTCCACGGCCAAGTCCATCGGTCGTTGTGCCGGAGGCCGGAGGCTGTCGCGGGACTGGATCGGGAGCACGCGCCCGGCGGCCGTTTCACAGAAATACACGTCCGACTCCCACTGACACGCGACGAGGCGACCGTCTTTCGTCACTGCGAGGCTTCCCGCCGAGTGGTAGTGGGGTGTCTGGAAATCGTGAGCTTTCTTCGGGTCTGGGGGGCGTGTCACTTTGAGGGTGCGGAGGTATCTCCCCTGAGCGTCGAAAGCCATGGTCTGCTCATTGGAGGAGACCCAGAGCGTGCCGTCGGGACCGTATGCCAGATCCTGCACGCCGAGTAGCTTGCCCCGCGCATCGCCCAGAATCCCGGACGCCGCATCAAATATGAGACGCGGAGCGGCATCGGCCCACGCACGAGAGCTGACCGCGGCGCATCCACCGACCAGCGCCAGCGCCGCGGGAAACCACCACGGGCTCTTCCGTTTGCCCCTCGTCACGCTTACAGACCTTTACGTTCGGCAATCAACGCCGGATACACCCAGACCGAGGGAGCCCAGGAGAGGCTCTGCTTGTTGCTCAGGAGCTGCGACAAGGGCGTCCACTTCACGTGCCCGTCGCAGAAGGCGATGTTGGCCCCGCCGTTGTGCCTCGCCCAAAGGGACGCAAACGTGCAACCATAGCCGTTGGTTTGCTGATAGGGGAAGCACGGAGGACTTTGCGACAGTCCCTCCACTCCTTCACTCGCCGCGCCCCCCCAGCCGAAATAGATGAACTCGCCCAGATTGCGGACACCGTCAAACCCGTCACCCGCCATGACCGTTTCAGCGGGGCTGGTGAACACGGACATCGGCGCGCCGATGGGAACCCAGGTAGGTCCCATCGCATTACCGTCGTAATAGTTCCAGTAGTAGTCATTGAATACGTAGCTTGATCGAGAGTCGTAGGCGCTGCCCCAAGTCTTCCTGCTGGGGCACTCCCAGACCTGGGTGTTCTTCATGTAGGGATCAAGTTTGTTTTTGAAGTCCCAGTTGACCGTCTTCTCATCATAGTCTTGGGCGTACATGATGAACCCCAGAGCAATCTGCTTCAGGTTGCTCTGACAACTCGCCGTCCGCGCCTTCTCCCGCGCTCGGGCGAACACCGGAAAAAGGATTGCCGCGAGGATGGCGATGATCGCGATCACCACCAATAGCTCAATGAGTGTGAAACCTCGACTATATCTTGAGTTCCGGGTGTCGGGTAGCGGAACTGTGATGCGCATGGATGCTCCCCCTCTCCTAACACTGGCAATTCACTT
>MNXM01000073.1 GCA_001872605.1 Armatimonadetes bacterium CG2_30_59_28 | reverse complement strand
GCGGAGACCCTCCAAGACGAGATGGAGTCACAGGCGGCTTTTGAGGAAGGCGTCCGCCAGTGGCGACGGAGGATGAAACAGGAGAACCAGGACAAGGTGATTATCTTCGTGGGAGACAAATACGGGATTCTGCACGTAGCGGAGTTGGCGGTGCTCACGGGAGTGCGCCTGAAGAAGATTCCACCGGAGTTAGGCACGAGGGATGACATCTTGCGCCGCTACGGGGTGGAAAGGGGGTGAGTTTATGATACAATCCCAGGGTTCCTTGGCACAGCGCTTGCCTATGTCTATACTGCTGACGGATGTTACCAGCGGCTTGAAGTCCAACGGTGTTGGTATGGTGAAACGGATGCCACGAGCTTGTCCAGAATGTCAGGGTGACATGTCGACGCAACTTATCTACTCGTTACGGGTGAACCCGATGTTTGCCGCCGACCGTCGCCACGAAGAGAGGGTCCTTCCCGCGCCTCATGTCGGCATTCAGTTCCCCGTGGCCGACGAGCAGGTCTACGCGATGGGCGGCGCGTAGAATCTGTCCCCAAAGTGGCGTCTTGTAACGCAGGAACATCCCGTCTGCATTCCCAACGAGTCGGGAAGAGCCTATGCTGCGGCATATCGCGGCGCAAGCAATCAGACCTCCATTCTGCAACTCATGAAGTCCCATATCAAGGAGAAGAATGATGTTCATAGACATCCATTGCCACGCCTACAGAAAGCTGCCGCCCGTTCTCTCGTTTTCTACCCCCGAGCAGGTGGTCGAGCGGTACGACGCCATGGGGATTGCGAAAGGCGCGTTGCTGCCCATTGTCAGCCCCGAGATTTACCTGCCCCAGGCGAACGAGGACATTCTCGAAATGGTGGAGCAGTACCCTGACCGATTCTTTGCCTTCTGCAACATTGACCCGCGCGTCCTGACAAACTCATCGCACGCGCCACTCGGCGATCTATTGCAATACTACAAAGACAAAGGATGCAAGGGTCTCGGTGAAGTGATGCCGAATCTGGCGGTCATGGACCCCATGGTCCAGAACCTGTTCAAGCACGCGGAAGAGGTCGGGTTGCCGGTGACCTTCGACGGCTCGGACCAGTTGACCGGCGATTTCGGGCTGTACGATGACCCCGGACTGCCTCAACTTGAGCACACTTTGCAGCGCTACCCAAACCTCATCATGTTTGGGCATGGACCAGTCTTCTGGTCGGAAATCGCGCGGCTGGAGACGCCGGGCGAAAGAGGTTACGTATTCCGCCTCGACAGCGGCCAGGTTGGCCGTCTGCCGAAGGGGCCGTTCAAGGAGGAAGGCGTCGTGCCCAAGCTTCTCCGCCTCTACCCAAACCTCTACGGCGACCTGTCCGACTTTACCGCCTACAATGCCCTGAATCGCGATCATGCGTATGGCCCGAAGTTCCTGACCGAGTTCCAGGACCGCCTGTGTTTCGGCACCGACCTCTGCTACCCCGACATGCCCATTCCCCTCCCTGACCTCCTGATCGGTTGGCGAAACGCGGCGAAGATCAGCGAGGCGGTCTTCAATAAGGTCGCGAGAGAAAACGCCGTGAAGCTGTTCGAGTTGGGGTAGGGTTCTGCGCAGCTTGGCAGTGTTGTTTTGTCAAGGAATTCATACGCCTACTTGATGTGCAGAAACTTGAACCGCGGAGCATCCATCCACTCGCGATACAGCGGGTGAGACTTCCAGTGGCGATAGCTGTCGTCCACTTTCTGCATAAATCTGTGGGAGAATGGGGTACCCGATCCCTGGATTGTGAGGTCCCCACCTGCGAGACCGTCGCGCAAAAACCGAACTCGGTATGCAGCGCTGCCGTCCTTCCAGGATGCGCCTGCATAACCATCAGTCGCGATGGGCGTAATCCTCGGCAAGGGGGAGGCGGTTGAGTCTGCGACCGCGGCGGCCGTCTTCAGCACGACGAGGTACTCTACGCTCTGCTCATTCGCGGGCGCCGTGATTTCCAGCACCTGCTGGAAGTTGGTGCGTCCATCGAAAAGAAACCAGTTGACGGAATGGCGGGGGGGCGTCGAATACTTGTTTGACTCTTTCGGGTTGAATGCCTCAAGACGCGGCGCGGCGGGAAGCAGCACTTCTCCTCCCATGACAGACTTGCCCGTCTTGACGAGGAATTGCTTGCCGTCGATCTTCAGATTCTCTCCGGTGGCTGCCACCCAGCGCGTCTGTTTTGCTTTCGGGCCGAGGCGCAGCCGGTCATAAATAACCACGGTGTCGGGCTTCAGGAACAACACTTGTCGTTGCACTTCATCTGCCAGGTCCACCGGCCAGGAATTGGTGGCGTCACCGGCCATGTAGTCGAACTTCGGCCAGGTCTCATAGGCCAGCAACTCGCCCTCCTGAACGAGGAAGGATTGAGTGTGTCCGTGGAAGTCGAGACCGCCGCCGAAGCCGCCTTCGGCGGGCGCATACTTTACCAGTCTCCGGTCGCGGGCGATGTATCCAAACGCGGCGTCCGAGAAGCGGTTCGTCACACAGTACTCTTCGCCTCGCGGGTGCCAGAAATTCTCCCCCCAACGGCGCAGCCAGTCGGAGGGTTCAACAACCACCACGTTGCCCCACGACTTCCCGGGAGCCGGGTTGCCGTCGTCCCCGCAGGAAGAGGCCGTTCCGAGCAGCCAGTCACCCCCGCGTGAGATGCGAAGATGCGTCGGCTGCTCCCGGTACACGTGATCCCGCACGCCGCACTTAAAGGCAACCTCAGTCAGGTTGTCCGTCCAGTCGGAGTGCATCACCACTTCGCCTTCTACGTCGAACAGGAGGGTTGGAGGAAGCTCAGTGACATCGACTTCGGGATCATCCGGATCATACCAACCAAGAGCAAGTCCCAGCGGCACGGCGAAAGCCATGGGGGCCGTCGTGCAAGCGGATTCCGGATAGTCCAGCAGCATGTTGAGTTGTTCATCTGTTAAGTCGGTGGAACTGATTTTCTTGATCAATTCTTCCCAGTTGTACTTTCTCTTGAGCAGTGGGTTCTTCGACCGCGCGCTGTCGATCCACTTCAGCGGTTCCCCCTTCGGCCCCGGTTCCCCGAGCATCTGTCGAGTATCGCGATAGGGAAGCAAAAGCTCGCTGTAGGTGAGGAAGTCGCCGATGCTGTTGCGGTACTGGAACTTTTTTTCGTCAAGGATGTTGGGAAGGTAGATGAACGGGTACCCGAAAGACGCGTACGGGCAGTGGCACCATGTGCGGGGACCGATCCATCTCGTTCCACCGCGTTGACCCATATGATACTCGAAGTATCGCTCGGCGTTGAAGAGCCACATCCCGATGTGCCACAGGATGGCTCGCTCCTGAGGGCTCAGCGGGTCTTCCAGCGCAGCAAGCGTCCACGGAAGCACGTTCATGTCTCCTATGTATTGTCGGAAGAATGCCTTGAAGCCTTTCACTTCTGCATCCGCCTGACCGGGATTGGCCGCCGCAAGATCGACCAGGCTGGCAACCACGCCGGGCGCGAAAGGACCGTGGTGGTGGAAGGTGCAATAGTAATCGGTCTTTTGCCCCATGAGTAACTTTGCCATGCGCTGCCCGAAGTATTCTCGCTGCGCTGATTCCGGCGCAAACTGGGCGCCCAGTTGCACCGCAAGCATCCGCCACGCAAAATCGTATCGCCGCCAAGCTCCGCTGCCGGCCAGTTTCTGTTGCGCCTCGGGGAGCGCTGGAATGAGGGTTCCCCCGGTCAACCCACCAGGTAGGAAGCCGGGGGTCTCACATCGCTTCTGCAGCCACGAGAAGTAATGTGCAAAGAGAATCGGGTTCTGATTGACACGTGCCTGAATGGAAGCGACATCCTCACGCCGAAATAGCATTCGTGGCCGTTCGAGTCTGGGCAGTCGAACGAAGCGAACGTCCTTGGAATCCTCGCCCCAGTCCGATCGTACGGACACCGTCAAAGTAAAGGTTCCGGTATCCCGCAGGTTCAGAGAGACGCGATGCGACGGACTTTGAGTCTGCGAGCGATCGTTGTCCGCACCACCACCCACATGTATCTCGGCCGCGTCACTAAGGACGGTTTCCCCGAGGTAGTTGGTCACTCGCCATGCGAGCTTCAGTGTATGGATGTGAGGTAAAATGTTCTTCACCTGAATGTCGAACGCGACCGGCTCCTCCGCGTAGAATAACGACCGATACCGCTCCGGCAAGGAGTTCTTTGTAGCCGAAACGGGGCTAACGGAGAAGCTAACCGTATCCTTTAATGTTCGCTCTACCTTCAGGGCGTCGAGCAGGGCATAGTTGCTTCTCGTCTCCACTTTGAGCACATGTTGACCGGGATCGAGGTGCACCACGGGCGCGTTCCACCGCCAGAACTCGGGCGTGTCGTTCATCAGCAGCTGCAATTGATCGGGTGTCTTCCATATTTCGCGTCGCCACGGCAACGACGGTCCGCCGTCGATGGAGAGAATGGCCGCGCCGGGATCATCGAGCGATGTCAGCGCCGGCGCCGAGGGGATGAGCTGAGGATCGGTCACCTCTGATACATCGAGCCAGTTCTCCTCACGTTGTGGCGGAGTTGCCGTTTCGGTGACAGTCTGAACAGTGTGCTGGTTGTCCACAAAGAAGGACTGCTTCTCGCCCTCGGCGAGATCGAGGCTCACACTGCTGCGTCGCGTGAACCGCGTTGCCGTCGCTACCGGACCGAGAGGCTTTAGAGGATTTGTCTCAAAGGCGACGGGATTCAGTGTGACAGACAGCTTTGGGCGAATCTCAAAGTCGATGCGATCCGCGGGAATGGTTCCCCACCACGCGGGGTTGGTTCTGTAGAGCACCGTCACCTCTTTTGGGTTCCCCGGCAGGTCGGCCTCCCATTTCTTTTCAAGACGATCGGGCGTGAATGCGGCCACCTTCTTGTCTTGCCAGCAGGCCACGAATACCAGAGAATCTGCATTCTTCAGGTGGGGAGGGGGCAAAAATAAATCTACGGACACCGGCGTCGCCGGTACCTGCGTCACAGTCGCTACCTTGCCGGCGGCGAGACCGGGTGCCACGCTAATGGAAACGAGTCGGTTCCCAGTTGCGTCGACCGCATAGGCCCGCTTGTTGGCGGCGTCAGCAATGAGGTCAGACAGGTATCCTCCCACCGACACCGAACCCGCAATCTCTCCGCTGGCGATGTTGACGATCCCAACTCTTCCCGCAAGCGGCGCTGTGAAGAGCACTACCTCACCCACGACGGCAAGGATGTCCGGGCCTGGCTGGCCGGTCAACGGGTAACTGAACTTCTGAGCAGCGCCCTCCACCTTCGTTACGCTGCTGGTGTCCAGCGTTCTTCTCACCCAATCCTTACCGGTAAAACTCTCGATGAGCAACGCGTGCGGCCCCGCGGGCCGGAAGCGCTTCCAGTCCGGGGTGTTGCGTCGTCCCGTTTCCGCGGAGGTGCGGCGTCCCGCTGCGAACTGCTCTCGATCTGGTTGCTGTGCGGTGAGTGTGTCGAGATCAAATACCGCTGGCATGGGCCAAACGAGGACGCGCGGAGACGACGCTTCCTCATAGTCGACGTGAGCGATCTGGAACTGCGTCTGCGACCGCGCGACGACCTTTCTGGTCTCAGGGTCGATGGCGACCACCTCTCCGCCTTTCTGAGTTCCCACGTACAGGCGGTTTCCTCCCAGCGCAAGTGACCAGGGCGCGCCCTGCACCGCCACATCGTTGGTGGAGGACAAGTCCGCGGTTGGCAGCGAGATGATCCGATCGCCCGTTGCATCCGCGAGGAACAGGCGACCCGCGCTGCGGTCCATCACCATGTCACTCAGGTAGCCTCCGGGTTGTGCCGTTGTCCGCAATTGCGGCGGATCAACGCTGAGACTGGACAGGCTGCCGGTTGCGGGGGAAGTAATGAACAGACGGCGCTGGCCATCCACATCGGCCCAATCAATGCAGTCCGGTCCCGGTTGCCGCGGCAAAGGATACGGGAATCGTCGAACCGGACGGCGGTCGCCGTGACGCCAGAACACCGGCCACACGCGCAGGCTTACCGGCTCACGAGCCTCAATCGCGAACTCAAGCCTGTGCGCCGTATCCGCGCCTCCCGGCTTCATGTAGACCCCGCCACTGGCCAGAGGGTGTTTCACCACCAGCCAATCCCCCACACGCTGCCCGGCCTCCGCCTCCCATAGCCCCACCTTGCCAACGGCAGGCGGGGACACCTTGCCCGTTGGGCCCCGGGCCGGGGAAGGCGCGGCGCGCAGTTCTGCCGAGCCGGTTGCGAGCAGAAAGGTCAGAACAACGGGAAGGCTGCAAAGGTGGGCGGGTGTGCGTGAGCATTGTAAATACATCATGTGTTTCCTCCGGCAATCATGGCTTGAGTGTGACCGAAAGTGTTCCCGGTGACGGCGAGTTTCTATTGGACAGCCTTGGCCAATTCCGTGGAGAAGTTCCCGGCGGAGACGAGTCGGAAAATGCCCCTGCCTTTGCTCCGCGCCTCCCACAACTCGCCGATGGCGCGCTTCTCTTTGGTGTCGTCAGTAGTCAACAGATTTGCGCCCTTGTATTCCACGACCAGAACTCGACCCTCTTCCAGCAAAGCGACGAAGTCGGGGTAGAATTTGTCCGTGGAAGTCTGAAACCAGAACGAGCAATCGGGTGGGCGCTTCAGATTTCGGACCCAGTGCATGACCTGTGGCATTCCCTCGAATTCGGTGATCCCCTTGATCGGCTGGAAGGGTACTCCCCTGCCGTACCGCTCACGGTTACCATCGTAGAAGGCGGTATCAACGTTGGTTTCGCTCGATCGCTGGAGATACTTCCGCAATGAGTCGAGGGCATGTTGCTGGTGGGGCTCGAGAGGAAGTAGAGAACTCACCTTCGGTAAGCCTCCTCGCGTTTCCGCACGTAAAGGATGATCATGCGGTTGGCGGCACTATCATAGGTGAATCGGACTCGGTAGTCCCCTACTCGAAGACGCCATTCTCTTATGACCCCTTTCACGCGGACAACATCTCCCTGCTTCTGTGTGGCAAGCCGGTCCACGGCCTGCACGACGCGCTTCGAATCCGTCGGATCAAGTCGCCTCAAGTCTTTATGCGCGTTCTCCGTTCAGAAGACCTCCCCCACTAAACATCGGTCTCCTTCCGGATTTCTTCATGCGCGATCAGGCGACCTTGTTTCACATCGCCATAGCTGTGAGACACCGCTGCGGCTTCTTCTTCCGTTTCCGGCTCATCGTCAAGAGGAGCGTCTGCGAGAATAAAGGGGAGCTTGACCGGTTGTTCTGTCAGGAAGGTCACGTAGGCGTGTCCACCTTCGGGTCCGTTTGCCGGTTCGAGTAGTTCGACCTTTCCGTTCCTGTAGATACCTTCATAAGTCTTTAGCATTGGAATCACCTGCCATGTGGTCATTTACCTCAGGGGGCGGGGCTTTGCTGCCTCACCTTCACCTGATAGGGTATCTGCTTGAACGTGATCTTCTCCTTCTGCAGCCGCGTCGGGCTGAGGGTGCAGCCGTCGGCGTACACGACTTTCCGTCCGGCGTGTTTGGGGAGCGACTTCAGCGCCGCCGCGTCGAAGCCTTTTTCCGGACATGCGTCCGGCATACCCCACCGCAGACTCCCGCGGCGTTTCGGGACTCATATCCCCACCCAACTGAACGGTTACCCTCGCACAACGAGACTCAGCGCGCTCTGGGCTCCCCCTTGCCGGTGACGCAGCAGAAAGCATGCCTCGGAAATGACGGACTCGCAGGTCAGCAGCGGCGGCTGGATTCGGCCAAACTGGTCATGCGCCCACGCGTGATAGACAGCGATCACAACGGGGCAGGAATGCGACAAGAGGGCCTGTGTCAAGCAGCACGGCCATGTCACTCGAGGTGAGAGCTTTCCCTTTCACTGCCCGTATCCCCTCAGATGATCCTTGTTCACGGACAGATCCGCGGGCGCATCCTCGACAATACCCGACAGGTCGTCTGCCTCTGGTTAACGACGTTGTTAAGTTGGGCGTGCAACCCCGATGGCAGTTTAATGGTAATCGTGTTCATCCCGATTCACTCCGTAGTACCCGCATGGCGATATTGTAATACCCTCCTTTCGCATAGGTCAATGTCGCGTGAGCGACTGCAGCGCGGCGAGCGCGCGTTCTCGCGCGAACACGCGGTCTACGATCGGCTGCGGATAGTCGCGCCCGAGCCTGACACCCGCTTGCTCCAGAATTGCTTCAGGAGTCTCCCACGGCTGGTGAATCCATTGGCCAGGAATGTTCACCAACTCCGGAACCCAGCGGCGCACGTAGTCGCCGTTGGGGTCGAATTTCTCTCCCTGTATCACTGGGTTGAAGATGCGGAAGTACGGGGCCGCGTCCGCGCCACACCCTCCCGCCCACTGCCAGCCGAACGTGTTATTCGCCAAGTCCGCATCGACCAGCGTATCCCAGAACCACCTGGCCTCTTCTGTCCAGGAAATGAGCAGGTCTTTCACCAGAAACGAGGCAACGATCATGCACACGCGATTGTGCATCCAGCCGGTGGTCCGAAGTTCCCGCATTCCGGCATCAACGATGGGGTCGCCGGTGCGACCCCGTTGCCACTCCCGCAACACTTTCGTGTCTTTCACCCAGGGGAAAGCAGCGTGTTTCTCGCGCAGCGGTTGGTTCGCGGTGTGAGGGAAATGGAATAGCAGGTGATGTGCGAACTCCCGCCACACCAGTTGCCGCAGGTAGGCATCGGCCTGTTGTGAGAGTCCCGCGCTCTGTGATTGCTCGCCATACTCGCTGATCGCGTGCCAGACCTGCCGCGGACTGATCTCCCCAAAGTGCAGGTGAGGAGACAGGCGCGACGTGCCGGGGTGGTCGGGTCGGTCGCGGTCTTCGGAGTAGTTCGTCAGTACTTTCTCAAGCAGAATGTCAACCCGTTTCTCCGCGCCTGCAACACCCGGTTCCCACGCGTCCCGCATTCTTGCAGTCCAGTCGATTTCAGGAAGGAGGTGCAAGTCGTCAAGTGGAATGGAGTCCGGCCACCGTTCCGGGGAACAAAGCTTCGGTGCGGACAACGGCGGACCCGGTTCATCACGCTGCGAACAGGTTCTGTGGAACGGAGTGAAGACCTGGTAAGGTTTGCCTTCCCTTGTTGAGACCGACGCGGGATCGAAAAGCAGGGAGCCGTGGAAGGTATGTACCCCGACGTTTTCCTTCGTAAGACTGGACGCGATTCGCGCGTCTCTCCTGACCACGGCCGGCTCGTACCGATGGTTCCAGTAGACCGCGTCTGCGCCTGTTGCATCGATCGGAGAGCGCAGTGCTTCGGAGGCCGGTCCCATCCGGATCACCAGCCTCGACTTGCGTTTGCGGAGTTCATCGGAGAGACTCCCAAGCGAATGGTGCAGCCACCAACGGCTAACTGCACCCGGCGACCACTGCCCCTCCTCTTCCGGCGCCCAAACGAACACCGGGATCACCGGCCCACCACGCTGTGACGCTACGTGCAGCGCGGGATTGTCGGCGAGACGCAGGTCCTGTCGGAACCAGACGAGAGAAGGAGCGGATTTCATCGGTTGTCGATTCTCGCGTTATGGGTTACCATCGCGCAGTATTTTAACACAGGGAGCCGCAAAGATGAATGGATCATTACGCATGGGTGTCGTCGGTCTCGGCATGCAGGGGATAGGGCATCTGGAGAATATCCGCGCCCACCCGAAGGCGGAGTTGACCGCGATCTGTGACATCAACAAAGAACTGCTGGAGGAGCGCGCCGCGGCGTTTGACGTAGCGCATTGTTTCGCTGACTATCATGACCTCGTCGCCTGCAACGAGGTGGACGCGGTCGTCATTGTGTTGCCGGATCATCTGCACCGAGAAGCCGCGGTGGCCGCTCTACAGGCGGGAAGGCATTTGTTGCTGGAGAAGCCGATGGCGTTGACCGTTGCCGACGCGGAAGCCATCGCCGCGGCGGCCGAGGTTTCGGCGGGGAAGTTCATGCTCAACCTCTCCAACCGCTGGATGCCGTCCTTTGCCGCAGGGAAGTCCAGGCTGGAAAGTGGAGCTTTGGGGATTCCCCGGTACATCTTTTCCCGGATGACGAATCGCATCGACGTTCCCACCGAGAAACTCCCCTGGCTGCAGAATAGCCATCCCGCCCATTGGATTGGCGTGCATCGCCTCGACATTGCGCGTTGGTACGTCGGTAGAGAAATCACGCGCGTTCGCGCCCTCCATCGCGAGGGCGTAATGAAGGAGCGCGGTTTCAATACCGTCGACTTCTACCAGGCAACGCTTGAGTTCGAGGGTGGCGCGGTGATGAGTCTCGAAGGAAGCTGGATTCTGCCGACATCATACCCGAGTCTCGTTGACTCCAAGTTCTACTGCCTCTGCGACAAGGGGGTCATCGACCTCGACCGGTTTCGCAGCGAACTCAGCATCGCGGGCCCGGAAAGCTTTGATCTCGTCACGCCACTTGCCGGCAATGTCCTCGGGCAACCCACCGGATTTACAGTTGACGCTCTGCGGCATTTTGTGGACTGCTGTCTCGATGACCGTCAGCCGATCGTTACCGCAGCCGATGGCGTCGCCCTCACCAAGGCCCTCTGCACCATCGTCGCGTCGGCGGAGAGGGATGGAGAAGTGATGAAGATACGCTGAGGGATTCAGCGCCTCCCTGAAAGCATACAGGAGTCAATCGTCACTCATACCTCCCGTGTCTCTGTATGGCTGCCATGACGAAGCGCATGCTGGTGAGCCGTGTGCCGTTGTTGATGGAACCGGCGGTGGCGAAAACAAGACCGCGCGCCTCCTTCGTTTCGTTGTAGTCTCGCAGGAACTCGCGGAGGATGTTCTCGTGTTCGTTGCGGCTGTACGTAAACGGGGCGAGAGTGCCGTAGATTGCCGCGTTCGGCAAGTATTCGCGTATCTCACGCGCTCGAACCGTCGGCCCAAAGTTCACCCCTGTCATGTTGAGTGTGCCGAAAAGTGGCAGCAGGTGCCCCATAGCCGAGTCGCTGTGCTGGTAACGGGAATCCCCAGGATCGGGACTGTACCGTTCGAAAACGCATGCGAGAATGGGGTATGCGAAGAACTCGTACATCTCCGGGTTGAGCAGACAGCAGTTGTCGTCGGCAAACCCAAATCCGTGAGGGGCGGTCTCGCGTGCGTAGCCCGCTTCCTCGTCCTTGATTCGGGCGATCTCCAGCATGGTCTTCAGCATGGTGTCTCGGAAACGAGCCGCGAGATGGGGCTGGTCCACGATGAGAAAAAGGAGATTTTCGACTCCGTACACGGAAGTGGCAAACGTGACGGGACCGCGCTGCCCGCGGTAGAGAGGCGGCTTGACGCCAAGCGCCATCAGCCGCGCCTTCTCTTCTTCCCAGTTCTCCGGGAGCAGGAACTTGCGGAGGTTGGTGACGCGATCTTCCACGCGGTCGAGAAGCGCGGCCAACTCGTTCGGGGTGTTGGCGGACTGCATCAACCACCACGATTCCCCGCGCCATTGGTTCCTCGCCTCGAAGACATCGTGCAGCTGCCGCGTTTCCGGGTAGGCGAGGCTTGGATCCGATTCCTCTTCGCTGAGCAGTCGTCTCCCGACGATCCTCTCCGCCTTGTCGTTGTAGGCCGTGTTCAGCTCAATTCGCCACGCTCCATCGTGCTGATAGCGCCAGAAGTCCTCCTGCACACCTAACTCATGATAAACGCATTCGCTCGTCAAGATCGCTCCGAGCGGCACTTGCGGAATGTCGCCGAAGGGACCCTTGATCGCAACTTCCTGGTCGGCCCAGAACTGCTCCAGATCAACGGGGGCAAAACCGTCGTTCGCGCGCATCTCGGCAATGAGGGATTGGACTTTCTTCTCATCTGCAGGGGGAATCATGGAGCCTCCTTGCGCAGTGGGATTGATGGTCGGCCAAACGTAAGCCACACTTTACAGTTGGCCAGCCACCTATCAGATACACTCTCATATCAGGCGGTAAACCGCCCTGTCGGCGTCGGGCCGCGTGGTCGGGTCCGCCGGGGTAGCGCCGACAGGTCCCAGCCATGCGATGTCACCCTCGATCTCAACGCTGGCGCCTTCCGCCGACACGCGCCGGTAGATGTGCCGCTGGCCGCGCCAGACGACGCACACCTCACCGATGCCGATCTGGCCGTAGTTGTTGACCTCAATCACGATCTCACTCGGCAACTCCCGTCGCTCCAAGACCAGGCACGGATACTCGGTCCACTCCTTGTCCGGACAGGCATACGCAGATGCGAAGTTGATCATCGCGCGACCAGTTGCCTGCGTCCCTCCATCCTCCCAGCGAACCGTCGTCACTGCCACTGGCAGGGATGGATGCTTGCAGTGGAAGATTGCTTCCAGCCGCGGTTGGTCGCAGAGTGGGTGCTCGGTGGCCGGTCGCATCTCCAGAACGTCAGCCCATTCGCGAAGTTCCCGTGCCGAGCGTTCCCCCCATGGGCGCGTCGGGTGATCTTCATCGCCGTAGCGCTCCTCGTCCCACAGCGTCTGGTACGCGGCTCCGAAAGCCTCCGTCTCATCGGCCAGCCGCCGCATCTCTGCGGCAAGGGACGAGTCGTCTCCTCCACGGGCTACCGCGACGACGCGACGCGCGAACTCCGGCACAAGTGCCCCCTGTTTCCAGGCGAGCTCGATCATGCGACGGGACCGTTCCAGTTCGCGCAGCAGGTTCGCTTTTGGTGCAGGCCTTGCCGGAAGATGGAGCGCGTCGATCTCGCTCACCGCGTTCCAGTGCTCGCGGCATACGGTCTCGCGATTAGCTACCGCCACCGATGCCAGCGGCATGCTGAAGAACGTCCGGTCCGCGCGTCCGGTCAGGTGGTGATTACCCAAAGCCAACAGGTCGTCAACCAGTTCCGCCAAGTTTGGCGCTCCCGTTCGCGTCGCCAACTCTTCGCGCAACTGCCGCGTCAGCTCCTCCCGGGTTGATTTCTCACTCGCCTCCGAGATGAGCAACTTCCCGAAGGTTCGGAACAGCCACGCGCTCATTTCGCAGAATCCCCAACTGTTCTCCCAATCCGTGATGAGGAGACCGTCCATGCCGCGTTCTCGCCCGTAACGTGTCCAGTCGGCCACGTTCTGCCAGCGGTCGGCAATGTCCCCAATCGGGAGGTTCGGCCAAATGCTGGGCGCTCCCCAAACCTCGACGCCAACGGACTTAAACTGACCGGTCAGGTCGATATCGGTAAAGTTGAAAGCCTCTACCCGCGGCGTCACCGGAAAGGAGTAGTAGTACCAGTCCACAACGATGATGTCTTTGTCGATCAACTCGATAGCGCCCGGGTAGTAGTAGAACATGTCCCCCCACACCAGCATCCGACGACCAAGCCCTTTGACGATTGAGTTCAGTCGGTTGCAGTGGTCTGCGAACATGCGCGTGTGATCCACTTCCCGGCCTCGCTGCTCGGCCCATCGGCCCATCGCCGGGCTTTCGTCAAGTCCGACATGAAGATAACTGCCGGGGATGTAGTTGCACCAATCTTCGAATAGCTCGGTGAGCAGCTCGTAGGTTTCCGGGAAAGAGGGACTCACGGTTCCCGTCAACTGGCCGGTATCTCGCCCTTCGTCGTACTTTGCGTAACCGTCTTTCTGCGTAATGTAGGAGCAATGCCCCAACGCAGGAATGCAGGGAAACAGGTCGATGCCCTGCCGCTCACAGATGGCGTGCGCTTCCTGCATTGCGGCCACCGAATAGGCATTCGGCCTGCCAATCCTCGGGTGTCGCGGGTACGCGTACGCATCCTCCAGGTACAACATGCACACGTTGTAACCCGCATCGCTCATTCCTTCAAGCGCGCGATACAATGTTGCAGGCCGTTCCAACCTTCTGCCAACATCTATCTGAAATCCCAGAATCGGGAAGGGTCTATTCAACATATTCACCTCAACGTGGTTCGAGCTAAAGCCATCTTGCACAACGGTTGCCACGCAACCAAGCAGGCAATTGGGGATACCTCTCGCCTCTTCGGCGACGGCCGAACTTCCGGCGGGAGCTCTACTTGTGTCCACCGGATCCGCTCCCCGGGGGCTGGAATCCCGCAATCAGAGAATGGTCCTTGTGTTGTTCACGGTTTTGCCTCCTCGTAATCGGTATGCAGTACTCAGTGTTCAGTTTGGTCAGGTGCGCCGACGATCTTCAACTTCCACAGCGCCTCCGGCGCGGCGTTGAGGCGGACGGACAGCGTGCCCGAGCCCCAAATGAGGTCGTAGCGGAAGAGAAACAGGTTGCGTCCTGCTTCCAGTTTTACCGGCTGGGTGGTGTCGATGCGGTGTTGGCACATTGCGGCGTTGCCGGTTGAGGGCAGGAGCTTTCCATTCAGCCAGCCGCACACACCGGAGTGGCCGTGCTTGCCGGCGTCAATCATGAGCTTAACTTCCACCGGCTCCGGAGCGTCGATCCAGGTGGCGGCGTAGAAGACCATGTCGTTCCCGCCGCGGATGCCAGGGGCGTGCGGCTCCAAAACCTCGCGGAAATTCACCTCATCCGTGGACGCGAGGACGCACGGAATCCACCTCACCTTCTTGCGCCCGGAGCGGACCGTGGTGAGGTCGCCTTCATGGATCGTGGTCAGGTCGATCTCCTGTTCGGGCGGAAAGACCGTGCCGGCAAACACCGGCAGGATCTTGTTGCGGTCGTGGTGAGAATCGAGCTTCTGCAAGTCGGGGAATCCGAAAGGACCGACGACCTGCCACTTGCGCACCACCAGACCTTCCACGAGATCGGTGAAAACGAGCGGCGCCCACGAACCGGGATACAGCCGCGCCTCGCTGGGTTCGTCATCGGTCACCAAGCTCGCGCTTCCGTCGCCCAGCGACCAGAAGACTTTGCTGCGTCCGCCGAAGTTGGCATCGAAGTTGGCCATCGTGCGAAACTCACGCGCGAATTCCGGCAGCGTCGACGGCAACGCGGCTCGCGGAATAGCCGCGGCGATGGCGTAGCTCTTGCGGTCTGGCGCCATCGTGTAACCCAGCCGCGCTCCGGCGACCGGACCGACGTGCTCGAACTGCGCCTTGCTGACGAGAGACCCGTACCCCTGCGCTTTTGCCTGCCCCGCGAGACCAGACCACTTGGGATAAAGCCCGAGCAGCGCTGGTTTCGGTGTTCCGTTCTGCTCGAACAGACCGGCCACAATTCGCACATCGCCCGGACGGCCGCCGATGGCATTGCCTTTCGCCGCCGCGTCGCATTGCAGATAGAAGCTGAACGTGTCCGCGCCGCGGTCGTGGGTGAAGATGCGGTCGAGGGGTTCCGCCGGTTTCAATGCGAGTGGCGACTCGCGCGTCACCTGCCAGCGCAGGAAGAGCGTGTCCAGCATGTGCATCCCGCGCACCTCAACCTGGTTGCGGCCATCGCCGAAGACCACCGGCTCGCAGCTCTCCCAACCGCTCAACGAGCCGTCCAGCGCCGGCTCTCCGCCCGCCGAGGGAGTGAAACGGGCATAGGGCGCTTTGCCCGCGCCGCCGCGAACCAGCAGCGCCGCGGGCGGCGGGTCGGCGATCTGGTTCGCCATTAAGGTCACGGTCTTCGGGAGCGTGGTCAATCGTCGGATACCGTTGGCCTTCGTCCAGCCCTCGACTTCCAACAAGGTCGCGTACACTTTGCCCCAGCCGAGATACACCTTGTCGTTCTGAGTATTGTGGAACGTCATCCCCGCGAAGAACTCCCCGGGAGAACTGTATGCAGTATCGCCCACCCCCGGAACCATCAGCGTGTCAACGTACAAACCTTCGTCCGCGGTGAAGACGTGGCAGCCGGCCAGTGTCTGGTCTATCACGGCGAACAGTCCGTGCGCCGGGGGCATGACCCAGATCGATCCCACGATCGCGCCGTTGGTGTGTCCAGCGATGTTCGCGCTGCGACCGATGCGCCACTTGAGACGATACCCGCCCTTCCCGTCCGGGACGTAACGGGTAATCTTCTGCTCGTGGCCATGGTTGGCATCGAAAAAGCTGCCGCGGATGTCGGTGAACAACTCCCCCGTCGGTGTCAGAAACGCCGAGTGCCAGCTCTCACCGAAAGTGTCACCAACCTCGTTGCCCCCGTGAAGCGCGTCCGCCCGATGATCGGCCTTGGCTTGCATGACCGGGTCGACCACCAGCGGCTTCACCTCTTTGTAGATCGGGTTGCCGTATGCATCGAACTCTGCGAGTCCGCCGAAACTTGCGGGCGCCATACGCCACACTGTTCGACCGCCGCTCGGGGACATCAACAGAGACAAGTCATCCTGCCAGCAATCTCCCCAGTAACCGAACAGTCCGCGGGAAGCGCCCGCGAGCGGCTGGTCGCGCCACTCCGCTTCCTGGATTCGCCCGTCGCCGTTGGCATCATGCCAGGCATGGATCTCGGCCTGATGTGATTCCTTGCCCGGCGGCACGTAGTTCATGACACCAGCCGAAGGAATCAGACGGTCGCCGTCGAACCGATACACAGCATAGCCGCGACCGAAGGTGAGGTACTTCCGGGCTCCGATGTAGACGATCTTCGGATAGCCGATGTGCAGCGGGTCCCAATGGAGCTGATGCCCGAGGGTGACGTCGGGCCACACGGCATCGACTTTCCACGTGCCGCCTCGCGTGTAGTCCACACGATAGCGCACCAGCCAACTGTGTTGCGGGTCGGCGCCCGGTGAGGGTCCGCCCATCATGTAAAGATGCTCCGGTTCCCGCGGGTCCACCGCGAAACCGTGGTTGCAGCTCGATTGCAGCGTGAACCAGTCGCGCACCAGAGCGCCGTCCGCACTCCACTCCGACAGGCGCATCGGACCATCCTGCTCCAGCACGATCACCCGATCCTGTCCCTGCCCATCGGTCCACGTCGACAGCCGCACGGGACATAAGAAAGATTCGGGATCGTACCTGCCCGACTTCTGGGTGTCCAACCTGCCGAACCGCTTCGCCACCGTGCCGTCCGCGTTCAGACGATACACGTGATTCGCCGTGGGGTCGCAAATATAGATGCGACCGTGCGAGTCCACGTCCAGGTCTTCCGGCTTCGTCGCTCCCTGAACTCTGACGACCTTGTCCCAGTCGCCTTTGGGCAGGCCCTTTTCCAACTCCACGCTGCGCACGAACCACGCTTCGCCGCTGCGGTGCAACGCGTAGAGCCGACCCCCGCGCGCCGCGAGAGCCGCCGGAGATTCCACCGGGATCGTCGCCAGCACTTGTGCCGTGTCGCCCTCTAAGTAGCCCTCCAGAATTGCTGTCCCGGCTTCAATGCGGTAAAGTACTCGATAATCACACCCAATACCGAAGCCAGGATCGCAGCAATGGAAACTACAGCAACGAGTCTACCAAATGTTTCTCAGATCCGTTAACTCCTTTTTTCGCCGATGGGCCGGCGGGTGACGCGGGGATGGATGGTCGCGCTCACAGCCCGGGGTTGGTCGAGGTCGGAGGTGGCGGAGGTGTTCGAGTGTCACCCGCGGACGG
>MNXM01000312.1 GCA_001872605.1 Armatimonadetes bacterium CG2_30_59_28 | reverse complement strand
TGAGGTTCTCGCGGGGATGGACGTGGGCGAGATCCATCGTCGGCACCCGCACCTGTTTCTTGCGGGGGGGATTGATGTCAGCCAGTTGCTGCCGTTTGGGTCACCTGAAGAAATACGGGGCACCGTAATGTCGTCCGTCGAGGCCGCTGAAGGGCGATTGATGGTGGGATCGAGTACCGAGGTGAATGACGCAGTGCCTCTCGAGAACTATCTCGCGATGCGTCAGGCGGCGTTGGACTTCCGGTACTAATGAATTGTAGTCTGGCAAATTTCGGTGGACACCCAGATGTAGGAGACGTCTCCAGATATCGAACTAACAGCGTTCACGATCGAACTCACGGAGTTCACGGCGACCATCATGCAATGGGTATCATCGCCGTCTGCGGACTCTGCGAGTCCGAGGAGACGCCTCCTACCCACCGGAACTGCAAATCTGTGAAACTACTGCATCCTTTCGTAAATTCTTCGACATTAGACGCCGGATCGCTTCAGCGTCCGGTAGCTCACACAACTAACTACCGAGCGCCAAGAAAGGACATCTTTTCTCCCCTTTCAACCCGTGTTCGTGCCGAACACGGGTTGAAAGGGGAGAAAAGATGTCCTTTCTTGGCGCTCGGTAGTTAGTTGTGTGAGCTACCGGACGCTGAAGCGATCCGGCGTCTAATGTCGAAGAATTTACGAAAGGATGCAGTAGTTTCACAGATTTGCAGTTCCGGTGGGTAGGAGGCGTCTCCTCGGACTCGCAGAGTCCGCAGACGGCGATGATACCCATTGCATGATGGTCGCCGTGAACTCCGTGAGTTCGATCGTGAACGCTGTTAGTTCGATATCTGGAGACGTCTCCTACATCTGGGTGTCCACCGAAATTTGCCAGACTACAATTCATTAGTACCGGAAGTCCAACGCCGCCTGACGCATCGCGAGATAGTTCTCGAGAGGCACTGCGTCATTCACCTCGGTACTCGATCCCACCATCAATCGCCCTTCAGCGGCCTCGACGGACGACATTACGGTGCCCCGTATTTCTTCAGGTGACCCAAACGGCAGCAACTGGCTGACATCAATCCCCCCCGCAAGAAACAGGTGCGGGTGCCGACGATGGATCTCGCCCACGTCCATCCCCGCGAGAACCTCAATGGGGTTTAACCCATCAATGCCGGCGTCCACAAGGTCATCCAGAATCTCCATGAGGTTTCCGTCGCTATGAAAGAGCACCTTGATACCGTTATCATGGAAGGCATCGATGACTCTCTTCAGTCGTGGAAAGTACTCTCTTCGCAGCCACACAGGAGAGACCATCACCGCGGTATTGAATGCGATGTCGTCGCCCAGGAAGACGGCTTCGGCGCCGGCGTCCTCCGGGAAATTGCTCGCCCACAGCGCCCCTCTCACCGCGTTATACTCCAGACGCAGTGAGATGATCTCGGGGCTATCCGCCATGTAGTAGGAGAACTCCTCCAGACCCACTTCCCCGTGAATACCCATCAAACCGGGGGACGCCCCCGCGCTCCAAAAGACGAACACCTCGCCCAGTTGCCGCTGCAATGCCTGCTGACTTCTCACGTACTCGGTCATTCTTTCCTGGTCTTGCGGGGTCCAGTCCCAGGACTGTTTCTCCAACCCACGCCAGTGATCCGCGTAGGCCGAACTGGAGGGATACGACTGGCGCTGGGTCCACGTTGTCCACCGACGGACCACTTGGCGCCTGCCGTCCTCCAGAACTCGTTCACACTCTTCATCGGGCTCCTTTACGGCCGGACGAGTTGCGTCCACCATCGGCTCAAAGGCTGCGGGTACAATGCGGGAGGCGTTCTCGATGGTAAGCGTTTCGCCTCCGAAGTGGGATAGGATTGCGTCGTTGCGGACCAGATCATAGATCGGGGGACGATCGGGCAGCCTCCCTTGGATGACCTGTCTAACTCGTTCAATCGATTGCTGCATTGAGAATTCCTTTCCACGAGACGCTGCGGTCTGCGCCCTGTCTCACTTGTCCCTTGCGAGCGTGTAGCCATACACTGCCGCGGCCCCTGCCTTCGTCAGAATCCGGGCGCAGGCCGCAATTGTTGACCCGGTTGTCAGAACGTCGTCCACGAGGAGCACTCTTTTCTCCCGCACCGCCTCGCCGCGCGTTACCGTGAACGCTCCGCGCATATTCTCTGCGCGTTGCGCTTTGGTCAGGCCAACCTGTGGTTGAGTGAACTTGGAGCGGTGCAAGACATCGCTCATCACTGGAATCGCGCAGGTCTCACCGATGACGGATGCCAGCAATACCGCCTGGTTGAATCCACGCTCCCGCTCCCTGCGAGGATGAAGGGGTACCGGCAGGATGCACTGCACCTGCAGATTGCCGAACAATTCGGGAAACCGCCCGCCCATCATTTCTCCGAGTGGACGAAACAAACGACGGCATCCTCGGTACTTGAACGCGTGAATCGCCGTCCTCACGCTCTCCCGAAAATAGAAAGTTGAGCGCATTCGACCCAGCGCACATCGGCCTTCGCGACACTCGCCGCAGACTCCGACGACGATGGCTGCCGGGTCGAACGGAACGCCGCACTGCTCACAGAATGGCGGCTCCACGCTCTGGAAGCCCTGCGCGCACTCCACGCAAATCAGGTCCGCGGAGAATTCCTGACAACACTGACAACGCGGCGGGTACAGCAGGTCGAGGAGTCCGCCCCATATTGAGTCAACGCACGCACTCTTCTTCGGCACGAAACCCATCCCTGACAGCGGCAACACCGCCTTCGAGTCCGTCGGGCCGGCTACTCGAAACGGGTCATCAGCATGAATTCATTGTAGCGAGTTGCGATGTCTTCCGGCGATACCCACTTCAGCCGCTCCACGCTGAAGTCTTCGACGTTGTAGGAAGCCACAATACTCCCGTAGACGATGGCCTTCCGGAAACTCTCCAGCGAAAAGTCGCCGGTGTAATCGAGGTAGCCACACAAGCCTCCTGCAAAACAATCTCCCGCGCCGGTGGGGTCTCTCAACTCCTCCAGGGGGTAGGAAGGCGCCGCGAAAAATTTGAGAGAATCGGAGCCGCCGCTCGTTCTGGCAAACATGAGCGCTCCGTGCTCGCCTTTCTTGATGATGGCTATCCGGGGGCCCATCTCCAGCACCCGCTTGCCGGCGGTAATCAGGCTCCAAGTCTCACATAATTGCCGCGCCTCGGCATCGTTCATGAGGGCGACATCGACGCGTTCGAGCACCCGGAGTAGTTCGTCACGCGTGGTGTCAATCCAGAGATTCATGGTGTCACACAGTGTCAGTTTCGGGGTCCCCACCTGGTCCAGGATTTTCAGTTGCAGCGCCGGATGAATATTCGCGAGGAACAATACCTGCGGGTCGCGATAGGAATCCGGGATTATGGGATTGAAGTTCTCGAACACGTTCAGTTGCGTGTACCGAGTGTGGGCCTGATTCAAGTCGAAGTCGTAGTAGCCCCCCCATCGAAACGTCTTCCCCTCCGTGCGCTCGATCCCTTCGGTATCAATGCCCTTCGACCGGAGCACCTCAAGATGCTCTTCAGGGAAATCAGTTCCCACCACTCCCACCATCTGCACGTTGCTGAAAAGACTCGCTGCACATGACGCATACGTGGCAGCCCCTCCAAGAGCGTCCTCTACCTTCCCGAAGGGCGTCTCCACGGTATCAAATGCTATCGATCCGACAATCAACACACTCATGGTTTATGGTTCCTTTCGAGCCAACAGAGTTCGCTTCGAACGCCCCGGCTTTTGCAGTAGGCGTCGGAAAGTCAGATACAACAATTGAGGGATAGAGACGAGCCTTCCCACTCGACGAGGTTGGCAGGCCGTCCGATACAGCCACTCCAAACCCACACGCTGCATCCATACGGGCGCCCGTTTCACTTCACCAGCGTAGACATCCAGACTGCCTCCCACGCCAATGCAGACGGCCGCCTGCATCTGCTCCATGTGCTTGCGGATGAAACGTTCCTGCTTGGGGATCCCGAGGGCAACAAACAGGATGTCGGTGCTGGCGCCCCGAATCATGGCAACCACGGCCTCTTCGTCTTCCGCCCCGAAATAACCATGATGAGCGCCGGCAATCACCATTCCCGGATAGCGCAGGCAGAGATTCTGTGCGGCTCTCTCTGCGACTCCGGGCGCGCCACCGAGGAAGAAAAGACGGTGCCCCTTTCGAGCGGACAACTCGCACATGGCGTCCACCATGTCGCAACCAGAGACGCGCTCAAACACCGGAAGATTCAGGAGCCGCGCGCTGAGAACAACCCCAATACCGTCGGCAGTGACCATGTCGGCCTGGTTGACGATCTCGAAGAATTCCGGGTCCTCCTGAGCGCGAACGATCAGCGAAGAATCGGAGGTCACGATCATGTGAGGCTGGCCGGATGCGACGAACTCATCGACACGATCCATGGCTTCCTGCATGGACACGGGCGTCAGCGAGACATCCAGCAGACTGACGGTTTCCCCAGGCTCAGCCTGTGCCCTCCGGCCAAACAGCTTCGACAGCGCGTAGAAAAAGACACCCCCCACAGTTAGGAACGGCACCATCAAAAGCAGTTTCACCAGGAAGCTCAAGCGAATTGCCCACACCAACACGAGAGCGAGACAACAGAGATAAACGTCTATCCCGATCAGCAGTCCGGTGACTCGCTCCACTGGAATACCTTCGTTAAGCAGGGCGTCGTGCAGTCGCATCCGGCGGCTGCAGACCGAGAAGGGGGACGAGGGCAGGTCCGCGTTTGAATTCGTCGTTTGTTTGCGGAGGATGGCATAGGAGACATCGAGGAGCGGAGCGCCGAGAATGAGAACGGGCAGCAGCAGCACGAGAAATGCCGTGTTCTTCAGCGCGCCGGACACCGTCACCAGCGCGATGGCCAGACCCAGGGAAAGGGATGTTCCGCTGTCCATTCGTTCGTAGAATCGACCGCGCAAACACCCAAGCTGTCCGCAGGCCGCGCCGGCAACCGGAACCCCCAGCGCCACAGCCATCCAGCCTCCTGCCTGCGGTTGCAGCAGTCCCACGCCCAGAAGCGTGAGTGAGATCACTGCCGTCAGTCCAACCGCCAGTCCCGGCAGAAGATTGGCGCCGAAGAAGGCGTATGTCACCACGAAGACCCACACGGCGGTCAGAGGCGTCGCGAGGTCCCCCAATACAACAAAATGTGCTGTAAACGGAGCCTTGACCGAGTCGAAGGAGGTAACCAACAGGGATAACAGGATCGCGATCATGGCGACGGACCCGATCCGCAGCCACCGCGGAACGGGTCGTCGGTCGCACGCGTAGCCCAGCAGCCACGAAGCGGCGAGCAGCAACAGCGAACACCCCATCGGGCGAGTGAACGCCTGAGCGAATGGGTGTGACCACCCGATCACCGCCATGCCCAGCAGAATGACGGCCCACACCGTTAGCCCGCGTCCCGGCGTCGACATCGGGAACACGTCCCCGGCGGCAGTCTCTGTAAGGGGGCAACCCACCTTGGGCGAACAGGTGTCTGCCCGCTTACCAGCCTTCTGACGGTCAGCGATACAGGCCAGCAGGCTGAGACCGAATGTTACAAGAAAGCTCAATCCTGCCCACATGAAATTCAGGTCCCGAGTTCCCAGGAGTCCAGGTACTTCTGCTGTTCGTCGGTCAGAGTGTCGATCTCGATCCCCATGCTCCGCAGCTTGAGCAACGCTATCCCCTCATCAATGTCCCTGGGGACCGGATAAACTCTATTGCCCAGAGTGGCGGCATTCTTCACCATGTACTCCGAGCAAAGCGCCTGGTTGGCAAAGCTCATATCCATGACGCTCGCGGGGTGCCCCTCTGCCGCTGCGAGGTTGACGAGCCGTCCGTCACAGAGAAGACAGATGCGGTGACTGTTGGAAAGCGTGTACTCGTCGATATTCTGCCGAATCCGACGTTTCGATTGCGCCATCTGTTCAAGCGTTGGAATATCGATCTCTGCGTTAAAGTGGCCGGAATTGCAGACGATGGCGCCGTCCTTCATCGCTCTGAAATGCTCCCCGCGGATAACGTTCAGATCGCCCGTGACGGTCACGAAGATGTCACCCACCCCGGCGGCTTCCGAGATCGACATCACCTGGAAGCCATCCATCACCGCCTCGAGTGCTCTGAGCGGATCGACTTCGGTCGCGATGACAATGGCCCCCATCCCTCGGGCGCGCAGCGCCAGTCCTCGGCCACACCAACCGTAGCCGCAGACCACCAGCCGCTTCCCCGCCAGCAGGATGTTCGTTGCGCGCAGGATTCCGTCAACGGTGCTCTGTCCCGTTCCGTAGCGGTTGTCAAAGAGGTGCTTCGTGTTGGCATCGTTCACGGCAACAATGGGGTATTCCAGTACGCCCTTTTCTTCCATGCTCCGAAGACGGATGACCCCCGTCGTCGTCTCTTCAGTGCCCCCGATGACACCCTCAAGGACATCCCGTCGGTCGCGGTGCAGCGACGAAACCAGGTCCGCGCCGTCGTCCATTGTGATGCTCGGACGTGCGTCCAGCACGGCGTTGATGTGTCTGTAGTAGGTATCGTTGTCCTCGCCCTTGATGGCGAACACCGAGATACCGTAGTCCTGCACCAGTGACGCGGCAACAGGATCCTGAGTGCTCAAAGGGTTTGACGCACATAGCATCACCCTGGCGCCGCCCGCTTTCAACGTGCGCGCCAGATTGGCGGTCTCAGCGGTGACATGGAGACATGCCCCAAGAATAACGCCATCCAGTGGTTTCTCTTCCGCAAACCGCTGGCGGATAGTGCGCAGGACGGGCATTTCCCGTTCCGCCCACTCGATAATGCTTTTACCCTTTCCGGACAAACTCAAGTCTCTGACATCAGCATCCAATCCCTCATTCTCCCTTCAGTTTTCGTTGGTCGCGACCGCCCTTTGCGGAGGTCGCCGGCACACTTCTCCTGCTTAATTCGCCGTCAGCCACTCGGTGTCGTTTCCCGTCTTCGGGCCGTTGGTTCCCGGAGGCACCAGCACGCCATCAAAGATCGCTGCGTTGGAGCTGACGGTGCAGTGACTCCCCACCACGCAGCGGTGCAGGGTAGTATTGGACTCCACCCGCGCGCCCTCCCAGAGGACACTGCGGCTAACCACCGCGCCGGACTCAACAACACAACCCTCGCCCACGACGGTGTTCTCGAGGATTCGAGCGTCGGGGCCGATTACGGTTCCCGAACCAATGGCGACCGGGTACCCAATCTCCGCGCTCGGGTCCACCTGCACATCCGCGCCCAACCAGACAAATCGTCTTACTTCCTGCATCGAGACTTTCAGAGATACACGGTTCTCCAGGAAGTCGTAGTGAGCTTGCCGATACTGCTCCAGATTTCCCACGTCGCACCAGTAGTTTGCGGTGAGACAACCATAGAAGGCTTCCTTTTGCTGTAACAGGAGGGGAAACACGTCGCGCCCAAAGTCGAAGAAACGGCCACCCGGGATAAGGTTGAAGATTTGCGGTTCAAAGAGATACACACCCGTGTTGACGGTGTTGCCGATGTGCGACTCCCCTTTGGGCTTCTCAACAAACCGGGAAATGCGTCCGTACTCGTTCAGCAACGCCACTCCGTATTCTGAAGGGTCATCAACGAGCGCCAGACCGATGGTAGCCACGGCCTTCTTCTCCCGGTGAAAGTTCAGCAAAGTCGAGAGGTCGGTGTCGGCGAGGTCGTCACCGCCAATGACCACGAAAGTATTGTCGAAAAATTTTTCAACTCTCTTGACCCCCCCCGCTGTCCCGAGCAGTTCGGCCTCACGAGAATACTGGATGTGGACACCCAGATCATCACCATCACCAAAGTAACCCTCAATCTGGTCGGCGAGGTGATGCACATTGATCATGATGTCCGAGAACCCATGTCGGGCCAGCAGTCTGATGATGTGCTCCATCACCGGACGGTTCATCACCGGAACCATTGGCTTTGGCAGGTTTCTCGTGAGGGGGTCCAGCCTCGAGCCAACGCCCGCAGCCAGAATCATTGCCTTCATACGGTAGAGACTCCTCTCTGCCCGGGTATAACGGCGTGCGAGTGTGACCCCCGAACAGACGGCAGCATCATACCAAAGGAAGTGGCAGTCGTCAAACTGCGGCGCATCCGCTCGATCGTTGTTTCATCCTCCGTTGGGGTTTCGGATAGCGCCGATTTCTTCTTCCAGCGCCTTCCGCACGCCGGTGTCTGGGGCCGGGACAAGCTCGACGGCATCGTTCAACGCGTCGATGGCATCGTCGCGTCGTTTCTGGATGACATAGGCCGAAGCGAGAGCGCGGTATGCGGCGATGCGGTTGCGAATGCCGCACTGGCGCAGCGTCAGCCGTTTCAGCACAACCTCTGCCTGATCATGATCCCCACTGGCAACGAGGGCGCCCGCAAGATCAAATTCGACAGACATGGTTTTCTCCAGGTTCACATCCACGTCCAAGCGACACAAACGGGATGCTTCCAGAAATGCGGCCGAGGCCTCCTTCGTTCTGCCCGTTGCCCGGTACAGACTCCCGAGTGCAATAAACTCGTCCACGTTGTTGGGCATGCGCAGCATCATCTGGCGCGCCAGCTCCACGGGTCTGTCCACCTGTCCGGTCCTGAAGTAGCACACTGCCAGCCTGATGTGCGCCCCGGTGTTTCTCGGGTCCAATGATAGAACGCGTTCATAGTGACGCGCCGCGGACGCGTAGTCTCGGAGCGAGTAGTGCCAGTCGGCCAACCATTCCGCCACCACAGCGTCACTCACCGTCAGAGAAGCCGCTTTCTCGTAACCCATCAGCCCGGCCGATCTTTCACCCAAACTCAGTTTGAAGATTGCATCAAAGAGAATCCAGCACGGGTCCTCGGGGGTGGCGGCCATGCGCGCCCCAATATGCTCTCGAATCGAGTCATCGAATTCCTTCTTCTTCCCCAGCGAAGAGAACACGAAGTTGATGACCAGCCGCTTCTCGTCGCCCGACGCGTCGGTGTTCAGGAGGCTGTGCAGGTAGTCCAGCGCCAGGTCCATCCTTTGGCTTCGCGACAGGATCACCATCAAGGCAGAATAGAGGCTCACCCGCTCGCTGGCATCGGGACAACGGCTGAGGAGTCGCTGATACTCCTGCAGCACCTTCTCCAACGAACCGCCCTGCTGGTGGACCGCGCCGATTCCCTGACGGATATAGAAAACTTCCTCGTGCCGTTCCTGATAGGACAGACCCATCTCCAGAGCTTTCTGGTAGTTGACCAGGGCGCTGGATGCCTCCCACGCGCGATTCAGGTGGACGGTCGCGAGCGTTGCGTACGCGTCGGGGTCATCGGGATGGCGCTTGACCAATTCCTGCGCGGTTGTCAGCGCCTGGCTAAACGCTCCTCGAGTTCCCTGGAATTGGAGAAGGAAGGCCAGTTGCGTCTGAAAGTAGGGCTGGCTCGGATCCATGCGGACGAGCCGTTCTGCTTCGCGTTGTGCTTCTGCAAATTTCCTCTGGCGGTCGCGCGAGTCACGCGGCGCGGCGCGTGCTTCGGCGACCAGTTGATCCACCAGCAGGCTCTTCAGCACTGCCTTGTCCGGGTGCTTGTAGGATCCCGCTCTCAGAATGGCGATGGTCCGCGAACGATCCCCCTCCCAGAGGTAGAGATCGGCAAGCAGGCGAAAGATATTCTCGTCCGCGCTCCCAGCGCTAACTTTCGCCTCGAGGAACTGCACCAGTTCATCGTGCTTGAACCGCTTCTGAAACGACTCCAGAAACAGTCTTCGCTCTCGGTTGCCCTCCCGCTGGCCGTCCACTTTCTCCATCACGGATTGAAACTGCGCCCAGGCCTTGCCAAACTCCCCCTGCTCAATACTGATGCCAACCAACGCCCGGCGCGCCCCCCGCGCAATGTCGGCTTCGGGGTATTCGTCCGCCACTTGCTGCAGAAGGTTCCCGGCTTGATTGAGTTGCCCCTGTCGCAGAAGCGCACACGCGATGGCGACCTTAAGAAGACCGTTCTGCGGAGAAGTCTGCACCGCCCTTTCGTACCCTTGAATGCCCTCCGGCGCTCTTCCTGCTCGGACACGGTCGTCTGCGACACACTTCATCGAGAAGGGATTGGTTCCGGCAAGCCCCATATCCATTCCCGTCCACCGTGTCAGGTTCAGGAGATTCTCCGCCGCTGCCAGTTGGTCCGGCGTCGAGGCGTCCACTCCCTCCGCCTGAATAACCTTCCGGTAGGCGCTCGCGGCCTCTTCATACCGGCCGAGACGCTGGTAAGCCTCACCCAGCAAAACGTGCCAGTGGGCATTCCGAGAGTCCTTTGCCAATCCCTCCTTGAGGCACTCCACCGCGTCGTTGAGACGGTTCATTCGAATCAACACCTGTGCGGTCAACTCACGGACCTGAGGGTGGCCGGGGGACAGCTTCAGCGCCTGCTCACAGGCCACGAGTGCGTTGTCGAGGTCGCTGCTCCCAACGTACACCTCTGCAGCCAGTGCCCACGGCGCGACAGCTTGCGGCCGAAGCCGAATGACGGTGTTCAGAGATTGCAGAGCGGCTGGCACGTCCTCGAGATGTCTCAAAAGGGTCGTTGCCAGATTGAATGGCGCGTCGGCGTCCTCCGGGTCACTGCCTACTCGTCGACGCCACTCCTCTACGGTTCTGGGTTCCTGTTCCTCAAGCACCATGCGGGAGGAGATGCGCGGGTCAAATGTGGCGTTCAGGGCTGGGACATTCGCCTGTAATTCCCGGTACTCCACGCGCGTGACAACCGCATCAAATCGGTTTCGCACCTCCCATATCGCCGGAAAGGTGTAGGCGCCTACAGAAACATAACCGACGCATTCCGCCTTGAAGACGATCCTCCCATTCTCGTCGAGGTGCTCACGACGAGTGAGGCGGAGTTGCCCGTCGAAATACAGCCGCACCGTCGGAGGCTTCAGATACCGGGGCTGTTTGTAGACCATGTACTCCATCAGCGGGAAAGTTCCTCCGCTGCGCACGATGTCGCGGAGGAGCGGCGCTCTTGGCTCCTTCTCAAGCAATTCGATCGCACACGCGACGCCGGGTTCTGGTGAGCGTTTGGGGAGCAATGAGATGGAGTACAGTTGTTGGATGGATGACGCATCCGTCAGGAAGGCGCCAACATTCGCAGGCCCTCCCACCAGCTCCACCCAATCCAGGAACAGATTCCGTGACCAGTGCCGCGCCACGTCCGTGTCAGGGGACACCATCCAGCTTTCGTTACCGTGGGAGATAAATGCCGTTCTCTCGGTTGTTCCCTCACCGGCCGTTCTCGCAGAATCTGAACGAAACCGATCAGGAGCCGAGAAAACAAACCGGTCTTCCCACCGTTCGTTGCCAACGGTCGTCGTCTCCGACCGGTGTAGTACTCCGCTCAGGTTCCCGATGCCTGCCGACTGCTTCACCAATCGCTGAATCAGGCCGGGAACTGAGAGGGCTTCATCCGTCTGCGCGCTGGCGGGTCCCGGCAGCCAGAAAAGACATATCAAGGTAAACTTCGTGTAAGTGCTCATGGCAAAGGCAAGTGATGGAGATAGGCTTTGTCAGGTTCCCTTTTCACCGTCTGTCTTCCCGTTTTCCTCGTCCCCTTGACGGAATGCCGCTCGGTCAGTAAAATGACGCTTCAGCCCAGCAGTGTTTCTCTGGCGGCATTAGTGGCAGGTCAAAGAGCTTCCCGGCGGATCGCAGGGGACGCTTGCGATTCGCTGACAAGCTGCGTAATTATAGCATAGCCCCTGCAAAGCCTCTCAGTCTGATGGATGAAGAACAGGTAAAACTCGATGCACTGGTCATTGGAGGCGGTCCTGCCGGACTCTCCGCTGCCTGCGCGATGGCTGGCGCAGGCATGGAAGTAGGCGTTCTCGAACGCGGTGAGTTCTGCGGGGCCAAGAACGTTAGCGGGCTTCTGTACACCACCGTGCTCAGCGAAATCCTCCCCGACTATCTGGAGTCAGCGCCGCTGGAACGTCCCGTCACGCGCCGGAGCCTCGCGTTCCTGGATCGCGAAGCGTACTGGTCGGTCAGCTTCGGGTCAGAGGCGTGGTGTGAGAAGCCTTACAACCACACACACGTTGTCTATCGCGCTCAGTTTGACCGGTGGTTTGCCGGACAGACCGAAGAACTCGGCGCTACGCTGCTTGAGGGGATGGTCGTAGAGAATCTGCTGTACGAAGGAGAAGGAGCCACAAAACGTCCGGTGGGAGTGCAGATCCGTGACGATGAGCCTCTGTACGCGGATGTCATCGTGCTGGCCGATGGCGCCAACTGCATGGTCACCGACCGGGCGATCAACGAACTCAATCTCAGTCGTGGCGCTCAGGAGCAAACGTGGGCAGTGGGGGTCAAGCAGATCATCTCCCTCCCGCGAGAGAAGCTGGAGGACCGCTTCAACCTCGAGCCCAATGAAGGCTGTGCCATCGACTACATCGGAGTCCCCTTCGAGGGACTGGTCGGTGGCGGATTTGTTTACACCGGCAGGGAAAGCGTTGTTGTTGGTTTTGCCGCCAAGGCTGAGACCTTCAAGCACAACAGAGTCAGTCCGGCGCAGGTGATGGACGCGTTTATCCAACACCCCGCCGTGAGGAGATACGTGCAGGGCGGCAACCTGGAGGAATACTCCGCCCACATGATTCCAGAGTCCGGGTACCGCGCTATCCCCGAAATGGTTGGCAACCATGTGATGATCGCCGGTGACGCGGCCGGGCTGGTGAACATGTCCATGTACCACGAGGGATCCAACCATGCCATGGCGTCCGGGAGGGCTGCCGGAGAAACCGCGGCGGTCGCCCGCGAGGCAGGCGACTTCAGCAAGGAAGCGTTGCAGCCGTACGTGCAGAAATTGCGCGCGAGCTTTGTGATGCGCGACCTCTCGAAATACAAGGACGTTCCCGAGGTGATGGACTCGGTTCCGGAGTTGTTCTCGCTCTACCCGTCCAAGGTCTGCTCGCTGTTGATCGACTTCTTCGAGGTCAGCCTGCGGAGCAAGGCCGAAGTACAGAAACAGGCAATCCAGAAGTTTCTTTCCGGTGTGCCTAAACTAAAAGGCATCCGGGATATCTGGAAAGTCAGGAAGCTGATTTAGTCTATGGGTTCTGAGTTGCTCGAGCTTTCACTGGAAGACAAGCTGTATCGAACGAGGTTCGAGACCGATAGCGATTTCCACCATATCACGGTCAAAGACCCCGTCTGCCGGAGTTGTTCTGAGAAGCTCTGCCTCTACATCTGCCCAGCCGAGGTGTACAAGCCCAACCCCAACGATTCGCATCTGGTGACGGCGCACTACGAGAACTGCCTTGAGTGCGGAACGTGCCGCGTCATGTGCGAGCAAGAGGGAATCGAGTGGAGATTCCCGAACGGCAGCATGGGCGTGAAATACCGGTACGGGTGAGGATTCCCGAAGCCTCGCTGCAACACCCAACATGAATTCCAAGACACCTTCCGGGGAGACCGCACAATGGCATACAACAGCATCGTTCTTGTCAGAGAAATCTGGGACACCCGCGATTTGCTGGACGGAGTCGTGCGATCCGATGGTCAGGCGGACACCTCCCGCCTGACGACGCGTTTTGATCCGGAGGACCTCAACGCTCTCGAGATGGCGTTGCAGGTAAAGGATGAGCATGGAGGGACGGTGACCGCGCTGTCGGTGGGAGCTTCCCGCGAGGTTGACGTTCTCCGGGAGTCTCTCTATCGGGGGGTGGATGCGGTGTACCGAGTCGTCGATCCCGTGCTCGACACCGCCGACACGTCGGTCAAAGCAACGGCGGCCACGAAGGCGGTGGAGAAGATCGGCAGGCCGGACTTGTTCATCGCGGGACTAAACGTGGGCGAAGGAGAGAACTCCCACGTCGGCGTGCATACCGCGCAACTACTGGGATTGCCGCGCGCCCACTATGTGGATCGTCTCCAGAGCATCGGGGACGGCGCGGCAACTTGCATCCGCGCCATCGAGGGAGGCTATGAGACGGTCGCCATCTCTCTGCCCGCGGCATTGATCGTGGGCGTCGCCTTGCTGAAGGAGGACCCCCGTGCGCCTCGCAGCGCCAAGGCCCGTCTCAAACTTCAGATGAAGAAGACACCCATCGAGCAATGGTCCATTGCCGATCTCGGGCTTGATCCGGCGACCATTGGGAATGTAACGATATGTGTCGGAGTAGAGCCTGTCGAGCAGCGGGCGATCGACTCGAGGAGGATCGAGGGCTCCGACGAAGCCGCCCTGAAGCAGATGATACAAGAACTCAAGGAGTGGTGACGGTGACGAACGACGTATGGGTCTACGCAGAACATGATGCCGACGGGCTTACGGACCTGACTCTCCAGTGTCTCGCCCGCGGGAGGTCATTGGCGGATCAGCAGGGCGGCAGCTTGAGCGCACTTCTCCTCGGTTCCGCGTTGGGAGACCTGCCTGCAACTTTGGGATCCCGTGGCGCCGATCGAGTATTTGTGGCCGACGATGAACGTCTTGCGCAATACTCACCCATGACCTACACCCGGGTCATCGGCTCGGCCCTGAAGGAACAGGCTGCTGCCGGCGCGTTGCTTTTCCCCGCTTCCACGCAGGGGAACGATCTCGCCCCCGCTGTCACTCAGACGCTTTCAGCAAGTTGCGTGTTGGACTGCACCGCCGTCGACGTGGACGGAGAGACCCTCGTCGGCAAGCGGTTGGAGTACGACCGCAAAGCTCTCGCAGGTTACAAGGCAACCGGAAGCGCCCTGCAAGTCTTCACTGCGCAAGACGGTGTCGCCGAAGCAGTTTCCCCGGAAACGGGACGCGCCGGCGAAACCATTCCTGTCGCCGTCGTCCTTCACGAATCCGACTGCGTCAGCAAAGTACTGAAACGGGAGATCGCGCAGAAGACCATCAACCTCAAAGAGGCCCGCGTCATCGTAGCTGCGGGCGCGGGAGTGGGGAGCAAGGAGAACTTCGCACTGGTTGAAGAATTGGCTGCTGTTGCAGGAGGGGAAATCGCCGCCAGCCGTGCCGCCGTGGACGCGGGGTGGGCCACCCTTGACCGGCAAATCGGGCAAACCGGCGTCACCGTGCGCCCGGATCTCTACATCGCCGTTGGTATCAGCGGCGCGGTTCAGCATCGCGTCGGCATGATGGACAGCAAGCGTATCGTTGCCATCAACGTGGATGCCAACGCCCCCATCTTCCGCTTTTCTCACTACTGCATCGTGGGGGATCTCGTGGAAGTGGTTCCCAAACTGATCAAGCTGTGGCAGAACTATACTCGTTAAGGTTGAGAAATGGCCCGGCGGAATCTGATTGGACGCTGGCCTGCCCCAACATGCATCTGCCGTCGGATAAAGCTCCAGCTTTGTCACTTATCCTACGGCAGAAAACGTGGATTCTCAACCTTAACGAGTGTAGGTAAGATTTGTGATGCGTGGTGGTAATCAACGCCCTGGGGTCGGGCAGGCATAAACGAAGGGTTGGGGAAACCTACGCGAGTGAAAGGGGACAGTAACAACCCCCATCCTCGAACCCTTTGGGTTCGAGGATGGGGATTGTTGCATGAACTCACTCAGGACCGACGAACCGCGAACTGCGTTACACAATCACTGTCGGTTTCCAGATTATAAGCGCCGATGGTTCCGGCTGGGCTGGATTCTCACAAATCTTACTTACACCCGAGTGTAACTGAGGGGGCCGCCCGGATTGCCGCCCCCCCTCGAGGAGGATATTCACTTGCCGGATGCAAACTTCTACACCGATAATGACGACCTCAAGTTCCACATGGAGAAGATGGTTGAGTGGCAGCCCATCGTCGAACTCAAGGAAGGGATAGGCGCGGACTCCACCTACGAGAGTGTTGAAGAAGCCGTCCAGACCTATCTCGAACTGTTGGAGGACCCCGTGGGGTCTCTTGCCGCAGAGCGCATCGCGCCCCGCGCCGAGGCAGTCGACAGGGAAGGTTGCCGGTGTGTTGACGGTCAGGTTATCCTGCCGGAACCCACGAAGCTGAACCTGAAGGACCTCATCGAGGCCGATCTCATGGGCATGACCCTCCCCGTCGAATTCGGAGGACTGAATCTGCCCTCCACTATCTACACTGCAGCGACCGAGATCATCTCACGCGCCGATGGTTCACTGATGAATTTCTTCGGGCTTCAGGGAATCGGAGAGACCATCAACCTTTTTGCCTCCGACGAGTTGAGGGATAAGTATCTCCCCGGTTTTTGTTCCGGAGATTTCACAGGCGCCATGGTCCTCACCGAACCGGACGCGGGCAGCGACCTGACGGCCATCCAGACCCGCGCCGTATTTGAGGAGAATCATAACCACTTTCATATCACCGGAACAAAGCGCTTCATCACCAACGGGTGCGGCGAGGTGCTGCTGGTGCTCGCCAGAAGCGAAGACCCGGGGAAGTACTCCGGGGGACGCGGACTCAGTCTCTTCGTGGTGGAAAAGGACGAATCCGTTAGCGTCCGACGCATCGAGGAGAAGCTGGGCATCCACGGGTCGCCAACGTGTGAAATCTACTTCAACAGCACCCCCGCGGTTCTCGTGGGACAGCGAGGGCGCGGCCTAACCCGTTACATTAACTGGCTGATGAACGCGGCGCGCGTCGGCGTCGCCGCTCAGGCAGTTGGCATTGCTCAGGCCGCATTCCGGGAAGCAACACAATACGCCGAACAACGGGAACAGTTTGGGCAGGCGATCGCGAAGTTCCCTGCCGTTCAGGACATGCTCGTCCGCATGCGCATCAAGATCGAGTCCGCCCGATCTCTTCTCTACGCCACCACGCAGGCCGTGGATCTCGAGATGCTGCTGACGGAGAAACTGGAGTCCGAGCGCACTCGCAACGCGGCCGAGCCGCAGAGCAAGGAACTCCGTTCTCGGAGAGACAGGTACGGCAAAGTCGCCGATGTCCTCACGCCCCTGTGCAAATACTACGCAGCAGAGGAATGTATCGCCATCACCAGCGACGCCGTCCAGGTGCATGGCGGCAATGGATACATGAAGGACTACCCGGTCGAGCGGCTCTATCGTGACGCCCGCATCACCAGCATCTACGAAGGCACCTCCCAACTTCAGATTGACCGCGTCATCCCGAAAATTTTGACCGGGGCCATCGACGCGGCCACCGAGGCGATGTCCGGCAAAGACTACGGCGATGATGAACTCAATCACCTGCGCGATACCGTCAACGAGTCTCGTGCCGCGTTGGGCGCAGCAGTGTCGTTTGTCAACCAGCAGACGGTCACCAACCCCGAGACTTCGCTGCAGGAGAAGGACACGCAGTACCGTAACCTCGTGGCGCGGATGATTTCCGACATCGCCGTCGATGTCTATGTCTCCTACCTTTTCATCGCTCAGGCTCAACGTTCCCAACGGAAGCGACTGGTCGCAGCAAAGTTCATTCGGGATATGTCGGCTCGAGTCGAGATGAACCGGCGACAGATCATGACGGGCGACCGGTCGGTCATCGATCATTTCGATGCGCTTGTCTCGGGATCGAATTGACAGGTATCCTTCCGCCAATCAGGCGTATTGTCAGGCGCGCCCACACACGTCACACTTACTTGTAGCAGCTTCAGCAATCGGCCAATCAGCAGTTGCCGGGATGGCCACTGAGAAGAATCGCATCTATACTCGTTAAGGCTGAAAATCCACCGTTCGCGAGGTGTGGCCATACTCCGTAGGATAAAGCTCCAGCTTTGTCTACTTTTCTGTAATGAATGACAAAGCTGGAGCTTTATCCTACGGGAGTATACTTATCGGAGATGGGGAGGAGATCGGTTTGAGTCAGACACAGCATCCACTTGAGGGCGAATGGGCGTTGATTCTGGGGTGCTCCAGCGGGTTTGGCGGAGCAACGGCGAAAGAGTTAGCGCGCCAAGGGATGAACATCTTCGGCGTGCACCTCGACCGCAAAGCCACAATGGCAAACGCCCTGAGCATCCAACGCGAGATTGAGTCGCTGGGGCGCCGCGCGTTCTTTTCCAACGTGGACGCCTCGAACCCGCAGAACATGGAGGAAATCGCGCAGACGATTCAGACGACTTTCGCCGCGGCCTCGGAACCGGATATTGTCCGCGTGGTCGTTCATTCCCTCGCGTTTGGCAGTCTGCGGCCCTACTTCACGACTGATCCGGACGATGCCCCGCTCACCCAGCGACAGATGGAATCCACCCTTCACGTGATGGGGCACTCCCTTGTTTACTGGGTTCAGACACTGTTTCATAAGGGGCTTCTGGGCGCAGGGAGTCGCATCTACGCCCTAACCAGCAGCGGAACAACAAGGGCCATGCCCTCCTACGGCGCAGTCTCCGCGGCCAAGGCAGTGCTGGAATCGCATACCCGGCAGATCGCTCTCGAGCTCTCCCATCTCGGCATCACCGCCAACTGTATTCGAGCGGGAGTCACCGATACCCCCGCCCTGCGAAAAATCCCTGGAAATGAAGCGATGCTTGAAAAGGCGCTTGCGCACAACCCCTCCGGCAGACTTACCGTACCCGAAGACGTGGCCAAAGCCATTGCCCTCCTCTCCCACCCCAACAACCAATGGATGACTGGCAACGTCATCGGCGTGGACGGCGGAGAGCTGGTGAGTGCATAAGACGCCTTATCGTGTCATAGCAAGAAACCCCCATGCAGCGCGGCAGTATCACCCTTAGAACTCGCCCAAGAACAACTTCGCACCCCGGTCAAAGTGAGGGCGTAAGGCATCACAACTGATCGGTGTCGGCGCCGCCGGTGTAGTACCAGCAGTTGGGGTCGAACAGTTCTGTGCGACTGTCTTCCGCCATGAACACCCGGACGATGATGTTGCGCTCGTCCCGGTGCTGGTGTCGCACTCCAATAGTCCGTAACAACGGTTCCCAGCGATCAATGGGCAGAAACCATCCCACGAGCATATCCGCCCCCTGCCAAATCATGTCACTGGCGGCTTGGTAAAGCAGGGCTTGACCCGCGACCGGGTAGTTGGGATGGACCAGAAGATCGGAAAGTCGCCCGCGAGACATGCCGTTGCGGCGTAGAACATTGCTGACGCAGTAACCCACGAGGGCTTCTCCCTTGAATACCGCGAGGATCGAGTATCGACGCACGGGGTGATGGGCGAATCGCCAACTCATGAACTGACGATCTCGAATCAACGCAATCGGCCATTGGTCTCGACATTGCTCCCACAGAAGGTCGAAGCCCTCGTCGGGTTCCTCTACCACCGCAATGTGCAGACCCTCACGCTCACAGATCTTTCGGGCGGCCGCGATGTAACGGCCGGCTTGAGTCTTTCCGTAGAAACCTGCTTCCGTTCGGACACGCATCAGGCTGCGAACTTTCTGTGGCAGCAAAGCGCGGACGGTAATGCGTCGGGAAAAGATGGGAACCCGGCATAGGGGATCGAAATGCTGCGTGCGGGTGGCCACCTCCTCAGCATCGGGCGTGGCCACCGTGTGGGTAAAGGCGATGACTCGATCGAGATGAGCAGTCACGACAAGCTTGTAAATCTTCGAGTAGGTGCCGTGCTTGCGGTACTCCGGCAGAACCCCGGCATCGCCCGATTGCGTGGCCATGACGTCCGCCCCGTTCAACCGATAGCGGCTGGGAATGGACGCCGTAGAGCCAACGATCTCTCCAGTCATTCCGTCCACGGCAACGGCAGCCAGGGCCACTCCGGCAGGATTTTCGAAAAATTTGTACTGATAATATTCTGCGGGGTACTCCCACGACCACAGACGCGAGAACAGTCTGGAATATCTGTCGCAGTCCCCTGAAGTCGGGACTCTGAAATCCACGCTTCTGTTGTGCGCCAAAATCAAGCACTCCCTTTACGGCGAAGCTAAAAACAGGGCCGGAAAATCAATATTGCCCTCCGGCCCCGCGAAAGGCTGAAACGCAACACATCCAGATATTTTATGGTACTGGCTGAGGCTTCGCCGTCCATGATTCCCCGACACAGTAATGCTCAGACGGCAAAGAACTCCGTTTGTTCCGTAGGCCGCGGTTCAGTTTCTTGGCGGTGTTGAAGCAGCCGTCCCGGATAACATTACTCTCACCCCGCCGCCCACAATCATCCCCACAAACACCAACGACACGAACAGCCCAAACCGGAAGCTAAGGGGGTAGTAGAACATGGAACCCATTGCTTCGCTTTCTCCCAGCGAGACCGACCGGAAGACCCCGTCAAAGGAGGAAACGCGTTGCTCCCGACCGTTGACGACACATCGCCATCCGGGGTAAGCAACATCCATCACGACAAGTTGACCGGGCCCGAAGCGGTAGTGTCCGTGGAATGAAATCGAGTTGATCTCATCCTTCCATTCCGGCAGGACCAGCGGGCCGTGCGCCCCGTCACGTTGTGGCAAATTCGCAGTCTGAATAAACACGCGTGGTAGGTTCCCTGCCCGCGGTGACAATACCCGCGACGGAAGAACCTCCTGCGTAGACTCGGAAGTTTGGGGGTCGGGAGATAACACAATAGCATCCGCTGCGGGAACCACCAACGGGCGGGACCGGCGTCGCTGCCATTCCAGATTCTTCTCCCACTCCCTCAACTTCCTGTCATAGCGCAGATACCGGATGGCGTCGTAGCCTTCTGCCTGGTGGATGCCCTGCGCCATGTTGAAGTTGGGGATGGCGTAGCGCAGCGGGGCGCGGATGAATTCCTCGTCTTTGCTCCCGAAACCGCCATAGTTGTAGTAGCGCTTCCAAAGTCGGTTGATGGATTCGAGAGGCAGGAGGACGCGACCCCCGCCCTTCCCTCGCCCTTGCAGGGAGAGGGTTCGGGTGAGGGTGGAGTCCGGTGCTGTGTGGAACACTTTCGCCGAGCAGTAGGGATTAAAGCCCGCGCCGAAGATGAAGAGGTCTGCGATCAGTACCCCCATGACCGCGTAGCCGGTGACGCGTCGTGGGATGTCTTCCTTGGCAAGCAATGACAATGCCGCGCAAGCGATAAGGAACATCGCAACGGCCACCGCTGTAAACAGAACTGCGCCACCGAAGAGCGACGCGGCGAGGGCGGGGACATCCGATGCCGGGGCGGACTTGTCAGTGTGTGTGAAGCATAAGCGTACAAAAGAAATAAATGCGCCGGACAGAGGCGCGTTCGCCAGCAGCATCAGAAGAAAAGCGGCAGCGAAAGCAAACGCTCCCCAACGCACCTTCCTCAACCAGCGTTGCAGGGCGTCCTTTGGCAGCCCCAGCAGCGCGTCCCACCCGAGGGCGGCGAGGCAGGAGATGGACATCACGTACCAGAGCAGAAACCGAGCCGGCGCGCGCCACATCTTGAGGAAGGGAGTGGTCTCATACAGCACTCGGTACAAGGGGCTGTACTGCCCCATCGCAAGGAGCAACCCCAAAGCTCCCATCACAATCCAGAAGCGACGGCGGTGATTGCCGATACCTGAATAGCGGGAACACCTGTGCCGCAACCCCATCCACGCCAGCAGCAACGGCAGAATCCCCGCATAGGCGCTCACCTCAAATGCATTGCCTGCGCCCCAATAGTTCCCAAACTGCGGCGATCCAAAAAAATTGGGTATCAGCAGTGTCACCAACTGCCAGGGCGGCAGGGAGAAAGCGAGAGCGTTGGTGGCGTCAAGCTGTGTGCGGGTGGACATTCTCATCAGTTCGAGGGCGGGAAGCCACTGGAGCGCGGTCAATCCCACCATGCAGACGCCGGGAACAATAGTTCCGGCCCACAGGAAGCGCTTCGCCCTGTCGGTACCATCGCCTCGAAACGAAGCGCACAGGGTCAGAGCGTACCCGAAGTAGAAGACCGCGCACAACAGCGCCACTTGCAGGTGTCCCCCAAGCCACATCATCGCAAGGCCGAATCCGATGAGGAGCGGCCCCATGCTTTTTCCTCGAGGTGTCGGGGTGTCCGTGAGAGACCTGGGGGTTGCAGCTTTCTCTACCTGCCACAACACAAACGGCAGCCACGGCAGCACGCGAATGATCGGAGGGAACTGGAACTTGGTCACAATGAACGCGCCAAACATAAAGCTGAGAGCGCCGATCCAGCAAGCCATGATGCTCCTGTCGGTCTGACGGAGATACAGACACATGAACAGCCCCGTTAGAAGGACGTGCAGCGCCACCTCCAGTGTCACCGCATACTCGGAAGGCAGCGGGAGCAGGAGCCAGGTAAGCGGATAATACGTTGCAGGCTGGGGATTCGCTACCAACGGAATCCCGCAGAAGATGTAGGGATTCCATAGCGGCAGCTCCCCGCGAGCAACCATCATCTTGATGAACCACCGCCAGGGGTACGACTGCAGCAGGATGTCTCCCCAGTACAGCACCTTCCCGGTGAGGAAGAAGGGAAACATAAACACCACCACGAGAGCGGCGAGAACAAGGATGGGTTTTGAGGTGGAACGGAAGCTCATTATGAATGGCGGATGGTCAATGGTTGAGGGTCAATGGTATCATCTATCGCATGACTCAGGGAGACCTCCTGCACAAAATCTATTCCCGGCTGCGGTGTCATTTCGGCTACACACCGCGGTGGTGGCCAGGGTCGCCGATGGAGATATTCGTTACGGCGGTGCTCGTTCAACAGTGCGATTGGAGTCAGGCGTGGGACGCATCACAACGACTGAAGGGCGAAAAGCTGCTCCGTTTCTCGTCACTCATGGACGCGACGCAGGAACAGGTGGAGTCGCTCATCCGTCCCGTGGCCTTCTCTCCGACGAAAGCCAAGCGGTTGGTTGAGATTGCGAGCCAATTGGTTCGACGAGGCTACGATTCGGTTGAGCCTATGCTGGACGCGGCGCGTGAAACGGACGCTGTGCGCAGCGAACTGCTCTCCCTTCCCGGTATCGGGGAGGAGACTGCGGACTGCATTCTGCTTTACGCAGGAAAGCGCCCGGTGTTTGTTGTGGACGCATACACGCGGCGCGCCTTCTCACGCTTGATCGCTGCTCACCCAGGGCGAAGAGATTTCTGGCAAACGGGAAGCTACAAACTGCTTCAGAAGTTCTTCGAGACAAGCCTTCGCAGCGCCATGGGCCACTTCGAGGAGTTCGAGCTCGATCCAGCGGTTGCGCCCATGGTTGGTATCTGCAGAGATTACCACGCGCAAATCGTCGAACTGGCAAAGCACCACTGCCTGCGTACCCGGCCGAGATGCGAAGCACGCGGCGTCAGCGGCTGGAAGGGCTACTTCTTCTGCGAAAAACACTGCCCTATGGAAACATGCGACGCCTGTCCGCTCGTAGAAATGTGCCCCTCGGGGAGGAAGACAAGCGGGACGTGACGCGACCCACACGTCACCATTCACATCTGGCGGAGAGGGAGGGATTCGAACCCCCGGACCTTTCGGTCAACGGTTTTCAAGACCGCCGCCTTCAACCACTCGGCCACCTCTCCGAGGCACGCAGAGAGTATAGCATTTCAACCAACGATCGGCAATCACGACAGGAGCGGCGGCACCCGGCCCCCAATATCTGCCACGGGGTACAATGGCGCAACGGGTGTAAGTTAGATTTGTGAGAATCCGCCCCAGCCGGAACCATAGGCGCCTGTAGCCTGAAACCCGACAGTGATTGTGTAACGGAGTTCGCGGTTCGTCGGTCCTGAGTGAGTTCATGCAACAACCTCCATCCTCGAACCCAAAGGGTTCGCACCTTCCCCCGTTATCGAACCGAAACGGTTCGCAAAGGGGAAGGAACCCCACCCTTTCGTTTATGCCTGGCCGACCCCAGGGCGCTGATTACCTCCACGCGTCACAAATCTGACTTGCACCCTGGCGCAACTCTCCCCTTTACAAAGGAAGGATATCCTATAAAGATATCGTGACAGTTTGTCTCCGACGAGGCGCTCCGAGCAATTCGTGCCTTGCCTCGAATGGGGAGGTGTGCTATAGTGCTATCCATTGACGGTCGCCACGCCGTCAACTGTCGGAGAGCACGAACGTGAACGGGTACTCATCGACTTCTCACACGCAAGCAGCAGTAGCTGGCAGACTCCTGCGGAGTCTGCGCGACCTGCGGCGCTCCGCAACAGCAATGGGCGTCTCGGCCGAGATGCGCGGACCCGACCATCGGTCAGCAACTGCGCGTCACTCTATCCGTCGAGGATGCCATGAAGCCCGCTTTCCCACATAGCCTTTACGGCGTAACGGATGGGACAAGGTTGCTTCCGATGTGCCTGCGGAGCGATGAAGACCGAGTGCTGCCTCCGCTGGTGGATCTGCAATAGTGTTGCGTTATTGATTGCGAAGTCAGCACACATGCCCGGTTTGGAGGCAAAAAGTGCCTACTGCGTTGTAACCGCACCGTGGAAGCGATTCT
>MNXM01000257.1 GCA_001872605.1 Armatimonadetes bacterium CG2_30_59_28 | reverse complement strand
AACACCTCCGCCACCTCCGACCTCGACCAACCCCGGGCTGTGAGCGCGACCATCCATCCCCGCGTCACCCGCCGGCCCATCGGCGAAAAAAGGAGTTGACGGATCTGAGAAACATTTGGTAGACTCGTTGCTGTAGTTTCCATTGCTGCGATCCTGGCTTCGGTATTGGGTGTGATTTCGGACTCTGTGAGTCCGCCGAGTACTTTACCGCATTGAAGCCGGGACAGCAATTCTGGAGGGCTACTTACTGGAGGCAGATCAAATGAGCAAACTGGCACTACATGGTGGGCCAAAAACAATTGGAGAGGGCACGAACTTCAAATCCTCCTGGCCCCGGAAGGGACTGGAGCGTGCGCTGTGTGAATACACGGGCGCGCAGTTCGCCAAGTGTGTGACATCCGGAACCGCCGCCCTCACGTCCAGCCTGTATGCCGCGGGTTGTGGTCCGGGGGACGAGGTCATCACGGTGGCCTACACGTGGGTCGCGACGGTCGGATCGATTCTGCGCGTGAACGCGGTGCCGATCTTTGCGGATATCGATCCACAAACGCTGACCATCGACGTGGACGATGTGAAACGCAAAATCACGCCCCGCACAAAGGCAATCCTGCCCGTGGACTTCTACGGCCACCCCGCCGCGATTCCCGAGTTGATGGAGATCGCCGCAAAGCACAACCTGCTGGTCATTGAAGATGCGTGCCAGGCTTCCACTGCGGAGATCAACGGGCAGAAGGTTGGTAGCATTGCCCACTTGACGGCCTTCAGTTGGTCAGGAAAGCCCATCTACTCCAGCCACGGCGGCGGCGCCTATCTCACGAATGACCGCCGATTGTACGAGCGCGGCCTGCTGATGGGTCAGCACCCCACAGTGATTCAGGGACTTGCGGAGGACCCAGACATTCTGCAATACGCCTCCATGGGGGGCACTGGTGACAACACGCGCGCCGTTGGGATGGACAGCGCGATGGAGCAGCTCATGGACGCCGATGCTCGCACCAATGCGCGCATCCGCAACTGCGAGTACCTGACGGAGAAGCTCGCGGACGTTCCGGGAATCACCCCGCCCTTCGTGCGCCCCGGATACAAGCACGTCTACCACTACTACACCTGCCTGTGGGATCCGGACGAGTACGGCGTCTCCCGCGACCGGTTCTGCGCCGCGCTGAACGCGGAAGGTGTCTACGCGGTGGCCTATATCAATGACGCCAACTACCAGTTTTCCCCGGAGAGCAAACGACTTCAGGCGGGCGGACCCATCCACCTGCGGACGATCTTTCAAGAGCGCAATCTCTATGGAAAAGGCTGCCCTTTCCTGTGTCCGCATGTGGAGAACCCTCCCGTCTACAGCAAAGGCGACCTGCCGGTGAGCGAAGCGATGGCCGAGCGCGAGTTCTGCATCGTGCAGCCCTACCTCTCACCTCCCAACGACGAACGCGACATGCAGTTGATGGTTGACGCCATCGTGAAGATCGTGGATAACATTGGTGAGTTGGAAGGGTAATTGGGTAATGGGTGACTGAGCGACGGAACAACGAGCCTCCGAAGGTAGTGGAACAGATGGGGATGGAGGTTCACGGTCGCGGGATGTTGGTCGATCACAGCCTTGCCCGGCTATCCTGTTGTTCCGTTGCCCTGTTTTCCGTTTGGCCCTTGCTTCGTTCCTGATTGACCCAACTATGCGGGAAGGCTACCATAATCCTGCTGCCGGCGCCGAACAGATTGCAGTGGGCAGGCTGGCGCCGAATCTGGTTCCCTTCAAATGAGACGGACGAGAAGATCACAGGCCAAACTACTCGGGCGTTACGTAATCGCCGATCCTGAAATCTGTCACGGCAAGCCAACCTTCTTCGGCACGCGAATTGTGGTGTGGCAAGCGCTGGAAATGGTTGCCGAAGGCATGGCTTGGGAGACCATCGTTGACGAATGGGGTGGCAGCGTCTCCAAGTAAACCATTGCCGAGTCCATGCAGTTGGCTAACAAATCCTTCTCTGCACACGCGCACGAACACGTCCTGAAGCCGTTGCCAGCGTGAACCTACTGCATCGTTTCGTAAATTATTCTGCATTAGACGCCGGATCGCTTCAGCATCCGGTAGCTCACACAACTGACTACCGAGCGCCAATAAAGAACATCTTTTCTCCCCTTTCACCCCGCGTTCGCACCGAACGCGGGGTGAAAGGGGAGAAAAGGAAAGTTGCCTTCATCGTGTAGCCGCCTGTGTGAGCTACCGGACGCTGAAGCGATCCGGCGTCCTTTTGTGGGAGAACTTCCAGAACCGTGCACTACTTGATGAAAATATCTCGTCTGTCCAGTCTCAACGTTTGCGAGACTGGCGTATCACGAATACCGAGGTGATCTCGATTGCACAGGAAGATACTCACTACGTTACTGATTCTACCTCTCGTGCCTTCCGTGGGACGCGCCGCAGAGCCGACGATTGTTTCCGTGTACGAGTGCCGGAAATGCGAGGCCCCGCCGAAGATCGATGGCAGGCTGGATGACGCGACGTGGAAGGAGCTTCCGGCCATGGAGGATTTCTTCCAATACTGGAAGGCAACTCCCCAGCCGCCCCCACTACGCACAGCGGCGCGGCTGTGTTACGACAATGCCGGACTCTACATGGGTGTCACGCTCTTCGAGGAACGGGTCGGCAAGATCAAGGCCACCATCAAGAACCGGGATAATCCACTCACGTGGACGGATGACTGCATCGAGGTCATGATCGATCCGCACAACAAGGCGGAGAGCTACATGAAGTTCGTGACGAATCCCCTCGAGGCGCGCTATGAGGAGAAGATGACCAACGGCAATCTCGACTCCAGTTGGAACGTGGAAGGTTGGAAGGTTGCCGTCTCCAAAGCCTCAGACGCATGGTTCATCGAGTTCTTCGCGCCTTGGGGTGACCTCGGTGTCACTCCGCAAGACGGTGACGTCTGGTCTTTCGACCTGGTCCGGTACGGATACTCCACCGGCAGTTTCCGCGGCGTCAGTTGGTCGCTCGGAGGCAGCGGCGCGGCGCCCAAGAGCTTTGGATATCTGTACTTCGGGCGGGTGATGCCGTTGGACCAGCAGAAGCTGAATAAGCTGGAGCAGGCCATCATCCCGACCAAGGGGCAGCTCTTTCGTGTGCTGCTGCCGAGGTTGGTTTTCACACACACCGCAACCGGGGAATGGGAAAAGCGGCCAATGGCAGACTGGGTACGCGACGCCTGTGACTCTGCGTCAACGTCTGCGACCGACGCCGCGGAGGCAGTGGTCGCCGTTACCGACGCGAAAGAGAAAAACCGTCTGGAGTCCGAACTGGACAAACGCAAGTCCCGTCTTTCCCACCTATTGGCAGATGCGAAGGGACCGGCGTTGGGCGACGCGGGAGGCTTCTGGCTGCGAGAAGACGTCCTGAAACTCAAGAAAGAATTGGATGAATTGAGGTGGGAGGCGCTGGTGATGGGTCTGGTCGCGGCGCAGTAGTCTCGTGCGCTCGTTGGGGATGTGTATTTCCAACGGCCCTTTCTGCGGAGATATACTCCGCAAGTGGTTGTCGGGTGATTCATATCACCGAAAAGTTTAGCTGGGGATGAATATCCCCAGCTAACGATGGTCCTAAAGGAGGAATCCAAGGTGGAATCTACGCGCAATGTCAATACCGTGTTTGTGGCTGTGCTGCTTGCCTTGTCGATGAATGCAGTCCCGCTTCAAGCCGGTCGGCACGATGGCGATTACCTGAACAAGGTGACCACGAAGTTAGTGACGCCGCACACCAAGTGGGCAAAACCATACTCCCGCGGGAAACTGAAGGTTCTGTTCGTTGTCCCGCGTACCGTTGCGCCTCGTGAGATTGTGGAGTTGTGGCAGCGATTGGACATGGACTTCGACGCCGTGCCCATTGCGCACTCCGGCCTGTTCTCCTTCGAGTCCGACGCGGGCGCGGCAATGTATGACCTGAAAGTCGAAGGAACCAGTATCGAGGAGAAAACCCAGCAGCTCCTCACCGCACTGGACAAACGCTACGATGCCTTTGTCATGGCCAACGCGTCCTTCGACGTTCTGCCCAAAGAGGCACAGTACAAGATTCTGAAGCAGGTTTCTGAAGGAGCAGGTCTGCTTTTCACCTTCGGGAGGCTGACCAGGCTTCAAATCTTCAAGAAGCCGATGACGGAGGGGAGGGACGAGATCTTCAACGGTGTGCCACTCGCCGGTATCGACTTCTTCAGGAATCCGGAGATTCTGAAGAACCTGCGCGTGAAAGAAGCCAAAGAGCTTCCCGCAAGAATGGTGGAAACGTTTGCCTTCCGTCAGGGCCGGGTTGCGGTTCTTCAGTATGGTCAAGGGAGCGGCACTTACTACGGTGGACATGGACTCACCCCGCCCGTGCCTTACAGTCTGCACTGGGCGGCCGACTACGACTACCTGCTCTCGCTGGTCGCCAAAGCGCTGCTCTGGACCGTTCCTTCGAAAAGCCCGCGCGTCATGCTGACATCTCTCCCGGAGGCCGGAATCCACCTGAATCGCGCGGCGCTGTCGCGGGAGAATGGCGTGACAGTGCAATACAACGAGGCGCAGCCTCTGCCCGTGTACGTGCATGTCCGCATCCGGGACAAGGTCAACGAGGTGGAGTTCTATCAAGTACTGAAGACAAGCCTGAAACAGGGGGAGAACTTCGTGCGCGTCGGAAGGCCGAAGCTCAAAGCGGGGGGACATTTCGGAGACGTCATCATCAAATCATCCCAAGGAACTGAAGCGTGGGGATCAGTTTACATCGAGGTAGAGTCGTCGCTTCGGATCGACCAATTCGGTACACAAAGTGAATTCTGCGAGAGAGGGCAGGTCGCCAAAGGGAACTGTGAGCTTTCCGTTCCCGCTCCGACCGAAACGGTTCTGGAAGTCTCTCTTACCGACACACATGATCGTGTGTACCTGCGGAAGAGCATCCCGATTGCCTCCGGACAGCAGAGCGCGAGTTTCGACCTGCCGGTGGAGAAAGCGTTGACGATTGCCTCCCGTCTGCACGCCGATCTCAAAGTGGGCGCTGAAACCGTCGACTCCGCTGACCGTTTCCTCTTCGTGCCGCGGCGGGACAATAGCGACGAGTTCCGCTCGATCCTGTGGGGAGGCATTGGCTGCGGCAACACTGGTCTTGGTTGGTTAGCTTACCAGCAGGTCCGCAAGGCCGGTTTCAACGCCATTCTCGCTCACCCATCCGCCGATGGCGTTCAGGAGCGCGTGTTTGCGCTCAACGACTTTCCCCTGGTCTGTTACGCGTATCGCGTCATGGGCGGCGCTGATGACAAAGGGTGGCGAAAAGATCACTGGATCAAAGACGTGGAAGACGGCTGTTTCTACAACCCGGAATTGCAGCAGAAGTCCAGCAAGTCCGTCCTCGACCGGATTCAGGCAGCCATTCCCTACGGGCCCAGCCTGTACAGCCTCGGGGATGAGAACTACTTCGACTACAAGTCAGGATATTCTCCCTATGGACAGAAATCGTTTCGGGAGTACCTCAAACAACACTACGCCACCTTGAGTGAACTGAACCGAATCTGGGGCACGCAATACGCAGACTGGTCGAAGATCGACTTACTGCCCGACGATGAGGCAAAGCAGCGTAATCTCTGGCCGATGATCCACGAACACGCCGCGTTCTGTGAAAGCGAGTACGCCGACTACCACCATTTCCTGTCGAAAGCCATCAAGGGCGCCGACGCTCGCGCAAAAGTCGGAGCGGAAGGTTCGGTTCCCGGGGACTTGGAGAAGACCATCAAGGGTCAGGAAATCTGGGGGCCGTATGCCGACAAGCGCGGCAACGAGTTGCTGCGCTCCCTCGCCGATCCAGCGGTGGTACGCGGGAACTGGTGGGGAGGCTACGTTGGATCGCATGGTTCCCGCGCCGGAGCGTTCAACCTGTGGAATCAACTCCTGCACGGCGATGTCAACACCAGCCTCTTCTTCGCCGCCATCGGGTCAGAAGGACTGTTCGCCACTGACCTCAGCTTCGCGGGCTACTTCGAGCAATCCTTACCTGAGCTTCGGGAGATCTATGGAGGGATTGGTCAGTTGCTCGCCGCCAGCGTGGTCGACAATGACGGCATCGCCATTCACTGGTCGCAGGCCACGGAGCATTCAGCCAAGCTGTTCAGCGGCATCGGCAGTCCGCAGCAATCGCAGGGGAATCTGATCAGCCTTCTTGACCACGCTGGGTTCGGGTATCGCTTCATCACAACCCGCATGATCGAGCACGGGGAGCTGGCCAAACACGCGCACAAAGTCCTGTTCCTCGCCTGTTCACAGACCATTTCCGACAAGGAGGCGCTTGTCATTCGCCGATTCGCGGAGGGTGGGGGCACCGTCATCGCGGATATCGCGGCGGGAATCATGGACGGTCACTGCCGACCGCTGTGGAAGGACGGCGCGTGGAAGGGACCGCTGGATGATCTGTTCGGCATTGCCCGATCCGGAGAACCGAAGTCGAAGCAAATCGCCGAGTCAAAGTCCCGCGCGGCCGGCGAAGAGGTCAATCTCCCCGACTTCTCCCCGCGTGTGGACACGTCCGTCACCGTCTCAGGCGGAAAGGCGTTGCGGCAGGCAGACGAGTATCCGGTCGTCATCGCAAACAAAGCGGGCAAAGGGCGGACGGTCTTCCTGAACTCGCCCTTTCCCCACGCAGACAACCCATCGTCGAAGGGATTCATTTCGGCTCTGTTTGTTGGTCTGAAGTCCCGTCCTCCGTGCGAGCTTGTCGGGGATCGGGGATACTTCTTCCGGCGACTCAGGAATGGCGATCTAACCCTACTCGGTGTGGTGCGCGACGCGTCAGTTGCTGCCGATGCCAAACTGCAACTTGCAGATAAAACGAACATCTACGACGTGCGCGCCGGGAAGCTGGTTGGCAATGCAGACTCCATCGCCGTCTCGAAGGACGGGCCGCAGGTTTGTCTGTTTGCGCTTCTCCCGGACGTCACGAAGAAATTCGGTGTCAGCGTCCCCCAGAAGGTCCAGCGCGGAGAAACCGCCAACGTCACCTTCAAGCTGGACTCCGGCAAGTGCAACCCCGCCGGAAGGATCGTGCGACTCACGGTGACGCGACCGGACAAATCAGAGGCGACGGCTTACAGGAGCTACATGAAGCTGACCGGCAATCAGGACGCCGCACAGATCCCCACCGCCTACAATGATCCCCCGGGGAAATGGACGGTCACCGCGACGGACGTTGCCACCGGGACAACGGGGAAAGGAGTGTTCGCTCTGCAATAAGTAGATCGTCATGAATTCTGTCCCCATTTTCTCACCACAGAGATCACGGAGAACACGGAAATGAAGGCAAATCTTTGCAGGCATTGCGGTTTTTGAGGGGACAATATATTTTGATTATTTACTTAGATGCAGAATATCGCACCCTTTCGGGGCTCCCTGGCAGATA
>MNXM01000067.1 GCA_001872605.1 Armatimonadetes bacterium CG2_30_59_28 | reverse complement strand
CGGGCCGCGGTGGCGGTAGGACACAGCATTCTGGAAGCTGCCTTTTTCATTATCAGAGACAAAGTCCCGTACAAAGAGTTGGGCGCCAACCATTTCGATCAAATCAACAAGAAGCACCTGACCCGCTATCATCTTCGCAAGCTCGAAAGCTTGGGATACAAAGTCGAACTGGAAGAACTCCCCTTGGCGGCCTGATTTTCGTACCCCAAGGGGCTATTTTCGGAGGAGAAAGTTGAATGTTCAGGAACAAGTCAGGTTTCACACTCATTGAATTATTGGTGGTTATCGCCATCATCGCCATCCTGGCGGCGATCCTGTTCCCGGTGTTCGCGAAGGCGAGGGAAAAGGCGAGGACGGCCAGTTGCGCATCGAATCTCAAACAGATCGCGATTGCGTGGCAGATGTACGTGCAGGACTATGATGAGTTGATCCCCAGTGGATGTAATGGGACCAACGCAGACACCTACGCCCTGGCCTTTAACAGCATCCGGCTGGAACCTTACGTCAAGAGCAATCAGGTCTGGCACTGTCCCAGTGACCAGGACGGCGGCGGCACCGCCACGTACAATCCCTCGTGGGGACCGGTCACCTACGCCCGGTGGTCGTACGTTTACAACTCAGCATACCTAGGCCAGAACGGATGTGCTGATGCGCGGCAGGGGATCAATCCAAATCTGGGATTGGCGGATCTCATGCATCCGGCAGAGACGTTCAACTATGCCGACGGCAACACCGGATCGGTCTATTCCCTGTTCCCGTCCAGCGCAGCAACCTATGGTGCTTTCTACAGCAGCGCCAACAAGCCGCACGCCTCCAACCTGGAGTACCGGCATACGGACGGGGGCAACTTTGCGTTCTGCGATGGTCATGTGAAGTGGCTGAAGTTCGAGTATGCTGAGAGCAATACCAACATGCCCTCCCTGTGGAAGGCAGCCAGTTCGCAGATAGCGCCTTAGGCGCAGAAGAAGTTCAGTTAACGAGGGATCTGGAAAGATGGAAGGTCGATGTCTTCGGGAGGGGACTTGACTCATGTTCCCGCTGTAGACCGAGAGACCTCAAACGAACATTTGATCTTCGTGTCAAAGGGGTATAATGCAGTTCAGACGCGTACCAAAGACAATACAAAAGGAGATGTTGTGAAATGACAGTGAGAAGACATGGATTCACCCTCATCGAATTGCTGGTGGTGATTGCCATCATCTGCCCGCTGATAATCGCTTGATTCGTGATACTCTGATCCTGACTCTATCAGGATTTTTTCAGCGAAGGGGTAGTGCCCCTCAGGAGACAGACACCGATTTCCCTCTCCAACCTCCTTGCCGCGCGTCAACGACCCGTTCTTGCCCTGCCGCGAAGGCTCCTGGTAACCGATCTCATCCTGTTTCCTGCGTTTTCTACGTCTGCAGGCACACTCCTCCCTCGGTCCTCGTTATCGCTTCTCTTGTTTGCTGCGTCAGCAGCTTCATCAACCGCTTTAGGTTCACCACCGCCCCCGTCATGTATGCCTGGATCTTGATCTTGCTCAAACCCCGGTACCGAGCGTGTCGCAAGCCGTGCCGATTCAGCATCTCCCCCTGCTTGTGCTCCACCGCCAACCGCTCGTTCATTGCCTGCTTGTGCTGCTTCGTCTTCTGAAGCCTCTTCGCCAAATCATGCAACTCCCGGTACGGATTGATGTAGACCGTTCGCCCATGCTTCACCCCCGCCGCAAGCTCGCCCTTGCTTAAACACTGTTCCCGCAACGGGCACGCGACACAGGTTGCCTTGGGAAAATAAAAGTTGAAACCGTTCTTCTTCTTGTTCTCTTTCCCGTTCGCTGAAACCTCTCCCGCCGGACACGTCACCGTTTTCCTCTCCGCCTCATACTGAAACTGATCCGTCGTGAACTTCCCGTCTCCGCTCGGCTTCGGTTTCGGCTCCGGGATATACGCCACGATCTCCGGCGTCTCCTCGTCTCCCTGCAACCCCGCACGAATCGGACCATCGCTGTAGGCGGTGTCCGCCGCGACTTCTGTCACCTCTAAACCCCGCTCCTGTTCGTCCTCCAGAAGAGGCAGCAGTTGCGGCCCATCCTCCGCATTCATCGGCGTCACCGCTATCCCCGTGATAATCTCCGATTCCTGATCCATGCTCACGTGCGTCTTGTAGCCGGCCCGCACTCGCTTCTTGTGATCCGCCTGGTTGCGGGCGTCCGGGTCTACGTCGCTCACCAGCTTGTCTTTGCGTCCACCCGACTTCATCTGCGCCTCGGTCGCCGCATCGCTCAAGTGCTTCTCCAACAGAGCCGTCGCTCGCTCCAGCTTCTCCCGCTGCTTCTCCCAGTTCCCCAGTGCCGCACACTCCCCAGGACTCTTCAGAAACTCCCGCGCAAACTTCACCAGACTCTCCGCATGACTCCCCCACCGCAGGTAATGCTTCTCCTTCAACTCCGAACTCAACCACCACGAAGTATCCGTCCGCAACGACGCGTCCTCTGAGGTCAAAACTGACAGCCTGTCACCCGGAAGAACATCCTTCAACCCCTCCAGCACCCGCTCGCACAACCGAGCCAATAACTGCGACGCTTTCAACACCGCCGCATTCATCAGCGTCTTGCTCGAATCCACGATCCGTTTCGTTCCCACTACCCCCGCCTCGTGAGCCTGCCGTACACTCTCCTCAAAAATCTTCTGAAACACCGCCGCCCCCCACAGCTTCCGCAGCTTGCACAAGGTCGTCGCATCACACGGCGCCCCCGACTCCACCGGCAAGTCCAAAAAGAATTTGAAATCCAGCCGCTGCGCACAGGACTCCTCCACCTCCCGATCCGAAAGATTGTGCTCAAACTGCAAATACGTCACCTTCGCGATCACTTCCGGGGCCTTCGCCGGACGACCCTGATCGGCAGAATAGCAATCCTTCACCAGATCATGCACAAACGAAAAGTCCACCCGCTCCTTCACCTGACGGAGCAAATGCTCTTTCGGGACCAGCGCGTCGTACAGATACGGGGAATCGGCCACCATCGAGGCGGTGATCGCTTGAGGCTTCGGTTTCTTGATCATCGGGCTGTGACTCCTGGTTCGTCGGGGATAGCTGTACGCTACCAAGAGTCGCGCAAGATTTTAGCCATTCAGGGAGGCGACTTTCTCAGCGGGCAGATCATCGCAATCCTGGCGGCGATCCTTTTTCCCGTCTTTGCGAGGGCGCGGGAGAAAGCGAGAACCGCCAGTTGCCAGAGCAACCTTAAGCAGATCGAACTGGCGGCGATGATGTATGCTCAGGATTACGACGAGACGCTCCCGTCCACCTACCGCGGGATCTACCCCGCGGCTGTCGATCCCTGGGACTCGGCAGCACATGGTTTTGTGGGGCCCTACATCAGGAACTCCCAGATTCTCGTCTGTCCCAGCAATGGCCGGGCGCGTAGCTATGCCTCCAACCAGGCTGGACCACATCCCATGAACGGGCGGGTTCGTATGGCGGAAATCGCCAAACCTGCAGAAACGATTTCGTTCGCGGACGGGTATATCCCTCCTGCCCCTGATTACAATGCAGGGAACGTGTGCTGCGCGCTGAGCCAGGGGCAGACCGCGCAGACGACGAAAGATCAGAACATGAACATCCACAGTGGCGGAAAGAACTACGGCTTTGTGGACGGACATGTAAAATGGATGAAAGTACAGCAGACCTTCACCCCGGAAAACCTCTGGGACATCAACTGACCGCATTCCCATATCGATGGGAACAGTTCGGAAGGAGGGAGGAGATTGGCGAATCGAGAATGGAGGAGGGAGGATTGAGATTGGAGTAGTGGAATACTGGAATAGGGGTCTTGGGCCACTACTCCAGCACTCCATCATTCCAACATTCCATTGCTCCCGAACCACCACAGGCGCATACGGCACTCCGTTACTTCGTCCACCACGCCTGCTGTGACAACTCAGCATACGACGGCAGCGGCGTAGGCTGGCAACGGTTCAAATCCGCCGACCAGAGCACTTTCCCATCGACCGCGCTCAGGCAGTAGAGTTGTCCGCGGCTGGTGGTGCAAAGAAGCTGATTCCCTCGCAGTGACAGTTTGCAGCCGCCGATGATCGGGGTGCTCCACAGGGCCTCTCCCTTCGGGCTGAGTGCATTGACCGTTCCGTCCCAGCGTCCGAACACAACGCGCCGACCCTCATCGGCAATGACGAGGTCACTGACCGCCTCCAGAGTGAGCGGGCCGCGGCTCATTGCCCCGGTAGCCATGTCGAACAGGTAGACTCGACTACGCGTCAGCCACGAGTTGTTTTCCCACTCGAACTTGCGCAGTTCCCGGTCGAAACATTGGCTGGTCATGGCGGCGACGTAGCTCCCGTCGAGGGAGATTTTGACTACGGGACGCACGAGGTACTCATCGATCCCGTTGAAGTATTCGAGGCTTTTGAATTCCCGGATCGTTTGGCCTGTTCCATCGAGGATGGCGATGTTTCCGTTCTCGTCCGCGGCGGCCACGCGACTGCCGTCCGGAGTCACGTCCAACCCGTACCCCATCCGTCCTTTCATGCGGAACCACGCAAGCGGATCCCACGAGTTTGGCACTCCGGTACACGGAGGCGCCCAGTAGCCGTGGCTTTCGTTTTCCCACATCCAGAAGCGAATCATCTGCAGTTCCCCGAAAGGCTCGAACTCCCGCCGCCAGAGAACCTGGCCGGTGCGAGGATCGAGGCACAGGATCTGAGCCTGCATGTTGGCTCGGATTTCAGGCGTTGCACAACGGTCGGCTCCACGGTAGTCGATGCTGCCGCCTCCCTCGAAATACGGAGGTTTGTCCGGGGCATCGCGCCAGTAGGTGATGAGAGAAACGAATAGCCGGCCGCCGTCGCGGGAGGTGCGCAGCCGCTGAACCTGCCGTCGGTAGAGGGGATCAGTGTGGCTGTAATCGTGAGTCCACAGCGTTTTTCCAGTTGCCATCTCGCGGCATTCCAGCTTCATGCCGGGAGTGCTCATGACAAGCGAGTCGGTCGCGTGGTTCACGGTGAAGTAGTCCGGTTCGGGCGGCACGTTGTCGGTGTAAAGTCCGCCCCAGAGGACATCCTCCGTCTGCGGGACGGCCTTCCACAGGACACGCCCGGAAGCGTCGGTCACCTGAACCGAAGGCGGGAACGTGACGCCGGTGGCGACGAGACCCGCGTCGGTTGTGGCAACCTGGTGGACGTACAGTCCCTCCGCCTTCCGGCTTCCCGTGACGCGTCCACTGCCATCCAGAGTGTGCAGGTTCTCCCTTGGACTGTCGGTGCCCGCGACGACTCTCTTGCCGTCTGGACTGGAAGCGGCGGAGTAGACGTTATGTCCGACCTCACGCGGCCAATCCGGCTGAACCCGCGGCAAAGCCGTGCCGGAGGCCAGTTTCCCTGTTTTGGGGACAATAACTTCCGGTAGCTTCTTGAACTGCCGCACATCCTGCGGAAGCAGGGCCGCACGGGTACTCTCGAGGTTTCGCCACGGGTCGGTCACGTCGACCGGCTTTCCGGCAATCATGTTTGTCAGGCGTACAAGGCCCTTCGCCAGGCCGTCCGCATCTCCACCGACGACGACCAGCGTGCTGTACCCGGGAGCGTAGGCGTCGCCCAGCAGCATGACGAGGCAACGGCCCTTCCCCGGATAGTGCTCCGTCGGGACGCGGGGCAGGAAATCCGCTTCAACCAACGGGGGAAGCAACGGATGTTTCGTCAGAATCGAGAAGATCGCAAGGTGATGCGGAATCCGTATCTCCGGCAACATGAGTTGATCCCGCAGATTCGCCTCCCGCCAGTTACGCCCTTCGCGTTCAGCCGACGCATCTTCACCCACGATACGGGTCGATCCTCCTGCTTGCCGGATAGCCTTGGCGAAGTCGGAAACCGGAGCAGGATCGGCCAAAGGAATTACCAGTTGCCGCTGCTGCAGGAACTCCTGCACCTTGGGCAACTCCAGGATGACGACGTCTTTGGCCCAGGCAGCGCCCGACACGACCATCGTCCCCGCGTCGACACCGACAAGCTGCGTTCGCGCTCGGGATCGCAAGCCGGTGACCAACTCTCGCGCCTGTATTTCCATCCCAGACGCCTGAGAGTTAACCGGCGCGGGCAGGTCCATCCGCAGGATTCCCTCCCGCGAGGTGGCGCGATACAGGGTCCGTCGCTGTTGTCCCAGAGTGACGGTAATCTCCAGAGGCAACGCGGCGGCCAGAGTCTTGCCGTGGTCTCCGATCACTCGAACCTCGACCCCCACGTTCTCCCCCAACTTGACCCGCTGGGACACTTTGAGGTCAACCACCTTTGGCTGGTGCGCAAGCGACAGAAGGATGTGCGCCGGCACACGGTCGAACTCCGCTTCCACCATCCCCTGCCGCTTTTGGAGGTCCGCGGTGACGTCCCGGGCTTCCGTCAGTGAGTAGACGTGTCGCTTCTGCCAGTCGCGCAGCTTCAGCGCACATCGCACCGGTGAGGTCACAAACTGATGCAGCAGGTAAATTTTGCGCGGCATCTCCGCCACCCACTGCCACGGCGCCGGGGTACTGTTCAGCGCGAAGTAGTAGGTGGCGTCCTTGCCGGCCAGGAGGTGGTTGGTAACGACGAAGGGATTATCCGATTCGACGGCAGGCGGGACGACGGGCCACATCTTTTCACGCAACTCGGGAACCGACCGGAGCGCGAACCGCCGCATCGCCATCCACTTGAGGCTTCCGACCTCAGTGCCCCTGTGCTGCTTCTCAAAGTCTCTAACATAAAAGTCGGCATGATCGCTGAACGAACAATTGAGGGCGGTCACGCCGGAGAGGGTGATGCCTTTGCTTTGCGAGTCCGCGAAGATAGCGCCACCGCGTTGCTGGAAACGCTGCAGACCGGCGGTCACCTCCGCGGGCAGGTCAGCATCCACGCCAACCGCTACCAGCGCCTGAATCTCCGGGTGGACGCCCGCTAATACGTTGTGCTCGTATACGAACACCGGTTCCAAACCCGCCAGTGTCAGCGACACAAACGCCTGGTACAGACGGCCTCCGTACTTCTGCGTGCCAGCGGTCAGCCCGCTGTACCGAAGGCCGACGGATTCCAGCGCCAGCAAACCCACCTTCGAGCGATTCTGGCATTCCTGGAACGCGGTTCCATACTGTTGAATAAACCGCAGGTAGGTCTGCCACCGCTCACGCGCTCCCCACTGTCCGTGCGTCCAGATATCCGAGGTGTTGGAGACGAACTCGTGGTATCGGGTTCCGCGATCCGAAGCGTCGAAGAAGCCCGAAGAGGCGCCGTTCGCGAGACCTTCAAAGAGGAATCGCCAGGCGCCCGTCGGGTTCAGAAAGGTAATCTTCGCCTCCTCGCCCATGGCTCGGATCGGTTTGCCATCGCGGGCAGCATTGTAGAAAAGGGCACAGGTCATCGCCAATGCGTACGGGTCGTCGAACTGGTCGCTGCCCTCTTTGCAGGCGAGGATCATGTCCACGCTCGCCGCGGAACGATCCGGCTCCGACACGTAGTGCATGTAGCCAACGTTCGATGGTGCGTAAGCGACTTCGTATCGTGTCCCCGTGTAGAGATACGAGGAGTTAATGGCGGAGGGAACAGCGGCATGCAGCGCATCGCCCATCACCCCGAGACTCCGAGGAAACATATCCTGCACGAAGTGAGTCCACTGCCGAAAAAGCTCGGGATGCGTTCGGGAGTTGAAGTTGTCGTCAGACGGTATCTGAGCCGAGTATGTGTTCCACCCGCCGGTTGGTCTGGCCCCTGTGAACCCGGTTTGCTGCTGAAAGGCCTTCCACGCCGCATCGCGAGAAAGATCCTGAATCTCTTGCGGCGGAACATACGGGCGCGCCGCCCCCATGGAAATCAGGCTGAACCAGCGCCCGTAGTCCATCCCTTGAAAGGTCGGGTAGGTTTTCGCGTTCTGGGCGTGCAGCGACACCGTCCGCTGCAACATGCCGCGTCCCCCAGGTTCATAGGGTTCCACCGCCGGGGAGTCGAAAGACATAAACCGGTTGAAAATGCCAGCGCCGGCGCGGACGCTTTCCTGCCAGTGGAAGTTGTACGTCGAAGGCACCTGGTCCGCCTCTGCCGGAGGCAGGGACTTTTCCTCGGCAAAGGCAATGTCGAGGTTCGTCCGACCCAGCCGCGAGTCGTCCGCCAGATCACCGGCGGTGTACGGGCTGAGCTTGTCCCTCGTCGTTCCCCAGTGGATGTTGGTGTCGAAGTCGGTCATTGTCACGAGGTTCTCAACAAAGAAGGCGTCGGTCCGGTGGCGGCGCGCGCGCACCACCGCCGGTTCGCTCGGGGGCCAGACCCAGTAGTTGTAAGTGTCGAAGACATTGAACTTGTGCATGCACGTGCCGAAGAAGGAGGCGGAACTCCTCCGCAACGGGCTGATCAGCTCAAAATCATACGCGTCTTCGGCGCCCGCCCATCGGGTTAGGACGCGGTACCTGCCCGGCATCAACGTCCGGGTGAGATTGCCGGAAACCAGCAGAGATAATGTCCGGGACTCGCCCGGCTTTGTGCTCACGTTTTGGAGTGGCAGGGGAAAACGATGCTGAAATGGATCAACCAGAACGGTGCCAATGCCGGCGTCAGTCGGCTCTTTGCCCGAGCAGGTGACGGCGAATTCAACATCCTCTCCGCACTGGAAAACCTGTCGCTGCCGATTGCATGCCACGCGGACGAAGCAGCGATCGGCGGGATTGATGATGGCGATGTCGAAGTCGGCGTAGGGTCCGACATCCGGGGAGGCGGAAGTCGACGGTGACGCGATCACCCGCAGGCAATAGCGACCGCTGGGTAACTTGGGCGGTGTGATGGACAAGGCTTCTCCCGCTGCCGCTGAGTCTTGGGATACCCGGGCGGGGATCCAGGGATTTTCCGCAAAAACCGAAAACCTCAGTGGGCGCAAATAGGCCCGCGGAGAACGTCCCGCCACCAGGTGATTCCGTCGCACGACAGCTTTGATGCTGCCCTGACCCTCAATCGCGTTCGATGAAATCCCGACTCCCCAGAAAGCAACCTCGGCGGAGTCCTCGAAACGGCCATCGTAGAACAAAGCCCAGTAGGGATACGCGGCCTCAGCGACCGTGATCGGAGCGTGGACGCTGGATGCACCACCCGGCCAGGAGAGGTCTCTCATGTCTTTGCGTGCGTAGTCACACGTCACCTCAAAGCCGGCGGTGGAGGTGGGTAGATTCAATCGCAGGTATTCGAAGTAGCCTTTGCGCGCGATCTCCTTACGATAGGAACCGTCCACCTGTCGGCAGGTCCAGCGCAACTGCTTGGCGTCCCATTTCGCCAGCGTATCGATCCCGCGCATCACCACACGCAGGGGACGCGTCCCCTCCGCGGCGGTGACGACTCTGGCGCTGACGGCAATCAAGACGCACAGCAAACTTCCCGCGCGATGGCGCGACATCATTCTCATTTCTCCCACTCCTTCTTCGGCAAACCGAGTTGATCCCACTGCGACTTTGTGATCTCCACGTAGCCCATCTCGCTCAGCTCGTCGCTCACACGAGGCGTCTGGAAGATGAACAGGTGGAAAGGCTCCGTGTTCTCCGCCGGGTTGAACGCACAGTGCCATTTCCCCGGTGGGATGTAGAATACATCGTGAATTTCGGCATCGTACACTTCGTTCTCAATCAGGATTTTGCCTTTCCCGCCGATCACCAGATAGTTCTCGTCGGCATAGTCGTGCAGGTGGATGGGAAACCCGTAACCCGGCTCGATTGAGTGCATGTCGAAATCGACGTGACGCTGGGGAAAAGCCGCCAGGTTGATCGGATGATGCCGGGGGTATCCCGGGAAGTCGTAGGAGAAGGCTGGCTTGAACAGATTGCCTTTGAAGGAAGCCATGCCTTCCAGCTCCTTCAGCTTCTCCATGACAGGCTCCGTCGCTTTGCGCGCCTCGACGCTTTGATCCCATACATCTACGGTGGCGGCTCCGTCGGAGCATTTCCACCGGTATTGGCTAAATGAGTAATTGTCGCCCATGTTCTGACCTCCGGTAATTGATTCCTCTATGCTCTATCAACTTGGCTCAAACAAGGATCAAGTGTGTGCCGTCCGTCACTTCGCCTGGTCATTGCTCCCGGTCGTATAGGCCTGGTCGGGCCGGTTGGGCTCATGGGGGAACCGCAGAACCAACTCTCCGCGCCGCGCCATAGGCCGCAAGAAACGTTCCTGAAGGCCCGTAGGGTTTCTGTCCAGGATGCCCCCAAGTTGTCTGTGCGTCAGGTAGCGGTTCCTGCAGAGATCTCGGATGATCTGACAGGTCTCGTCCGGTGGAAGACGCCTTCTCCCCCTCGCTCCTTGTGCCACTGTCAGCAATTCCGGATCAAGTTCCGGGGGAAGTGCTGTCGCCTTGTGTGTGGAGTTTCCCTCCTTACGTGTGGAGTCCACCCCGATTATGTGTGGAGTTCCAGGTAATCGGTCTGAGGGGGGTCCAGGCTTGTATGCCGAGCTGCCCGCTAACTCATACCGTGTACCCCGCTTCTGTCCGACTTGCGCCAGGAGTCCTTTCGCAACGAGGCGTTGGAGCACCTGAGTCAGGTCTGCAGGGTGCTCCGTCGTCACTTGTTGCATCCGGAAGTTTGAGACGCTGGACTCAGTTTCCGCCGTGACGAGCGACTGGACCTCAAGAGAGGACAGTGCGTCAAGTTCCTTGCCAAATCTGGCGCGCAGCCGCTTCAACGATTCCTCAGGCAACAAACTCACCATCGGCAGCACTACCCGTACGCGATCTGGGCGAGTGCTCTCTTCAATATTCGGAGTGAGCCACTGTTGTGACGCCCATCCTTGTCGCATCTTGTCGAAGCCCGAGCCGGCTTTCTCGCCGTAGCCGATAAGGTTGAACATCGTTTGCAGCGTCTTGTTACGACACTCGCTGATTCCGCCTCTCCAAACCTGTTCCACGTCGAGCAGCAAGGTCCCTGGATTGGACAACTCAAACCGGTCGCGATATTTCTCGATCACGACCCCTCCCTGACCTCGATGGTCTGCATGAATCAGCGCATTGACCAACGCCTCGCGGACAGCTTCATGAACGATGGTATCATCTTTGCGGGACATGTCGGGCTGCAATTGAAACGGGATCTTCAAGTCGGAGGTCAGCCGCCGATTTACCCGCTCGTAGAACTGGAACAGGTTGCAGACCCATGTCCCGTCAGAAGTCAGACGGTCGGTCCACCGGACGGCCGGTTCTTCCGACAGCCGCTCCCGGTAATCGAGATGAAACTCAGGCATGGCCGCTGGATCCCGAATCGCCTCGTCTCTGCCGAACATCAGCAGCCCGGCAACCGTCAGTCCCTCCACTAACGTCACTCGGTCTTTCCGCCACGCTCCCAACTTGCCCAGGAATCCCTGCTCGTCCTCAGTCAGCCATGCATGGTTTGGCGCCCTTGCTGAGAACCGGTTGCGATATTGTCGCACGCTGTTCGGGTCGAGGTCAGCGACGCCGAAGTGTTCCAGAATCCTCGTGTCTTGCGATTCCTCCGTCTGGTCCGTGAGCATTCGACGAACGTCCTCCGGACGGCACTTGTAGTCCCCTTCGTAGTTCCGGCGGTATGTTCCTTCCATGGGATTCTGCCCCACGTAGACCGGACGCTGTCGACGCGTGGCACGTGGGACACGGATGACCAGAACCACCTTCCCGGCCACTGTCACCAGTTGAACGTCATGGTTCGCCAGAAGATTGAGGTTGGTGATTTGTCGGTTGTTCACGCTGTCCCAGAAGTTCTTCCTCGTTTTCTCGGGATCGTCCAATCCGTGGACGTCGTGTCCGTTCACTATCTCACGGATCCCGAGAACGATGGTCCCGCCTTCCGTGTTGGCCATTCCACTGTACGTGTGCCACAGATCGCCAGGAATGCCGCCTTTCGCGGACTTGAACTCCCAATCCTGGGCCTCACCAATGTCAAGGGCGTGGAGAATCTGCTTTTCGTCCATGGCGTGTCCTCAAGAATGGAGTGCTCGTGGCCCCTACTTGCCTTTCGGCTTCAACACTCCGCTGACCAGGATCGTGTCTGCGATGGCTTCGTAGCCTTTCCGGTTCAGGTGCAGAAAACCTCCGTCGTGGAATTCATCTTTCGTGGGCGCAGCGTCCGTGGCCGGCTTGCCCGTGATGGCCTTGGCGACGTCGACAGAGCGGACACCTGGAACGTCCTTGGCAGCCTGCTCGAGGATCCAGCGGTTGATCTCTGCTACGGCCTGCAAGCTCTTTCCGCCTGCTGGCATCTCGTCTCCATCGCTCCAGAAGGTCAGCAGCACCGGCTGAACGCCCGCGTCTAATGCCAACTGGGATATGCGCTTCAGGCGCAGGATCGCCATCGCCGGGCGGTAAAGGGATGTTTCGCTGTAATTGTCGCTCCGTTCCCACAGGGCGACGTCGTTGATCCCGATGAGAATGAGCACGAGATCGGCCCCTCGCCCGTCGTCGAACTTTGCTTCCAACACCGCTTCCCGGAAACTTTTGCCCCCTTGGCTGTCGAGGTTCGCCGGCACGCCTTTGCTCACGTCTTCCGGCTGCAGGACGTGCAGCTTCATGGTTGGCGCGCTCGGCTTTCCTACGAAGGTTACCGTTGCCTTGTCTCCCAGCCGTTGGCCCAGAACGGTCGGATAGGGCACCGCCTGTTGATCGGAGGATAGCCCGCTGGTAATGCTGTCACCAAGCGCCACGATGTTGAGATGCTGCGCCACCGGAGCGGGCTGAGTGCCGCCGTCCCCGCATCCTTGCGTGCAGAACAGCAGCAATAATCCGTGTACCAATTCCCCAGAAACTCGTTTGGTAGTTCTCATGATTTTCTCCTTGTGTCAGATTTCTCCCCGCCGCGCCGCCTGCAGGAATTGGATGGCGATATCAGCAGCATTCTGGGGAGGAGGCGGCGGGCCCGAGCTTTTGATAAACTTCTCGATGGTCGGCTGAAATGACTCCTTCTGGAGTTTCGAGCGAACCTCGTCCGGCGGGAGTCCCTTGTCTCCCCGAGCGAGACGAGCGCGACATGCCTCCAGATACGCTTCGGTCATCGGTCGATAGATGTCTCGGATCATTTCATACCGGTCGCTGCGCGCGTAGTCGTAAATCTTGTCACCGCCCCAGGTGACGTAGTAGAGGTGGTGCCGAATCTCCTCCGGAGTGTAGCGCAGCGGCGCGTCCTCAAAATCCTGGATCATCGCATTGACGCCGAACTCCCACCGGTCAGCCACCGTGCCGATGGCCAGCAGGAGGTAGTCGAACAATCTTATCACCCTGGCCTGGTGTTTTGTAAACTCCGCACTGTCTCCCTTCCTGGCGGACTCTATGGCCCGCCAGATCGCTTCGTTCATGCAAACGTGAATGTACGAACGCATTAGATCCACCAGGTCGCGCTGGTAGGCTCGATTGCCCGTTTCCCACTTTGCCACCGCCAGAGCATCGGCGAGCGCTTGTTGCAGGATCGGCGGCCAGTGTTTCCGCAGCAGCACCGTGCGTTCCTGCAAGCTGTCGAAGGGCACCCAGTTGGCGGCGAGCTCGTACCAGTAGACGGGGTTCTGGAGCAGCACGGTGCGGAACCCGTCCTTCAGGTGAGTGTCGCTCTGCGGGCCGTAGACGGTTTTCAGCATCTTCTGATGGCAGGCCACCATGGCAGACACCGACCGAGGGTCGTACCGCCGTTGGCAGTAATCCGCCGTGAACTCGTCGAGGTCTCGCAGCGGATTCCATGCGAGGTGCAGCACAAGGTCTTTGAAGAACGGAACGTAGTCACGCGCCTCAGTGTAGTACCCGAAACCGGCCAGGTTCTTTGCCCGCTGATCGCACAGCACGCGGTAGACCTCGCCCATCAGTCGGTTCACGTCGCCGTGCACGGCGGCGTTGCCGTTCATGGAGTTGAAGGCGATGAACGCCCAGGGGCGGCCGTACCAGTAGTTGTTGAAAACGTAGCTGGGTTCATCCTCCGCCGGGTAATCCCACATGACGAAGTTGAGCTTTGGAGGCAGCGCGTTGAACAGCCGCTCCACACGGTACGGCTGCCAGTATTCATGGTTCGCGAAGGCCCAGCCGTCCATCATCCACTCCGCGCCCGGATGAGTCTTTTCGGCCCAATCCGCCAACCGCCCAACAGATTCAGCATACGACCGGGTGTATTCCTCTTGCTCTTCCGGGGTGTTCCCCGGAGACCGTTCGGCGGGTGGCGAAGGGAGGTAGTAGACTTTGGTATCCCCAAAGAGATCAATGTAGTGCTCCAGATACGTCTGGTTCAGCCGGAGCCACATCGGGTCCGCGGGGTGAACGTACACATTCGTCTCGCTGTTGCGGGTGTCCGTGATGGTGCGCGCGCCCGGATATCGCTGCTGAAACTGCTCCCGCACCTCCGCTGGCAGCCGTCCCTTCGAGGTAATCAGCGGAGCATGAACGCCAAACTGCGCCGCATACTTCGCTAATCGCTGCACTATTGCGAAAGCCTCACCCGGTTCTTTCTCGCGCGGCTCCGATCCTGCGGAACGCTCGATGCCCAATCGCTTCCACAGGGGTGCCTCCGCCATCGACAGCACCGGAGGACCGGGAATGTAATTCTGGCGATTGATCCGGTACTTGGCGTGCCACTGGAGGTCTTCCTGCCACTGGGCTTCGCTGTAGAAGTGGATGCCGTAGTAGTGATACTGCCCACCGTGCATGCGGACGCGGAAGAAGGGACGCTCCCGGATATCGCACGAGGGAATCGCGAAGGTGCTTCGTTTCGGAACGTGCTCCTCGTATCGAAAGAAGCCGACGCGGCCGTACCGCTCCAGGAGATCGAAGACGGCATACACGGCGCCCACAGCGCCTGTGCCAGCGAGGGCGAGGCACGGCTGGCCGCGCCACTCGGTAGTCTTCATCGCGAAGCCTTCCCCAGTCAGTTCCTGGTCGCTGACACGAAGCTTCCCCTCCTTGGCAAGCTGGGCGAGGCTTTCATGGGTTTCCAGCGTTCCGATCAGCACGGGTAAGCCGGGAGGAAGCTGGCGATCGCTGGAAGCGTCGTGAAGCGGAAGAGTCGCTCCCGTCATCTGCCGGACGTACCGCTGCAGTTCCGCCGCGGCAAATCGATCCTGCCAGGACGCTTTCTGTCCAAGATGAATGACTGCCTGCGCTTTGCCGCGGTGAACCAGTGTGAACTCACGTGCCTCCGCCGATGCGGAGAGGAATGTCACCACAAAGCAGCCGATAGCAACTACGGCCTTGCGTAGACGCGCTCCGTCAATGTCATTGCGACGACCGGAGGGAGGAAGCAATCCCCTCCGAGAGACGCGGTTAGTCCTAGGGACTGCTTCCTCGCTCCGGTCATCGCAGTGACATCTCTGCACTTACTTACCTCCCGATCACGGCGATCCATCCCCACTGATTCGGGCGGAGCCGCAATTCTTGTGCTATATCGGTCACCATGGCGTTAGAGCCGCTCCAGTAGGTCTTGAGCACATTGGTTCGTCCCACCCGATCGCTGAAGTTCACGGCAAAGTCCGCCTGCGCCACCAGATTGGCTGGATTGACTCCAAAGTAATTCCACGGCAGAGCGGCCTCCAAGATATAGCCGCTGCCGTCTTTCCGCCGGCTGACTGCCATCCGCGCGTCGGGGATTTCTTCCACCCGATCCAGCCGCGTCCGTCCGCCGCCGGATGCGACGTACACCGGCTGCTGCCCCGTAATGACGGCTCGAAAAGCGGCGATCACAGGTTTGGTGTTCTCCAAGTAGGTCATCAGGACTCGGTAGTCTCCCGCGGTCGGTTCATCACGCCGGGCGTCGTCCTTGGGATTGGTGGAGAGGAAAACCTCCACGGTATCGCCGGTTTTGAACGCGGTGCGGATGTCCCCGCCTACGTTCTTCATCGGGCTGGAATCGTTCACCTCAAATGCCACGTACAAATGGTCGGCGGAGTGAGCCGTGCGCACTCGCGCCTGGAATTCCTTCGACTCCTTGTCCGTCTCAATCAGTGCCACGTCAGTCGTTCCCCACTCCTTCAGGTCACCGTCGATGTTGATGTCGCTTCCGGCGGGCATGACGGCCATCGCATGATTCGCAGTGGAGGGGAGCAATACTGCCGGAGCGTATTGGTCGGGTATGGTGAAGAACTGACCGCCCCCCCAGAAGGCGTTGTGCGTCGGCGAGTACTCATTGGGTATCGGCCCGTTCCAGTTCATCTGCAGGCCACAGCGAAACCTCGCACCTGCCGCCGGTGTAAACTGCTTATCCAACTCGGCCCACGGGATCGAGGCTTCCAGCGTGTAGCCTTTTCCTGCCGCATCCCGTTTGGTCGCGACCTTCGCAGGCGCGAAGTCTGGGACAATCGTGGAGTAGCCCTTGGGGCCCCCGGAGCCTTTCCAGGCGAAGTGACGGCCGATTTTGGAATCGTAGTACAATCCCAGTTGCACCGCATCCGTTGGCATGCGCAATCGCACCTGCAGCGAGTCCCAATACCACCATCGCTCCGTGAGGTGTCCCTCGTTGCGCAGCGGAGTGAGGTCATTCACGTGTGCGGCGATATAGAAGTTCTGCGCGTCATACGATCCGAAGACGGTAGCCCCCTGAATAGCCGTCATCTGAGCGTCAGTCGGATCCGGGGTGATGGGGCCAGCGCCCAAGCGCAGATTCCACTCGGACAGATCGCCGTCCACGCGGACTGACTTGTCCGCAGATTGGACGAAGAAAATTTCTGCCTTGGAGCCAAGAGTAGTCACACCGTCCGCGGAGTCCGCGGACACTGCCGTTGCCGGAGCCGCCATCTGCTGCAGCTTCACGGTTCCTCCGAGCCGCTGCGCCTCTTCCAGACCGAGGATCCGGTAGTAGTTCACTCCGTCGTAGCCGCCGATGAGCCAGGTCTCTCGAGTATTGGGATCAGTAATGACCAGGTGGGCAAAGTTCTCGGCGGTAATGAAATACTCATCCAGGATGTCCCCGCGGTGCTGATCCTTCAGCAGACTTCCGGCGTAGAGACCATCGGTGGTGTAAATTCTTTCCGGCCCGGCGACGTCAGTGGCAAAGACGAATCCCTTCTCGACGCCAGAAAGGTAGGTCATGCGGTAGTTCTCCCCGGGCTTGGCGAATCCCGTCGCCTTCTTGCCGACGCGCCAGAGCAGCTTGCCGCTGGAGTCCCACTTGGTCATCGCAGAGCGATGGATGCCCGCCGCCCATCCCAATCCCTTACTCGGACCTTGCGTCGTCTGCACGGCGTAGATGCTGCCCGACGCGTCCGTTCTCATGTAGAAGTCGTAGTTGCTGTAGTTGTCGTTCTTCCCGGGGATCATCTCCATCGGCAGGAAACCGTTTTTGACGACGGTGGTCATCTTCGCCAGATCGTATTGCGGAACCCCGTTCTGGTCAAAGCCCTTGCACGGCAGGAGGTAAATGCTGCCACGGGCCGACTCCGGCGACCCGAGTAGGTTGATGAGGTAGAGATTGAAGCTTCCGTCAAGGTACTCGGAGAAGGAGGAGAACGCACCACC
>MNXM01000269.1 GCA_001872605.1 Armatimonadetes bacterium CG2_30_59_28 | reverse complement strand
AGCGATCCTGGCGATGCGAATGGGCGAATGAGCGAATGGGCGAATGGGCGAATGAGCGAATGGGCGAATGGGCGAATGGGCGAATGGGCGAATGAGCGAATGTGATCGCGTCCTAATAATTGGTGGTGGAGTTGTTGGCCTTTGCTCCGCCTACTATCTTTCGCAGTCCGGGCGGGAAATTGTGCTGCTGGATCAGGGAGATATCGGCGCCGGCGCGTCTTTCGGCAACGCGGGTCTGCTGGTCGTGAGTCACTGCAAACCGCTGGCTGCTCCGGGTGTCCTCAAGTCCGGACTCCAGTGGTTGCTGGACGCTGAAAGTCCCTTCTACATCAAACCCCGCGCAGACTTCAGTTTGGTGAACTGGCTGTGGCGATTTCGCGGTTTCTGCAATCGGGCCCACGTGCTCCGCTCCATTCCTGTGCTCCGCAAGCTGCATGTCGCGAGCTTCCGGCTTTACCAGGAGTTGAGCGAACTCCCCGGCATGGATTTTGGGCTGGAACATCGCGGATTGCTGATGCCATGTTTGACGTCGGCTGCACTCAATGACGAAATCAGGGAAGCCGAGATGCTATCAGAGCACGGAATCGAGTATCGTGTGCTCGGGCGTGAAGATGCCCACTCGATGATGCCTCAATTAACACCGACAGTAATGGGCGGAATCTACTTTCTGGCGGACGGGCACCTCGATCCGGCGAAGTTCCTTGAGGCGATGGCTGGTTGCGTCCGGGCCCGCGGTGTGACGGTGATGACAAAAACGGAGGTTATTGGATTCCGCACTGCGTCCTCCCGAGTAGAAACTGTGGAGACTACCCGTGGAGATTATGCCGTGGGGGAAGTCGTGTTGGCGACCGGCGCGTGGTCAGGATACTTGAGCCGACAATTGGAACTGAGTCTGCCCATCCAACCAGCAAAAGGCTACAGCATTACGGTGCGTCGGCTGAACACCGCGCCATCCATCCCCATCCTCTCCAACGAGACCAAGGTGGCCGTGACACCGATGGGAGGGTTGCTTCGGTGCTCCGGGACGCTCGAAATGGCCGGACTGGACCTGTCGATTAATCGACGCCGCGTCGATGCAGTCCTCAATGGCGCCCGAAAACTCATTGACGGACTGGATGAGCCGGAACTCGTCGAAATCTGGCGAGGGCTGCGGCCCTGCACTCCCGACGGCCTACCGGTTGTCGGGCGCGCTCCCGGGTACGAGAATCTCGTCGTGGCGGCAGGTCACGCCACCATCGGCCAGTCGCTGGGCCCGGTCACGGGAAAGCTCGTCTCGGAGATCGTCCTCGGCGATACTCCCTCGCAGGACATCGCGCCCCTCCACTGCGCGCGTTTCTCATAGAGCCTGCAGTTTGGAAATTTGCAGTTCTGGTGGGTAGGAGGTGTCTACCAGAATCTGCAAAACTACAGTAAAACAGTTTGAAGACAGTGACACCCGACAGACATATCGCGCAATTCCGGCAAGCCGATATCCTCTGGTAATCGTGGAGCGTCCTTCAGTTGCGGTCGCATTTGGAGACAACAGTGCTCGAGTCCTCTGCTATCGATCTCGCCCACCACGCGCTTAATGTCGCGCAACACTGCGGCGCGAAGTACGCCGATGTCCGGGTGACGCGCTATCTTCGCCAGAACATCATGTGCGAAGATGAACGCGTCAGCGGCATCACCGATTCAGAAGACATTGGGTTTGGTGTTCGCGTACTGGTGAACGGCGCGTGGGGTTTTGCTGGATCGAACGGCTTGGTCAACGAAGAGGTCGAGCGTGTTGCCCGACAGGCGGTGGAGATCGCCATGGCATCTGCATCGCCCCTTCGCGATCCGGTGCGCCTGGTTCACGAAGCTGCGCGACAGAGTGAGTTTCGATCATCCTGCAATATCAATCCTTTCACCGTTCCCGTCGAGCAGAAAGTGAGCCTCCTTCTTGAGGTTGATCGACGGATGCTCAAGTTCGTCGAAATCAAGAAGGCGGAGTCCCGCATGTCCCTTCGGCGGGATGAGCGCATCTTTGCCAGCAGTGAGGGATCGTTGCTGCAGAGCGACCTGTTCGTTACCAGCGCCGTGTGCCGCGCCACCGCTGTGGGGGATGGCGACGCCCAATCCCGCACCTACGAGCCACCGCCGCTCTCGATGGGATATGAGAACATCGACGCAGCAAGCCTCCTCGCCAACGCCGACCGCATCGCGGAACAGGCCATCGCCAAGCTGCGTTCGCAACAGAGCCCTATCGGCCTGAAAGACCTGATCCTCGATCCACACAATCTGGCGCTCACCATCCACGAGTCCGTCGGACACGCAACAGAGCTTGACCGCGCGTTGGGAATGGAGGAATCACTGGCGGGTCGCTCTTTCGCCACGCCCGACAAGCTGAACAGCTTGCGGTACGGCTCGCCACTCATCAACTTTGTGGCCGACAACACGCTCCAACACGGACTCGCAACCTGGGGTTCCGATGACGACGGGGTGGAAGGACAGCGGTGGCACATCGTTGCGGACGGCGTCTTCCGCGGGTACTCGACCTCCCGTGAAGTCGCGGGCGAGATTGGGCTTGAACGCAGCACCGGCGGTTGCCGCGCCGACCACTGGAGTTCTATTCCCATCGTGCGCATCCCGAACTTATCACTTGCCCCGGGCAGGCAACCACTCTCATTGGAGGAATTAATCGCCGACACCGATGACGGCATTTACATCGAGGGCATGGGGAGCTTCAGCATTGACCAGATGCGGTGCAACTTCCAGTTCGGTGGCGACGCGTTCTGGGAGATCAAAGGGGGACGGATCGTGGGAATGCTGAAGAACGTTACCTACCAAAGCATCACGCCGAAGTTCTGGAATTCATGTGACGCCATCTGCGATGCGCGGTTCTGGGTTCCCAACGGCGTCCTGAACTGCGGCAAGGGCGACCCCATGCAGATCAACCGCATGACCCACGGCGCGTCGCCCGCGCGGTTCAGGAATGTGGCCGTAGGAGCCGCTCGGGTATGATATGCTGTTGCACTGGATCAACCTGAGCAGCGAACGTCAGAGAGCGGTCCATCCCGCAGCACATGCCGTGTCAGAAAAGGGGACTCTATCGATATGACCGAGAAAACAAATGAAGACCCAATGCAGTGGTTTCGCGAAGCGCGTCTGGGTATGTTTGTGCACTGGGGCATTTACTCCGTGCTGGGGCATGGAGAACAGCCGCTGTATCGAGAGCTACTTAATCCTTCGGAATACGCGAAGCTGGCAGACCAGTTCCGCGCCGAAAGGTTCGATCCACACGACTGGACCGCCACCGCCAAGGCCGCGAACATGCGATACATGGTCCTCACTGCCAAACACCACGATGGCTTCTGCCTGTGGAACACGAACACCACTCGTTACAACGCAGTGGAACGGGGGCCTAAGCGCGACCTGATCGCCGAATACGTGCGCGCCTGTCGCAAAGTCGGGCTGCGGGTTGGGCTCTACTACTCGCTGCCCGACTGGAGCATCCCCGCCTTCTGGAGCGGCCCGGAAAATGACCGGAAAGGGTACCGCGACTTTATCCGCATGGGATGGAGGCAGATGGAGGAGCTGGTCTCGAACTACGGACGCATCGATCTGCTTTGGTTCGACGGCTCACACTGGCCCACCGCGCAGCAGTGGCGATCCACTCAGTTAGTGAAGATGATCCGAAGTCACCAGCCAGACATCATCATCAATGATCGACTGCCCAAACCGAAGGCCGGGGGCGATTGGGGTTACGCAACGCCGGAGCAGCGCATCGGCGGGTGGATCGATGAGCCGTGGGAATCGTGCATTACTTCGACGCGCAAGTTCTGGGGATACCACGTCTGTCACGAAGATCCTGCCATGTGGTACACCGACCGCGAACTGCTCACGATGTTCGTCCAGTGCCTCAGCAGCGGCGGCAACCTGTTGTGGAACGTGGGACCGTACGCCAACGGCGAGTTACCCACGCGGTACAAGGAGCAGACGCGGCGCTTGGGTGACTGGGTTCGCAGAAACAGGAAGGCCATCTACGGCACTCGACCGGCGAGGTTTGAGTTTGCCTACGGCGGCTTTCAGACGGTCAAGGGAAATCGTCTCTACCTCTTCTTCCTCTTCTGGCCGGGGAAGGAATACAGCCTGCCGGGTTTCAACGAGAAACTGCGCTCGGCGCGGTTTGTGGACGGTGGAGGCACGGTCGACACGGTGCAGGAGCCACACCGCATCGTCATGAAGAATCTGCCCTCGGACGCGCCCGACCCCTGCACCGTTGTTGAGTTGACTTTTGACGCGCCGCCCACCGTTCATGAGTGGGCTGCCTGCCGACTCCACAACTACCCCATGCCGCCCATGGCGGAGTGGGCGCGGCTGTAGTGACCCAGGGAACACAGGCGATGGAGATTCAAGAGGAGGTTTCCACAAATGCGCAACATGCTGACGATGATGTTCGTTCTTCTTATCAACACCACGGTGTGTCGCGCAGACGACGTCATCAAGAATGGCGACTTTTCCCAACCCGCGGGGAACGACGCGAGAATGCCCGCTGCGTGGCGACTTCCCGAGGGCGGTCGCTGGCAGCGTGACTTGGCGGGTGGACCTGCCGAAAAGGCATGTCTCCGTTACGATGGCAGAGACACAGCGACCGCGCCGGTGGTGCAGGTTTGCGATTTTTGCACACCCAATGCCACTTACGAATTGAGTGCGATGGTAAAGAGCGACGGTCAAGCTCAACCTGTCTTTCGAGTCATCGACAAGCACACACAGAAGCAGCTTGCGGTGGTCACTGGAACAACCGACAAGGACTGGCGTCGTGTGACGACCTCGTTCAATACCGTCGATGCCGACATCGTGGTGGAGATTTACGGCAATCCTTCCGATATCTCGGGAAAACCGGAGGCGCCTGGCCGCTGTTGGGTCGCCGACGTGCGAATCGCCAAGGCTGCCACTACGCCAGCTCCACAAACCATGCCTGACCTCGGCGAGAACCTTGCCCTCGGCAAGCCCTATACAATGACCCCGCCCAACTACAGCCTCTGCGCGGACGCCGACGATAGAGTGCAACTGACCGACGGCGCATACACCGATGGGCACTTCTGGACGCGAAGGACGACAGTCGGCTGGAGTGGAGTGACTCCCAAATTCGTCACGATCGACCTCGGTGCAGACCTGCCTGTCAAGGGAGTCTCCTTTAGCACCGCTGCGGGCGTCGCTGAGGTTCACTGGCCGACACAGATTCTCATCTTTGTCAGCAGCGATGGCAAGGAGTGGCGCGAGGTCGCCGACCTCGTGGCACTCTCCGCACAGCGAGAGCCGCTCCCCGACTATGGCGCATACTACGTTCGCCGCTTGTGGACGGATCAACTGCGAACCCATGGCAGGTATCTGCAGCTCTGCGTGGAATCGGACAGACGATACACGTTTGCGGATGAAATCGAGGTGTACCGGGGAAACGACGAGTGGTTGGCAAGCGCTTACTCGGGCAAGGCCATCCCCAATGTGGAAGCCTACATGGACACTCGACGCATTACCGGACTGATCCAGGCGCAGTTCCGTCGCGACTTGGATGCAGTTCGAGCGGATATTGCTGACCTTCCCGCGAATGCTCGAGCGCCCTTTGCTCAGCAGGCAGACAAACTCGCAGCCAGGATCGATACCACGCCCCCTATTCCGATGGAAGGTTTCCGCCGCGAACTCTGTGAGTTCGATGCCGTGTTGCCGATGACCGATCTCGAACGGGACATCTTCAAGTTGCAGGCAGCCGTTTGGCGCACACTGAAGAAGCCTTTGCTCCGCGTCTGGTGGAAACAGCGATGGGATCCCCTTGATCCGTCCGAGGAACCGCAGAGCGCGGCAGCGGCTCCTGTCCTCCAAGTCCACACGATGACCAACGAACACCGCGCAGATGTCTTCAATCTGACCAACGCCAGCGCTGGTGACCAGCGCGTTCGCATGAGAATCGCCGGGCTCCCCGGCGGAACGAATCCGGACTATGTGAAGGTGCATGAGGTGCCGTCGGTGGGGACGCGCTGGTTTGTGGCCGTTGCCGCCGCGTTGCCGGAGGCGGAGCGCAGCGGGGATGACTATGTGGTCACCGTTCCATCCGGGATGACACGGCAGGTGTGGCTGTCTTTCAACCCGAACAAGCTTCCCGCGCAGTTCTATCAAGGAAAGGTGGAGATTCAGAGCTCTGTTGCGGGAAAGCTGGAAGTTCCCATTCACCTGCGGGTGTATCCACTTCGCTTCCCCGACGAGACGAGTCTGCTTCTTGGCGGATGGACGTATACCAATACGGAGAGCATTTACGGTGTCACTCTCCGGAATCGTCAAGCCGTTATCCGCCACCTCCAGGAGCGATTTGTGAACGCCCCCTGGGCCACGTCGTCCGCGCTGCCTGAGGGAGCCTACGACGCCGCCGGAAACATGACGCAGAAACCAGACACGTCGAACCTCGACAACTGGGTTGCTCTGTGGCCGAAGGCCAAGCTGTAGCTGTACATGGTGTTCAAAGCCGTGGGAGGTTCATTCGCCGGGTCCAATATCGGCGATCCGCTGTTTGCGGTCAAAGTTGGCAACTGGGCCCGTTTCTGGGGAGACCATCTGTGGAAGCGAGGGTTGAAGGCGAATCAACTGGGGGTTTTGATCGTCGATGAACCCAACGCCAAAGAGCAGTATGACATCATCACCGCATGGGCGAAGGCCATCGAGGCGGGGGAGCCGGGCATCGTCACATGGGAAGACCCCCAACCAATAGAAGATAAAGACTGCCTGGAGATGTTCGCGAGCGTGGACGTCCTCTGCCCCATCCGCGGCGCTTTCCTGTCACGGCCAGACTGGTACCGGGAACTGTTCATCAAGCAGCAGCGCGAAGGGCGTGATCTCTGGTTCTACAACGCCGACGGTCCAGCGCGCACTTTCGATCCGTTCTCCTACTACCTCGTGCAGCAATGGCACTGCTTCAAGGTCGGCGCCAAAGGCTCCTGCTTTTGGGCGTTTGGCGACAACGGAAATGTCTCCTGCTGGAATGAGTATCCGGCAGAAGGGAATGGCCCTTACTGCCCAACCTACCTCGATGACGAGAGCATCACCGCGGCGAAGTACATGGAAGCCATCCGCGAGGGTGTTCAGGACTATGAGTACCTCACCATGCTGAAGAACCGCGTGGGCGCCCTCGAGAAGAAGGGCATTCCTGCAGAGGAACTTTCGCAGGCCACAAAGCTGCTGGAAACTGCGTGCGATCGTGTGATGGCGATGGAGAAGGGCGCGAACTACCGATGGGATGAGGAGAAGGATCGTGGCGTCGCGGATCGGGTGCGAGTAGAAATACTCAACGCCTTGAGCGAACTCTCCGATAACCGCTGAGGGTGTATCCCGTGATTACGGGGGTATCTGATCGGACTCTGTGAGTCCGCTTTGTACACCATTGCCCGTACCCGTAGGATAAAGCTTCTGTAGTTTGGCAAATCTGCAGTTCTGGTGGGTAGGAGGCGTTTCCAGCGATTTTGCAGTGGCTGCGGCAACGTCAGTCGCTCTCTCTACTCCTCAAACCGCCACTCCCCATACGCCGCCGGTTCGAGGAAGGAACCCTCCACACTGCACCAGGTGGAGTTCTCTGCCGGCGTGGATTGTCGGACACGAGCGAGGTTGCAGCGATAGACCGTGCCGGTTGAGGGCGGTTGAGTCTTCAAGCCAGCGAACGGAACGGACATCTCGACCGTCCACGACTTGTCAGCGACCGCGGTAGCGCTGGAAATGGCGAGGTCGGGAGCGCTGTCAGCGTAGATGCCGTCCCACACCGTGTTCGCAGGATTGACCACGATGTGCCAGATGTCTTTCGGGTTGTCCCGCGTCACATCCAGGAAAACCTCGACCACGTCATTGACGAAGATGCGGGCGCTGTCGTGATCACGGCAGTATTGCCGAATGTTGTCCATGTCGTCTTCCTGACACTCCAGCGAGATGTACAAGTTACTGTTGTCCCAGGCAATTCTCCCCGTAGTTTGGGTCTTCGCTGGGTCGCGGGAGCCCGTCTCGCGGAACACGTCGGCAACAGAGGCAGCCTTCCACGCCGCGTCAGACAGGTCGCCGTCAATCTTAGGCGCGGCTGTCCCGGCAGGGAGTCGTGGCACGGTTAGCTTGCGGTTCTCCGGCCCCCACAGAGCCATCTGAACCTTGCCGTAGAGCTTCTGGTTCTCCGCCCATCGCTCGAGGTTGACAACCGACAGAGAGCCAACCTTCTCTTGAATGAACTCCCCGTAAGCTTCATCGGACAAGTACAAAGGGGAGGCTGAGGGATTCTCAATCATCCCGGCCTTCCGCATGTTGTAGTGGAGCATGGTCAGGTTGTCGCCAAACATCTCCAAGCGTTTGCGTTGCGCTTCCGTTTCCACTGCTGGCAGAGCTTGAGTGTAAAGCCTCTCAATTTCGGTCCAATGGGGCTGCCAAACCGCGGCGACGGTTTCATACCAGACTTCGTGGTCGGGATAGGGCTTTGACCGAATATACTCCTGCAGCGCTGCGTCGGAGACGCGGTAGATGCCGTCGATCATGGGCGCGGCAGGGCCATAGGCTCTGTTAAGAAAATCACGATACAGCTTATCGACGTCCGCGTCGCAGTCCCACATCAGCTTGCACGCAAGATAGTTCGCCGCGGCTCCGTAACCCCAGGCTTCGATGCCGGTGTATCCGACGGACTGAATTTTGCTCTTCTTCAAGGCCGGGAAGACCAGCTTCATAATGGACAACCCCGGAGGCAGCGGAGCGCCGACGGCGTCCCGCATCCATGTGGAGTAATCGGTCCATCCGAGATTGGAGGTCAGCTTGGCCCAGGCAGGAAGTAGTCGCGCGAACTCGTCCGCACGCTTGGGTTGATAGAGCTTGAACCCGTAGGCGCTGTTCATGGCCATCTCGATGAAGACGTTAGGCTCCAACTTGACCGGCTTCAGAGGTGGGTAAAGTCCTTCGTAGTAGGCATATCCGCCAATGAGCCGGTCGGGGTGCTTGCTGGCGACGGTCCGCGCCACTTGATTGTAGAAGTTCAGCAGGATGGGAGTGTAGGAATAGCCCCGGCCATCGAAGTCGCCAAAGGGGCCGGTTGTGTCACGGTCAGCCAGCGCCTGACATGCGGAACAGAGGCACCAGCCCTGTCCATCGCTGGGAGAGATGCTTTCGGACTGCTTTTTCGGACTGGCATCGAACTTGCGTGTTACACTGGCCGCGAAAGCCTGCGTGAGGTCCGAGTTGGTCAGACAGTACTTGTGGGAAGAATAGAAGCCCGGTTTGGGTCCGGTATAAATGGGTTCCCGGGTCCCGTCGGCGCGCATCGGCGCAAATTCGGGATGATCCTTCAACGCGTCTACTCCCGGATGCTCATCAAAGGCGTGCGAGGCTTCAGGCGCTATGCTTCCGCCCAACCGGTTGCGGGCAAACCACTGCCGCACGTCGTCATTCCTGCCCTGAACGGAGTGGAGCTGGCGACTCAGGATGTCGGGCGATCCTGTTACATCCATCGACTTGAGGAAAAGCCCTCTCGAGTGGTCCGGTACGTCCTCCCCCCACTCGCCCGGCATAAGCCACCTCGCCCCGACGGCGTCTTCGAGAAACGTGTATGCGCCGAAGAGTGTGCCGCGGCTGACACAATGCCCGAAGTAGTAGTACAAGGGATGCGGGCGCCACTTCTCTTCACTCTCGTTGTGATCCCGGCCGACGATGTAGAGGTTCTTCCCTTTGGTCGCAACGCGAAAGCCCTCTAATGGCAGCCCAACGGCAGACAGCCCTACCTGATGCGCTGCGGCATTGTCCCCAAGACAGATCATGGGAGTCTTCGGTTCGTTGACGATGGGCAGAAGCGCGAAGGTAGACACATTCAGCACACGCTGCAACTCCATCGCCGCCGTGCGCACGGAGGCGGGCGCGTCGGGGGCGTGATAGATGACGTACTCAGATTTCCCGCCATTGGCAATGGGGAGGGTTCCGCGGGGAACTGGAATTGGCTGGAGATTCTCTGGAGCGGTGACTGTCTCGGATTGCGGCTCACTGACCGCCATGCTGCGTGAGAGATGAATACCATAGATGACGCCGCTGAAGTATTCGCCCTTCCGGTTTGGAGGGTCCTGCGCTACCCCCCCCATGATCGCAGAACCGGGAATCGTGAAACGCACGGTGGGCGGACAATCGATGCTGACATCGATTTGCGCGTCCACGTAGAGAGTCAGTTTGTTGTCCCGCACATTACGCTCAACGGTGATGCGATGGCACTGCCCGTCGATGACCTTTTCCGTTCCCTGCAACTCCATGAATTCTCCGCTGGTTTGGTCCTTAACGCTGAACCAGACGACTCCGTTGGACCGGACCTCGAGCCCGAGGGACCCGCCGTACCAGATGCGTTGAGTAACGTCCGAGTTCGTTGGCTTGATCAGAGCGTCGAGGGTAAAGGGCTGCTTCGCGCCGGTCACCGATTCCATCGGTCCGCTGATGAGCACCTTTCCCGTTGCTCCATCAAACAGCAACCCTTTCCCACAAGCGTCTTCCGTCCACCGAACGTTGCCTGCAAGTTTGCCTTGGTGCGATTGATTGATCTGGTTGCTAACCGTGTCGCCCCCGCCCTCACTCAAAGTCCAAAGCGAAAGGGTGCGATAGCTAACAGAAAAAGGATTGCCAGCCGCAAGGCAGCCGGAGACTTGGAGCCATAGACTCGCGGCGAGCAGATACATGGTGTGTTGCATCGTAACAGACCTCCAGACAGTAGTTGCGCAGGGAGACGAAAAGAACTTACCGCTTGGCAAAACCCATCCCCCCGACGCTATTGGGTTCATAAACCTACCTTCATACACAGTAGGTGTTTGGCGGCATACACCCCGGCCGCTCCCGCGGCGAGGAAGTACGCGGGATCATGGACAGCCGAACGGCCCATACTCTTCACGTCGAGAGAGTGGTCCTTCATATACGCAACGGCGGTCTCGCCCGTCTCCTTGACGATGGTGTGCCGGTCGCCGACCCGCTGCTTGCGCAATTCCTCATCGATTTGCTTCGCCCGGTCATCCGGAAGTTGAGGCAGGACAACCGTGGAACGCGTTTGACATGCCCGCGTAAGCACCGTCGCCGTGTGGTGGCTCAATCCTCGGTGACGCTCACGTGGGTCGGCAAAGCTGATTCGTGGAATCACGACGGCCTCACCTCCCAGTTGATTCACGACGTCGATATGATGCCCCTGCTCGATCCCTGAAAACCCAAAACTTGTTCCGGTACCCACGTGTCCTGGCCCCGGGGCAACGATCACCACGTCTGCCGCGGAGGACGCCATCAGCGCCGTGTAGATGTTGACTGCCTCAACATCGCCACCGAATGCCTGTCCGCAAGTGACGGTGGTGTGGATGATCCCCCGTTCCTTCAGCTCCCTGACCAGATGGCTGAAAGCAAGCGGCAATGCGGCCGAATCTGTCATCAGGTACACGATCCGGGCGCGGCGCCCACACCGCTCCTCGAAGGTCGCTTGCACTCCCGCTGCCGCGGGAGCGATCATGCTGTGCAACATGGCGAGAACAATCGGCTTGCCATCGAGCGATGAAAAGTCCGCGACCCACCGATGCTGCGGGTGGTCGTCTTCCTCAATGCACGTCACGTTCGTCTGCATCGGGGTGTAACGCAACTTCATGATGTGCCCCACCGCGTGTACCGGCGCGCTGCGACGGGACAGATTGGAAATGACGAAGTGCACTCCACCGGTACCCAGCGCCAGCTCTACCGCGGTGGTGTTCAGAAGCACCTCGTCTCCCACTTGCGCTTCACCCGTCAGTTGCGGGTAATTCACCGCCGTACCGTAGAACACCTCCGACTCAACCTCGAACCGCTGGATATCTTCCCCCGCCTCGAGACACCGAACCAATTCCGCCTTCATCGTGCGCCGAAGTCGCGTCGCCATTCAACTCCCTCCCCCTACGAGCGGCATTGTAACACCGGAACTGGACTTTGAGGAATATACTCGTTACGGGTGAAAACACCCCCTCACCCTGCCCTTTCCCCCCATCGGGGGAGAGGGCAGGGTGAGGGGGGTGGAGTCATAGCCGATATGAGCCGCCCGAAAATCATACTGACCACAGCACGTTGAGCACTGGACATTCTCCCCTCCGTCCCTGCATGGTTGCGCGCATCGGCACATATTGGTATACTCCGGCGACCAATGGAGTACGGGGAGGGAGAACGTCCATGCGCGGCTCTGCCCTCTGCTCATCGGAGAAGGAGACGGAATATGCGCTTTCCACTACTGGTGATCGGGATGGCCTTGTTGATGAGTTATGCGGCCGGTGATCGGGGAGTCACGGCGAAAGCGGACCGAGATATTCACCGGGAGGGCACGGAGTGGTGCGACATCTACATCCCCAGGGCCAATGCGCTTGACAAGCCTCGGGTTCTGCTGATTGGGGATTCGATCACAAGCAACTATTGCCCTGTCGTCGCCAAGAAGCTGGAAGGCGTGGCCTACTGCGCGAAGCTCGCAACCTCCTCCAGTGTTGCCGATCCCGCTTTTCACCATCAGTTGGCAACCATGCTCTCCGGTTACCATTACGCCGTTGTTCACTTCAACAGCGGCCTTCATGGATTCGGCTACACGGAGGGAGAATACCGAGATGGCTACGAGGCGACGCTGAAGCAGATACGAGAACAGTTGCCAGACGCCAAACTAATCCTTGCTCTAACCACCCCACTGCAGTCCACCAGCAGCTCAAACCGCCACAATCCACGCGTTGACGAGAGGAATGGGATGGCCCGACAACTGGCCGAGGAATTGAGGGCTGATATCAATGACCTCCACTCCCCGTTAAAGGATCATCCTGAGTACTACCGGGACCCGTTCCACTTCCTGCAGCCTGCCATCGAGATGCAGGCAGAGCAGGTTGCGGCGAGGATCAAATCTCTCCTTCCCGAGGAAAAGGCACAGTGAGGCACCCTCAAATGGCCTTGTGCCTCAAAGCTTGCACCAACTCCCCAAGCGCAGATAGCTCCTGCAGTTATACTCGTTACGGGTGAAAATACCCCCTCACCATTGGTCATTCGTAAGGACGGTCTCCCCTCCGAATCCGCGTAGATTTTCGGTGACGCAACTCAGTGCCTTGACATTTGCACCTTCTATCCTTAAAATACCGCCACTCGACAATTCTGTCTGGAGGATACAATCCAATGAACACGACCGTTCGCTGTCTCGTGAGTTTGCTTATTGGCGGATTGCTGGCTGGGTGCGGACAAGTGATAAAGACGGAAGCCCCAACGCCGCCCCCGACCGGGCCGCCGACTTCTCCGGAGCCCGAACAGACTGTGCCATCGCCTGAGGAGGTGGCTCCCGCAGATGAGGAGCAAGCTGCCATTCAGTATGATCCGCGGATTGATCTCGAGTTGATGTCGGCGGGACTGAGTCGAGCAAAACTGAGTGCCCAGGGCGATAACTTCGCTGAGATGGGATCGGAGTTGAGGAACGTTGGGTCCCTTCTCGGGTACATCGAGTCTCACCTCTCGTCCGTTGTGCTGGACGTTGGATCCCAACGCGTGGGGCTTCGGCTGGAGCAGAACGATCTGCGGGGGGCAGGACTCGCCTTGCAGCAGATGACCGCAGAAATCGATGCAGTCAATGCTTTGTCCGAAAACAGTGATCTACAAGTCAGGCTGACCGACCTGGAGACCAGTCTCGTATCAGGAGACACTGCGAAGGCGAAGGAGCTGGTGGGGCAACTGTCTTCCATCGCTGATGATCCGGCATACGGATATATCCAGTCTATCCGGGGCGCGCTGTTGGGGGCCACGGATGCAGCCTTGCGGCAGCCACCAAAGAAACGGGTTGTCCTGGCGGAGTTGGAGAGTGTCGGGGAACTGATTGCCGCGGTGAGACAGGGACTGGATACGCCGGTGACACAACCTTCCGTTCCGTCGGCTACCACATTTCCACCTGCGGCTGCGACGCGCCTACCGGGAATTAACTCCGGCCCGCCCCCCGTTAGCAAAGTGAATCCTGCTCCGTTGCCACCGGTCAGCACACGGACTCCTCGGAGACCGGTCAGGAGACGGGCACCGGGGCCGCCGCGTCCCGCCGCCCTGCCCGTCCCCGCCGATTCCTCGCCGGCCCAGCCATCCCCTCCGCCGCTGTCCACCCCGCGGACCGGGAAGGCCGCACCGTAGAGATCGTCGGGTTCTCGGCGAGAGCCCCTATTCGGGCACAATCGCCAATATCGTGCTGACGCGCTTCTCGGCCCCGCTCGACGGACTGCTGCGGACCTTGCCATGAATAACCAGCGTTGTAGAACCGCCTCCGTCGAGGTTCACAGCGTCCACGGCTCCGAGTCGCCTCATGATCTCCGTGAGCTCTTGGAGTGTTGCCCCGATACTCTCCGAAGGACTTCGACCGTCGACAGTCACCAAAAGCGCTTCTCCTGTTGCCGTCAGACCAAATGCCGAGCGCGGGGCGCGCCCCGACGTTATGTCCGCGCGAAAGCGCTCCTCTGCCGCAGTGATTTTCGTGTGTCCTCCTGCGAGCAGTCTCGGTCCTGCCTCAAGGACCTGACGGACGCCTCCTCCATTCCCTCTTACTTCCCAACGTATCGCGCATCGCTGGCCTGTTTTGATCCCGTTGAGTAACTGCCGAGGGCCAAGTATGACGTATCCATCGGGAGGAATCGGTATGCTGGTTGCTGACGCGGTTGCCTGGTTGCTGCCGGTTTGGTTGTCGATGTGCGTTACTGCGGTCACCTTCGAAGCGGAAACTGAAACCGTCGTCTCTCCGGACTTTGCGTCGAGGCTGGTTCCCCAGCGGTGCGTGAAGACCAGCAGTCCTCCGCTCTGACTGTACCGGGTATTGAGTCCACCGAGTGGTTTTGCCGGGCGATCACTGACGACGACAGTGCCCACCCATTTCACAGTGTCGATGCGCACGTCCTGCCTTTCTGTCACAAGCAGACCCGTGCGACCGAGATCACTTGTCTTGACCCACTCTCCGTTGCTCACGACGGTACCGAGCGGAGACCCATTCCCGGCAAAGTAGCCTCCGTTGACCGCTGCGATCGCTCCTTCGCGCTGGGCGACCCGACTCGGAGAATCGCACTGGCGCAGGGCGTTGCCTGCCATTATCACGCGCAATCTGTACTTCCGCCCGGGGGAACTTAGGTTCGCCCTGACGGCGTTCACCTGCACGGGGCCCGAGGGAGCCCCGCGGCGGAGGGAGACGTGGGCGAGGCCAGTACTGATGGCTGTCTCTACTTTCTCCTCAAATTTTTTCTCGCAGTCAATCACGATCCGAGGCGGGTCGGGCAGCGAGAATACGGTGGCAGGAGCGCGGTACCTGAGGTCTATCTCGAGGTCGGCCCCTGCTGCTCCGAGGCTGGCAACGCCTACGCTTCGCACGAGCACGTCGCGGATATCGGGCACGGGGAGAATGGACGCGGGCGGTGCTCCCTGTGTGACGCGCGGCAGCGCTCCCCAGATGCGCACGATGATCCTTGATCCGTCTCTTCTCACGCTGTAGGGCCCCGGCCGGTCGAGGTCAATGACTACGCGAGTCTTGTCGAAAGAGACCGAGTGCCGGATGCTCTGTGGGAGACATGTAGAAGCTGAAATACCCAGTGTCTGCTTCCCAAGACGGCGGAACCGGACTCCCCAGTGGCGTTCCACAATGTCGGTGGGGACAAAGAGGTCCGTGCCGAGCGCAAAGGGCGCAACGGAGAGATCACAAGACTGTTTATTGACGCGCGCAACACGGTTGCCAGTGGCGAACAGGATGGGCAAACCAAAATATCTTGCCACCGTCTGAGTGGGGCCGCTTATGAACGACTGGCATCCCAGGTTCTCTTCCAGGAATCGCACAGGAACGCATAACACGCCATTGCGCTCGACGGGTGGTGGAGCACACGGAGCCTGGTACTCAACCTCCTGCGTCGATTGGTTGAGGACGATCGGGGGCTTGTTGGTGAGCAGCGATGCAGCTCCCGCAAGCGCGAGAGCTGCGCACATACACACTATGACTATCCCCAGAGCGGATGGGGGCCTCCCGATTTGTCGGTTTCGTTGCTGCATCTGTGATTTGTTTCGCGCTGCGACTCGACGGCGTAGACGCGCGTCTGTTGCGCCTGTCGAAGGGGTCTCAAAGGGAGGGCATCGGCCTACGCTCCGCGAAGTTGCCGACTCGTAGCCCGATGCTTCCCGCACGTCTTTCTGTGAGCACCGCGCCACTCCCTGCTATTGAGTGTGGTACAACGCTGTCGGATGTTACCACGCAAGAAGGGAGATAGTCAAAACAGCGCGTCTGCTGAATAACGTCTGACGCAAAGCCTCCGGAGTGTCTGAGGGGGGTTGCCATAGAGAATCACTGACCTTCCCGATGTATCGCCACCTTTACCCTCTGATTCGTTGTGTTGCCCGGCTCCTTTTTCTGTTATTTGGTGGGTACTCCGTTCGCGGTGGCTCGCACATTCCTTGCCGGGGCGGTTGCGTGATCGCCCCAAACCACATCAGTGACATCGATGCAGTGGCGATTTCCCTGGCCTGCTCGCGGCCAGCCTGGTACATGGCAAAGGCGGCGTTATTTAAGACTCCCTATCTCCGTAGTATCATGCCCTTCTTTCAGGCTTTTCCGGTGGAACGTGACCGCGTAGACCGCGCCGCTCTTCGGGAGGCCGCAAGGCGCTTGATGGAGGGCGACATCGTTGTCGTGTTCCCGGAGGGACAAGACAGCCCGGACGGTTCGCTGCAGACGCTTCGCCCGGGGGCTGCCATGCTATCGCTGAAGTGTGGCGTTCCCCTGGTGCCAATTCTTATCAGTGGCACATCAAGGATCATGCCAGTAGGCTCATTCGTGCCAGGGATGCTCAGGGCAAAGACCGTGCTTAGCGTGGGGAGACCGATTGATCCCGCCACCATGCCTATACACCTCTCACTCAGGGAGAAGCGGTCTTGCTTGACGCGGCGTCTCTCTGATGAGTTGACGGAATTGAGTCAGCCCGCGAGGGGCGCGGGGGTCCGATCCACATAGAGTCCCGTATAGATCTGCGCGCCTGACCGCGTGGCGGGGGTGTAAGTAAGATTTGGTAACTGCTCAGGCATAACCTTGTTGACAGGATGCACGGGATGCACAGGATAAGGGCGAACTCTGCGAGTTCGCGCAGACCGGTCGGTCACTGGCCTTTCGGCAGTTCGGCGGGGCCTTCCACGCACGACGGTTCGAAGGAGTCAGCTTGGCGAAGCGTGCAAGGTTACACGCAACCGCTACGACGTTCCTTCGTCGCTTCCTCCTGTCAATCCTGTCCGAGTGCGTGAGTGATATACCGCTTGGGGGGTATCCACTTGACGCAAGTAGCCCCTACATCTCGTGGTGACCG
>MNXM01000021.1 GCA_001872605.1 Armatimonadetes bacterium CG2_30_59_28 | reverse complement strand
CGGAGCGAGATATCCGCACGATCAAGGTGAAGCAGAAAGTGTCGGGCTGTTTCCGCAGCGAAGAAGGGCCCAAGGTGTTCTGTCAGATTCGCAGTTACCTCTCCACGGCCCGCAAGAACGGTCAGCGTCCTCTGGAAGCTCTCATCACCGCGCTTCGCGGAACGCCTCATGTCCCCTCTATCCTCCGCGCCGAACCCGCATCACTCGGCCGAGCAGTTACGAACATCGAATGAAGTGTCAGCAGGATAAGGGACAAGGGGTGGACGTGTCAACCACGGAGGCGCACAGATCCGGAGGTGGGAGACGCTTGAGCGCACTATTCGCCAAGCAGGTGCCGGATGACGTCGGCGGCTGTGTAGGAGGTATTGCCGTTATTCATGAGGCGGGTGAGATCTTTGACGTCGTCGCCGATCGTGACGAGGGGCTGTTCACGGTAGCCGGTCTTCTGGAGTTGAGGGTGGCCGATATTGGCCATGAGTCCGTTGCAGAGACATTTGCGGCCGACGGTATCCTCGATATTCCCGCCTTTGCGGACATAGTCGTCCACAGGTTCCGATGGGCAGCGATAGCCCAACGAGCCGTCGTCCTTTTCATAAGGGTGTCGCAGGTAGCCGAGGTCGCAGACTCGTGGGCGGTCTGCGTAGCACATGGGGTTCGACAGCGAGTTCTCAAGGCTGGCCACCTTGAAGGGGAAGCCCGTCGGCGACGCCACTGTGTCTGTGCGCACCTCCGTCGTTCCCGCGACGACCCTGGCCAGCAACTCCTGCTTGACGGAGTCTGCCAGCGCGGACTCCTGGCAGAGCGCGAACGCAGTGCCAACCTGAACGCCCTGGGCTCCTGCGTCGAGTGCAGACCGCAGCTTCTCCGGTGTGCCATAGGATCCGGCAAGCCAGAAGGGAAGCCCAAGCTCCCGAATCTTCCCCAAGTCCACATCATCCTTGGGTCCGTAAACCGGCTCGCCCTTGGCGTCCAGAACCGTCGCTCCACGGGGCGGTGCGTTGTGTCCCCCGGCGGTGGGACCTTCCACTATAAATCCGTCCACCTGCCCGGACGCCTTCTTGGCCAGAGTAATGGCAAGGATGGCAGAAGCAATGATCGGGAGAAATTTCGGCCGTTTCAGGGAGGGTAGCCCTTTCTCGAGGATCTCCGACGGACTGAAACGAGACCGGTGATCCCGATCTCGTGATACGCCTTCCGCGTTCAGACGCAGGCTGACATCGCCATGGCCGGTCAGTTCATCCATAATGCCCGGAATCTTACGGGGTACTCCCGCTCCCATGAGGACATAGTCGACGCCGGCCAACATTGCGCCATACAAGGAAGAGAGATTCGGCATCTGAATTTTCTCGAGGTAGTTGATGCCCACAATCCCGCTGTGCCCTTCCTTGGCGAGGAAGACTTCCACGAAGTTGGAAACAACGGTCAGTCGCAGGAGTTCCTTGCCGGGAGCCGCGCTAAACATCGGGACGGAACGGTACGGTTTATCGGACGGCTTGCCACCATCGACGAAGTACTTCTTGACGATGCCTTTCGCAAGTTCAGGCGACGGGAAGTGACCGAGGGCGCGACGGAGGCACCCTGTAGGGTCGCCTTCCTGTAGACGTCTTGCAAGGATAAGAGGAAGGGCGGTGCCCGAAACCACGCCGAGTTGCCCCGCCATGGAGACGGCCTTGGCAAGGAGGTGGCTCGATACGCCAGCTCCCAAGCCTCCTTGAATTATCGTCGGATAGTTCTTCAACCTCGTTTGTGAGCCTCCTTGGCAGGGAGGCACTCTCGCCTTTCCCTTAAACCACGGAGATAAGGATACCACGCTTCAGACGCAGGCACAAATGTCAACGGTGCAACAGAAAGCATTTTTTTATCGATTTATTCGCGAATTGCCCTTTGTGAACCATCGCGGTAGAATCAGGCACACACGCGCGACGATGAGAGTGCTTGTTGCTGCCGTTCATAGGAGTCGTACGACCGGTGATTTCACCAAATAACTGCTGAACGACGATCGCACTCAGCAGAGCATTGGGAATCTGGAGAGTGAGGATGAACCCTGCATCCAACGGAGCTACAACAGTCCCGTTCTGCGTCTATGCAGCGGCGGCGATTCTCGTGAGCCTGTCTTCAGCGCAGGTCGCCGCGCGGGACTTACAGCTTTCCATCGTCCGGGATGGAGCGTCTGTCTCCAGCATGATTCTCGCCGACAACCCCACTCGCGCGGCGCAGCTTGCCGCGTTCGAGTTGCAGCGCCACCTCAAACTGATCACTGGAGCAGACGTGCCTGTTGTCAGAGAAGCAGGGCCGACTGACGGGACGCGCATCCTTGTTGGTGCAAGCGCGGCGACAGAAAAGCAGGGACTGAAGAACGACAGCCTCAAACCGCAGGAGTACATCATTCGGTTCGCTCCCGGAACGCTGGTGCTGATGGGGCGCGACAAGGAAGACTTTGCTGAAGTGAAGTACGGTGAGGACGACCCGTTTGCGTTCGGCACCTGGCCTGATCTGTTCGACGAACAGGGCACGCTCTACGCCGTATATGATTTCCTTGAGCGGTTCTGCAACGTCCGCTGGTTCAACCCGACCGAGCTGGGGATAGACTATCCGCAGACTAAGAACCTGACGGTGAAGGGCACCGAGGTCCGTCGGTCGCCTGCGTTTGAGTACCGCGACATTGGATGGCCAATGGGGATGAGCGAAGTGTACAACATGGTTACCGGCCTCTGGCCGCCGAAGTCCCCGCAATTGGATGAAGCGGACGCGCTGGGATACGCAGACCTGAAGAGAAAGTACCCGGGCGGGTGGCAGTACGTCCATGCAAAACGCGGGATGAACCGGCTGTTCCTCCATCGCATGCGTGCAGGCGGCGTCAAGTACCAGGCGAACCATTCCTTTTATGGATACTACGACCGCTTCTGGGCAAAGAGCGCAGATCCAAAAGCGGCCTCCGTGTTTGTGGGCAGCAAGCCGGAGTGGTTTGCGCACGGCTACGACAATAAGCCACCGCAGATGTGCTACACGAATCCGGAGTTCATTCAGCAGGTCACTCAAGATGCCCGTGACTACTTCGACGGGAAAGACAAGCTCCAGGGAGCCGTCGCCTCGGGAGACTATTTTGCTCTCGTTCCCATGGACAACAGCGCGTACTGCAAGTGCGACAAGTGTCAGGCGCGGATGGATTCGGAGGAAGCGAAAAGCCCGTTCTTCTCCAACGGTTACGCGAGCGACTACGTCTTCGGTTTTGCCAACGAGGTCGCAAGAGCAGTCAAGCAAACTCACCCCGGCAAGCGTCTGGCGACATTGGCCTACGCCGACTACGCGTATTACCCGAAGCGTGTTCGTCTGGAGTCGAACATCGCTGTTCAGCTCTGTCTACACATGCGCAATACCTATGCGACTGAACTCCAGCAGAATGATGTGAAGTTCTACGACTCCTGGGTGACAAAGGAGAAAGATCGACCGATATTCCTGTGGCTTTACTACTGCTTCCCCGCAGAGGTGGGACATGGAGGGGGATGGAACGTCTTCCCCGGTTTCTTTGCTCACAGGATCGAGCGGTGGTTCAAACGGTTCCATCGGGACGGAATTCGCAGCGCGTTCTTCAATGGCTTCGGCCAGGAGGTGGAGGCGTTTGTCACTTTCAAGCTCCTCGATGACCCCACTCGCGACGTTGACCAGTTGCTGGATGAGTACTTCGCCCGCTATTACGGGGCGGCGGCGAAACCGATGAAGTCGTTTTACCTGACGGTGGAAGGTATCTATGGCGACCCCGGCAATTACCCCCGGCTGGAGGGAGGGAAGATACTCGGCCACCAGTCCGAGGAGATGGCCTGGAAATTTCTCGGCACGCCGGAGCGGATGGCGGACTTGGGGAGTCTCGTGGTAAAGGCGCGTGAACTTGCGAAGACCGATACGGAGAAGCGCCGCCTTGCCTTGTTTGAGAAAGAGATTTGGGAGTATATGAAAACGGGACCCTACCGCACTGTTGTAGTCGAGCACCTGGAGTTCCCGGATCGCGGTGTGGAATTGCAGCGAATCATGTACCGACAACCAGAAATGTCCGGCGACGACGCGGCGCAGGGGAGGGAGTTTATCCTCGAGACGGAGGGAAGCTACTTCAACTGGGGCGGCAAAACCATATTTCACAAGGGCAACACGATCGTGGGGTTGACCGACGGCGACGTTGCGGAGTCCCTGTTCTTCCACCATTCCCAACCGATGGAGGTTACGGCGAGATGCGAGTTGGGGGAGGTTACTGCCGAAGGGCGGGAACTTCGGCAGATTCGTCTTTGCTGGACGATGGAAGATTCCCAGCGCAGCCGCGCCAACATCAAGTTTGCTGTGCGTGACGCGAAGGCGCAGGACTGGCGGGATGTAACGGGGTTTCTTCAAGTGGATCAGTGGGAGGGCGCGAAGGCCGACTGTTATCGGGTATTGACTGTGTCGTTCCCGTCAGGGGCCGTGACCAACTTTGACGCGGTTCGCCTTATCGACGGCGCCCCGCTGGCCAAGTTGTACTATACGCGTTTCACGGAGATCGACGTCGTGACAGGACCGCAGAAGTGAGCGGTAACGCACTCAGCCAACCTGGACATGCCCTTTCGGATCCAGTGCAGGAGACCGCTCCCACGGAGCCCCGCCACCCACTCACTTTACGGGCGGCTGTGATCGGTATTGCTTCTGTCGTCTTCTTGAGCGTTGCTGCCCCGTTTACAGATCTGTTTCTCCAGAACTCGGAGCTGAGCGGCAACCATCTTCCGCTCGGTCCCATGCTGGTGTTGATAGCTCTTATTGTCATCGTCAATGGCGCCCTGCAGTTGCTGGAAACTCCACTTGGACTATCCCGCCAGGAGCTGCTGTTTGTCTTTTGCATGACGCTGGTGGCAGCGGGGATTCCCACGTTCGGCTTGGTGGGTTATCTCCTTCCGGCCGTGGCGTCCCCCATGTACTTTGCCTCACCGGAGAACGACTACGCGTCCCTGATTCAGCATCACATTCCCTCGTGGTTGATTCCCAGCAGTCCGGAAGCGGTTCGCCAACTCTACGAGGGGGCGCGCTGGTTTCCTACGTGGCAGTTATTGTCCTCGCATACCGTCACGGAGCGCTGACCATGAGTCGATGGTTTTTCGTTGACGGGTCGCAGGGACTGTGGAACAACGCGTCTGCTGCTATTGCCATGCCGACCTCTGTTGAGAGTGGGAAACTGGTCGCAATGGTCGCCGGAGGCATGGGTGTGCTCTTCCTTCATTTCATGCGGACGCGATTCATCTGGTGGCCGTTTCATCCTGTCGGTTATGTCCCGGCCTATTCTTGGGAGACGACCCGCGTGTGGTTTGCCTGTCTCGTGGGTTGGACCTTCAAGGTCGCCATCGTGCGTTACGGTGGGCTGAAGGGATACACTGTGGCCCGGAACTTTTTCTACGGGTTGATCCTGGGCGAGTTCGGCATAGCGGGGCTATGGCTGGCGATGGACGCGTTCGCCGGGAAGAGCGGGCATACGGTGATGCCGTAGGTTGACAGAGCACAAACCGAGGCAGGACTGGTTCGCCCCCCGGACTGTCCCCGATGCTCAATGGGCCATTTCTTTACCAGGTGCAGTGAGCGCCCGACGGAGGAAGCCCACCACTTTCGCGCGGTATTGTTCTGGGTGCGCAAACCGGCTCTTGGTATGCAGTCCCCGAGGGGTCAGCCACAACTCCTTCGGCTCTCCCGCTGCGTCGAAGAGGCGTTCGGATTCTGACTTCCACACAAGGAAATCCCTGCGACTGTGAACAAGCAGAACAGGACGCGGGGAGATGCCCGGTATGGATTCCTCCGGAGCCACGATGCTCGGATCGAATCCCAACATTCGCTTCCCGTGCCACAATGTCAGTGGCGCCAGCAACGGTTTCAAGGGGCCGAAAAAGACCCACAGGTGCTGGTTGATGGCCCGGTCCAAGCGACCATAGGAACTGTCCGCCACCACGGCACAGATGTCCGCGCACCTCGCGGTAGCCATGATTGCTACCGCCGCTCCCATCGACGCGCCGATTGCACCGATGGGTTTCTCCGCGAGCTCCTCCCGCGCCTTCAGGTACGCAACAGCGCCCAGGAGGTCGTTCACCTCCTCCCGGCCAATAGTGTTGATCTTCCTGCCGCTGCAGCCCCGCTGACGGAAGTCGAAGGCGAGAATGGCAAACCCGGCGCTGTTCAGGTCGAGCGCGAGGTCCATCAGGTCGGTGCGGTCTGTAAACGCGCCGTGGCACAGGATGACGATGCCTCTGGCGTCTTCCTTCGGTATGTACCAGCCGGACAACCGCAGTCCGTCGGTGGAAGGGAAGGACACATCCTCATAGCGCAATCCGGACCGACTGGGATGGTGACGGGCGACATGGATGGTGATGGGATGATGGACAACCACCCACGCCGCCAACAGCGGTACAACACCTATCACAAGCGCAATGGCTATTAGCCACAGCGCAGCCGCCTGTCTCATTGGAAACCTGATGCTGACTTTCACTCGCGGCGTCTCCAGTGGGAGCACGGACTATCCTCGGCGCAATAGACAACTCCCATTTCTCGGCGAGGTTCATGTTGGCTCTTTCATTGGAGTTCCAGCTGACACAAGCACGGCCCGAAGGCTGGTTTGCCAGTCTCTAACGTTCGTGGCTCGGGCCCAAGGCGCTACCGCTGGCTCTCCGTGCGACCGGACAAGAATCGCGCCAGTTCGGCTCTCGTCGGCAAACCCTCCCAGTCTCCTTCCGCCATGCAGACCATGGCTCCTACCGCGTTGCCACGCAGGAGACACTCGGTTGGCAGCATGCCGTCGAGAGTCGCGGACATGAACCCCGCCACGAAACCGTCTCCCGCGCCGATAGGGTCGACAATCTCACGCAGGGCGAAGGCCGACGCGTGTTTCTCCGTGGCGGCGTCAAAACAGAACCCACCCTCGGCACCAGCTTTGATGATAACTCGCAACGGCTCGCGATCGCGCAACCGGTTGGCGATGTCCGCTGGAGTGTCACCCCCTGTGAGCATCTGTCCTTCTGCCATTCCGGTCAGCACTACATCGACGCTTCGCAATAGTTCCGTTGTTGTTGCTCGGAATTCATATTGGCTCCATAGCTTGCTCCGGTAATTCGGATCGAACCAGACCTGCCGGCCGTGTTGTCGCGCGGATTTTGCGAGGTTGACGATTAACTCACGACATCCCTCGCTCAATGCCGGCGTGATGCCGGAAATGAACAGGACCTCTGCGTCATCCAACGCTTCGGTCGTGAACGACTCGCCGGTCAATCGACTGCACGCCGAGCCTGTTCGGTAATAGAAGACCTCCGGTTCAGCGTATGCGCGCTGGCTGCGTAGCATCACGGCCGTGGAAGCGTTGGGATCAATGATCGCATGTGAAACGTCCACGCCTTCGCCCCGCAGTGTCTTCACAATGGCGCGCCCAAACGGATCGTCGCCCACCGCGCTGAGCCAGCGAACCGAGTGCCCCAGCCGCGCCAGACCGATGGCCACATTTGACTCCGCCCCGGCAAAAGACAGCCTCGCCTGCGACGCACGGTCGATGCTGGTTCGCACAGGGCTGTTGATCAGATACAGCGTTTCACCGAGAGTTACTACGTCCATGTTCTCAGCGCATCTCCATTGGATTGGCATTGCATGATACCAGATCCCAGCAGTCAGTCCGGTGGTTGTTGCCCGCACATCCAGGACATGATCGCTGCCAGCTTCCGCATGAAAGGACTCGTTCCATGAATGGTCGGGACATCTTGCTGCGACGTGTTCCATCCCCTGCTGGCCGCGCCAATACCGTTCACGCGAAGGACGGGAAGCAGGTTGAGTCGACGTGGCTTGCCGACGCGACGCGTGCCGAGATGTCCCTGGTCGTCGCGTTTGTCTCAACAGACTCGGGACTGGAGATTGATGATGTGCGGTCCGAGAAACTGCGAAGCCGATAATCCCGACCTATAGGCGCTTTCAGGAACCTGAAGGATTGGTCTCTGTTCGGACTCTGTGAGTCCGCGGTGTACGGATAATGGAAGCGTAGCGGCTGTCTCGCCCCCATCCTGATGTTCAGCATCTCCACGAACAAGGAGAACCCCATCGCGAAGTAGACGTACCCTTTGGGGACGTGGGCGCCCACTCCTTCCATGATCAGCGTCGTGCCGATGAGCAACAGGAAGCTGAGCGCCAGCATCTTGATGGTCGGATGACTTTCCACGAAGTTGCTGACCGGGTCGGAGAAAAGGAGCATCACACACACAGCGAGAATGACCGCGGCAATCATGACCCCAAGTTCGTCCACCATCCCTACCGCGGTGATGACTGAGTCGAGTGAAAAGACGATGTCCAGCAGGGCAATCGTGATGAGGACACTCACAAAAGAGGGCGCGACTTTAGCGGATCGGTGACCCTCCACGCCCTCCAGCTTGTCGTGAATCTCGTGAACGCTTTTCGCCAGGAGAAAGAGTCCGCCGCCGATCAGTATCAGGTCTCTCCCGGAGACTCCGTGGTGCAAGAGCGTGAAGATGGGGCCGGTCAGTTTGACCATGAACGATAGTGAACACAGCAGAATGATGCGTGTGACCATCGCCAGCGACAGGCCGACTCTGCGGGCCCGCGGTTGCTGGTGGGGCGGTAGCTTTCCCGCAAGGATCGATATGAAGACGATGTTGTCGATCCCCAAAACGATCTCCAGGGCTGTGAGCGTAACCAAAGCAATCCAGGTGTGCGGGTTCGTCAACCATTCCATGTAGAATGCTCCTTTGCGTAACGCTGCATCCTGTCAGCCGGTCAGGCCATGACGTATTGTTATAAACCATACATGCACAACGGGCAAGCGATCTCTCGCCTTCCCGTGTCTCGGATGACCGTTGCCTGGCCAGCCGCCTATTGCTTCTGCAATTCCGCCTCAATCGCTTTGAGTATCTCCTCCGACTCCGGCTGGACGCCGGAACGGAACCGGGCGACAATCTCCCCGTTGCGCCTGATCAGAAACTTCTCAAAATTCCATTGGGCGTCTTCCATCAAAGGTTAAGTGAGGAGGTACTTGGAGAAGACAGCCCCCGCCCGCGAAGCTGTGGGAACGAAGAGGCGACAGACGAACCTCACTCCTGCGCGTACATCTTCGCCGCAGTCAATAGCAGCTCAGGGCTCAAGCGTTCACGGTAATTGGGATTAATGTAGCTGAAGTCGATAATTCCGTCTTTCCCGACAAGGAACACTGCGGGAACTGGCAGGAGATGGTGCCCCTCGCCAGCAGCGGCTTCGAGGTCGATGTTGTACTCCTTGAGACGCGCAAACGTATTGTCATCGACCCGGAACGCGAGACCGAAAGCCTTCGCCGCGTCGGCTTTGCTGTCGGAGATGAGAGTGTAGCTCAATTGTTGTTTTGCGACTGATTTCTTGAGTTCTTCGGGGCGATCCGGACTAACGGCGATGAGTTGATAGCCAAGCGCCAGGAACTCGGGCTCGATCTTCTGCAACTGCCCCAGTTGCGCGTTGCAGTACGGGCACCAACCGCCGCGATAGAAGATCAGCACCGTGGGTTGCTGAGAAATAGCGTCGCTCAGTTCAAAGGGTTTTCCGTCGGCTGAAATCAGGACGACCTGCGGAACCTTCATGCCGATCTTCAGGGGGCAGGTATCCATTGCCGACAAAGGCAATGCAGTCTCTTCAGCCGCGATTGCCTGCCCTGTCGCGCCGAATATGATCAGTGCCGCGCCAAACATCAAAAAGGAATGTGCGCCCCAGCAAATCATCATGCTCAGACCTCCCTCAAGGTGTCGAATGCCTACTGTCTCTCGAGTTCCGCTTCGATGGCTTCGACCATCTCCGCAGAAGTCGGTTCGACCCTTGACCGGAATCGGCCAACGATCTCTCCCTTGCGGTTAAGAAGGAACTTCTCGAAGTTCCACATCACTTCTCCCGCGAACTGGTGACCAGTTTCCGTCGATGTTAAGTGTTGGTAAAGGGGACAGATTCCCTCACCCTTCACGACCACCTTCGAGAACATGTCGAACGTGACGCCATAGTTCTTCTTGCAGAAGGCCTGTATCTCGTGATCGGTCCCCGGCTCCTGACCTCCAAACTCATTGGCGGGGAAACCGAGGATCGCCAGTCCCTTGTCCGCATACTTCTCGTGCAGCTTCTGAAGCCAGGCATATTGCGGAGTGTACCCACACTTGCTGGCAACGTTGACCATCAGCGCAACTCTGCCGCTGTACCTGGCCAAGTCGATATCTTCTCCAGCGAGACTCTTCATACGGAAGCTCAGCACGGCTGGTACTCCCTTCTCCTCGGTGTCCCCGGCGTTGGCGCGCTGTAAACCGCCCACCGACCCAATCAGGGCGGGTAGTGCCAAGAACATGAGCGGTGTCCGCATTGGCAGGAATCCTTCTCCAAATAATACCCAGCAGCTTTGAGTGTGGCGCGCGGCGCTTCAGAGATGAAGCAATGCACTTTCCTTAATCCTGATTAGCGAGAGACCTTGTCAACCGCTCGCGCAGGTTTCTTCCCAGACGGATCAGTTCGGCGGCTTCATCCGGCGACAGGTCACGCTTCTCGTGGTGCGCCTGCAGCGCGGTTTCGAGAGCCGCGCGCTGGCGGGAACTGTGGAGCACGGCTGGAACCATCGACCGCATTTCGGCTTTCGAGTTCGGTATGAGTCCCTGTTCAATGAGGAGAAGTCGCGCCAGGTTGACGACCGCACGGGTAAGGATTTCGCTGACGTGGCAGTGACAGTGTCCCGAGCGACAGTGTTTTCTGTGGAACGTGAGCTCGCGCTGATAGCTGTCGATGCCCCAGTCCAGCCGACGGGAGAAGAACTCAAACGCTTCCTGCTTCCACTCACTGGTTGGAGGTCCGAGCGGGGTTTGCTTCAGCCTCTCAAGTACGGCTTTCGCGTCATACAGTACCAGCCCTTTCTGAATCGAGTGCGCCAGCGAGCTGTGCTGGGCAACGTGACGTCTCAACTCCTTGAGGTTGAGGGGAACCAGTTCGACGACGCCTGAGTAGTCATACTCCAACTCAGCATGCCATCGTTTCCGTCGTCTCCCGCTCAAGATCCATACGAGGTCAATGTCGCTGTCACTTTCCCACGTGCTGTCCGCCACACTGCCGATGACAGCGAAGGCTACGGTGTTGGGGTACTTGCGCAGAATCCTGCGACAGAATTCGCGAACAGGTGGGCGGAAGGTCGAAGGCAACTGATGGAACTGGGGCGCAGGGACTCGGGCGCTGTACGTGTTTGGCATAGTGGTAAGCTCTAAGAGTTTGCCGTGTTGAGCGTGATAGTCTCCCCAACCACCGCGGCGGAGTCGTCGGAGGCGAGAAACACCGCAACTCCGGCGATTTCTTCGGGAAGAGAGTAACGCCCGAGAGGCAAGGTGGGAGATTCCATGGAGTCCCCGGGATGCCAGTTCATCATCTCCGTGGCGACAGGGCCGGGACCGATGGCGTTGACGCGAATCCCGTGGGGCGCGAGTTCCTTGCCCAATCCGCGAGTGAAACCCACAACCCCCCATTTCGAGACCCCATAGGGGCTGGGGGCGGCGCGCAGACCTGCATCTGACGCTATGTTGATGATGATTCCACTTCTCTGTTCCTTCATGATTTCCGCGGCGCCACGGCAGATGAAGTAGAGACCTTTCAGATTGATATCCATGATGTAATCCCACAGAGCTTCGTCGGTAGGATTGGGATGATCTTTTGGCAGACGCACAACGCCCGCGTTGTTGACGACGATATCCAGACCACCGAGAGCGTCCCTGATCTGGTTCAGACGCGACTCAACCTGCGATACGGCGCGTACATCCCAGGCCACGGGGTGGGCGGCGCGTCCCAGTTGCCGGACTTCCTGAATCGTTCCATCCAGCGATGCCGCATTCCGGGCAGTGACTGCCAGGTCCGCACCTTCCCGCGCGAACGCGACGGTGATGGCTCGACCAATTCCTCGGCTCGCGCCGGTGACCAACGCTTTCTTTCCTTTAAGACGCATTGCAATTTCTTCTCTCGGACCGTTCCCGGTAGATGGCTCTTCCGTTGTATACTCGTTACGTATGAAAATCCACCTTTCCCCCTCACCCTCGAACCCAAAGGGTTCGAGGGTGAGGGGGTGTTTTCACCCGTAACGAGTATAGTCTGAGCCGTGAACGGGATCCGTTATGGGGGCGCTCTCAGACAACTTCCTCACAAATATCGATTTCTGACAGCCTGCTCTCGCCGAGCCCCAATCTTTCGTCGGCGATGAAGATATGTCTCGATTCGCTCAGCAGACTGGGATCCTGGCAGTTGATTCTCTTTTGCCCCTCTTGCAGCAGCTCAAGCCCGACGCGGTCCACCGCCACCGGGTCGGTGCCAAATATCAGGCATCGCGCGTCCCAGAAGTACCGTTCATTCACGTGTGGGCTGCCGGAGCAGAGAGGCCGGAGAGCGTCCATGACGATTAGTCGACAGCGACTTCGAATCTGCGGGAGGGCTTGCAGTATGCCGACCCTTGCGCAGTGGTCGCCGTGGATCGGGAACAGTGTATCCTTGTCATCAATGTTAATCCCGTCCACCGCCCCTGCCCAGTTTTTGAGTGCGCCGGACATGCCGGAAAGCCAGTGGGCCTTGAGACGGGGCAGGTTCACCAGCGAGGTGGCGAAGCGTGTCACCGGTCTGCTGACGGCGTCGTCGAAACCTGCGCCCGGCTTGAGACGCTCCATACCTCGCTCTCCGAAACCGTGGAGAGTGCGATCCCAAAACAGGAGGCGCTCATCTGGAAGTCCCCAAGTGTGCAGCAGGTGTCCCATAGCGTTAGCCAACTCCAGATGCGTTCCGGGAGGCATGACGGACACTTTCACCCCAATTCGATCTTCGGGTCTAAACAAGCAGGAAAGCGCTGCCCGGTACTCACCTGCACTGGTCAGGCGCATCAGTCCCACTTCCAGCATGTCCAGCAGGAGCGGCACTCGAACCGGGGAGATCGAGCGAACGATCACCACGCGGGGCCGGCCGCTGATCGGTGATGCTGCAATCAACGATCCCGACACGGCAACGCCCATCGTGCCGCGACTTGCTTTGCAGAGGAATTGTCTCCGAGAGAGCCTGCTCATTACTGGAATCGAGTATAACCATGTGGGAGGTGACAGCCGTTGATGATCGACTGATGAAAATCCGGACACATGGAAATGCCCCGACGTCTCGCCCCTGTTCCTTGGGGACTCTGTCGTCGGGGCACTCCAATATCCGTCACGAGAAGGTGATTTAGTTGACAGCGTCCTTCAACTGTTTCCCGGCCTTGAACGCAGGCACTTTCTTGGCGGGGATCTTCTTCATCTCTCCGGTCTGCGGATTGCGTCCCATTCGTGCGGCCCGATCCCGAACTTCGAAGGTCCCGAAGCCAGTCAGTTGCACGTTGTTCCCCTTTTTGAGGGCGTGGGTGATGGCCTCCAAGGTCGCCTTCAGTGCGGCGCCGGCCTTTACCTTGGGGATGTCCGCTCCTGCGGCAATGGCATCTACCAGTTCTCCTTTAGTCATTCGCTAAGTCACCTCCTTCCATTGTTGAAACCTAAACTCGTCTTACGGGATGGTACTAATGTCCGCTAATGGTAACAAAATTCCTCACTGCATGGAAGGTAATTAAGCCTTTTCACAGAGTTTTTTTTGCTGCAGGTCAAACCACGGAACATCGACAAGTTCCGGTTTGGAGGCGCGGCCCATCAGATCAGCGACGGCTTGTCGCGGTTCTTTGCTTTCGTAGAGCATCGCGTGGACCTCCCGTGTGATCGGCATGGCAATGTCGTGCTCTTCGGCAAACCGGATTGCGGCGGCGGTGGTGGGGAGTCCTTCGGCGACCATGGGCGTACTTGCAGCCACCTGTTCAAGGGACTCTCCCTGGGCGAGCCGAAATCCCAGGCGATAGTTGCGGCTGTGGTTGCTGGCGCAGGTTGCGAACAGGTCGCCCATCCCGGCCAGACCGGTGAAGGTCTCGGCCTTTCCACCGAGAATAACCCCGAGTCGGGTGATCTCGATGAGACCACGGGTTACGAGGGCCGCCTTCGTGTTATCGCCAAATCCCAGACCGTCGCTGACACCAGCTCCGATGGCGATGATGTTCTTGAGCGCCCCGGCAAGCTCAACCCCCGCGATGTCCTGATTTGTGTAGACCCGAAAGGTGGGGGTTGTGAGCAGTTGCTGGAACGCCTCAGCGGTCTCCACATTCTCACAGGCAACAACGGTCGTGGAGGGAGTTCCCCGAACTACCTCGCGGGCGAGGTTCGGTCCGGAAAGCACTGCGGTTCTGGGCGTGTAGCTTCGACCGATCTGTTCCAGTATCACCTCGGAAGGTCGCCGCGCATTCTCTTCCAGCAACCCCTTTGTGGCCGAGATCAGCCTCGCGTCGGGATGCAGGTATGGGCGGGACTGTTCCATCAAAGACCGGACTCCAACACAGGGAGGGGCGGTGACAACGTACAACACTCCGTCCAGGGCTTCCTCGAGAGATGATGTCAGCATGATGCTCTCGGGCAGAACCACTCCCGGTAGATAGATGTCGTTTTCGCGAGCGACTTTCACTCGGGAAATTAAGTCGCTGGATCTACCCCAGAGGCGAACAGAATACCCTTTGAGACCCAGTAGGTAGGCCAGCGCAGTTCCCCAACTCCCGGCGCCGAGAACCGCAACAGGGGCGCTCCGTTCTTCAGGAGTGATCTGGCTCAAACCGACCCCTCGCTCTCAGCCTTTTCGGGCGCTTCAGGTTCGCGGCGTTCCGGCAACTTCCTGTTGACCTGCGAGTCGAGCTCCACCTTCTGCCCCAGCTTGAATTCCTGACCCGCAATGAGTCGTTTCATGTTGGGCGCGTGACGGATAACCAGCAGCGTTGCGGCGATGGCAATCATCAGACGGTAAGGGAAAGGGACAGTCTGAGGCTGGATGAAAACAACCCACAGGGGCGCTGAAATGCTGCCCGCGATTGACGCGACGGAGATGTACCGCGTCAACGCCAGCGTCACTGCCCAGACAAGGAAGGTGCATAGACCCGCGACGGGAGCAACGGCGACCAGCAGTCCCAGTCCTGTTGCAACCCCTCTCCCACCGGTGAACTTTAGAAAGACGGAGAAGGTGTGCCCCAACACCGACAGCAGCCCACCCAGCAGAACCATCCACGCGTGCTCCGGCCCGAAAAGCCGTTGGCAAAGGAGAATTGCGGCAACCCCCTTCAAGGCATCCAGCGCAAACACGATGACAAAGGCTTGCACGCCGAACAAACGCATGACGTTGCTCGCGCCGATGTTCCCGCTGCCGTGCTGACGAATATCCACGCCCTTCACGAGCTTGCCGTAGAGGACGCCGAAAGGTAGTGAGCCTATGACATAGCAGGTTGGGAAAACCCAGAGTGCCGATGCGCTCAACAGATTCTCCTTGTGAATGGAAGATTCGGAGTGTTCCAGGTTCGCTTCCGTCGCATTATTATAGCCAGCAATTCACCCCTCGGCAACCTGTTGAAGGATGAGAGACCGGGATGGAATGATGGAAGAGGGTGTATCCCGGAATTACGGAAAAGCGGATACATCGACTTTGTCGCCGTAGGATAAAGCTCCAGCTTTGTCAGTGGCAGACCTTTTTCCCGCAATTTCAATATGCATCTGACAAAGCTCCAGCTTTATCCTACGGCAGTCTCCGTAATTCCGGGATGCACCCATGGAAGATTGGTCGTCCAACGCCCCCATTACCCCCCTTCTCGCTTCCTTTCCCGGACGATGAGCTGAGTGGGGGTTCCCTCGAAGCCAAACTTCTTGCGTATCTGGTTCTCCAGGAAACGGAGATACGAGAAGTGCAGAGACCGCGCGTCGCCAGTGAAGATGACGAACGTGGGTGGCGCCACTCCCGCTTGCGTTGCGTAGTAGATGCGTACCGGTTTGCCTTTGTAGAGAGCAGGAGGTTTGTCGTGGACAGCGTCCCGAATCAGACGGTTCAACTGGCCCGTGGGGACGCGCCGGGTATTCTGCTCATGGCACTTGATAGCTGTGTCCATCAGCGACGCGATGCCGTACCCATTCAGGGCCGATGTATGCACTACCGGCGCATATCGCATGAAGATGAGGTAGTCTCGAATCAGCCTTTCATAGTCGGACCGCAGGAGTTTCTCCTGCCGCGGCAGCTTTCCAGAAGAGTCCGGGCGCTTTGCTGTTTCGCTGATAAGGTCCCATTTGTTTCCCACCACCACGATCGCCTTGCCTGCTTCGTGAGCGTACCCGCCAATCTTTGTGTCCTGTTCCGTCGGCCCTTCGTTGTCCAGCAACAGAAGGACGATATCTGCCCGGTCGATGGCCCGCAGGGCGCGCAACACGCTGTAGTACTCCAAGGCCAGCTTGACCTTGCCGCGTTTCCGCATGCCGGCTGTGTCGATGAGAGTTATCGGGCGGCCCTTCCACTCCCAGGGCGTGTCGATGGCATCACGCGTTGTGCCTGGTTCGTTGCTGACGATGGATCGCTCTTGCTGCGTGAGGACGTTTAGCAGAGCGGACTTGCCCACATTCGGCCGTCCGACAATTGCGATCTTCAGGGATTCGTCCTCAATCCTCTCATCTTCCGTTTGTGCCAGCAGGTGGGAAGAAATCCAGTCAACCACATGGTCCATCTTCAGTCCATGAAGGGCGGATATGCCAACGGCCTCTCCGAGCCGAAGAGCGTATAGATTCTCGTCGGATGCCTCCGCTTTGTCCAGTTTGTTGGCGACCAGGAGAACCGGCTTCTGGGTGGTCCGCAACAGGTCGGCTACTTCATGGTCCGTGGCGGTGAGGGGCTCTCGAGCATCGAGAACAAACAGGATGAGAGCCGCCTCACTGATGGCCACCTGCGCCTGCACCGCCACCTGGTTGATCAGTCCTTGCTTCTCAGAAGGATCGAGTCCTCCGGTGTCCACCAGTGTGCACGTCCGACCATAGATGTCGCACTCGGCGTATACACGGTCTCGAGTCACCCCGGGTGTGTCTTCCACAATGGAAACGCGCTGGCGGGCAAGTCGGTTAAACAAGGCCGACTTGCCGACATTCGGGCGACCAACAATAGCGACGATGGGTTTGCTCATAATGCGTTCAGGAGTGACTGGACTCCAACGGGTGTTGCCTTTCCTACCTGACGGGGAAGTTTACAGCAAAGCAGCGATCTGGTAAAGGCCGGACGCCAGGGGGGGTGTAAGTCAGATTTGTGATGCGTGGTGGTAATCAGCCCCTTGGGGCCGGGCAGGCGTAAACGAGAGGTTGGGGTTCCTTCCCCTGTGCGAACCGTTTCGGTTCGATAACGGGGGAAGGTGCGAACCCTTTGGGTTCGAGGATGGGGGTTGTTGCATGAACTCACTCAGGACCGACGAACCGCTAACTGCGTTACAAA
>MNXM01000318.1 GCA_001872605.1 Armatimonadetes bacterium CG2_30_59_28 | reverse complement strand
TTTCTCCCCTTTCAACCCGTGTTCGGCACGAACACGGGTTGAAAGGGGAGAAAAGATGTCCTTTCTTGGCGCTCGGTAGTCAGTTGTGTGAGCTACCGGACGCTGAAGCGATCCGGCGTCTAATGTCGAAGAATTTACGAAAGGATGCACTACGAATTTCATCTCGTGCCTGCGCCCGGCGATGGCGAGCATGATGAACCTGTTCGATCATTGCGCCTCCTTCGTGCCGAATGCAGTAATCAGCTTGCGAGTTCCGCGCGGGAATGGCCCTGCGTCAGGCGCTGCTGCACGTGTTTTGCGGCTCGGATGAAGGCTTTAACCTTTGCCGCACCCTCATCAGTGCAACCAACGGCCTCGATGTTGTAGAACACACTCGCCGCTCCGTCGCGGGCCGCGTCCCGTACCCATGACTTAATCTGCGCCTCGTTAAGGTCGCGCAGTTGCATGGCGTTCAGACGCCAACTGAACGAGACGCTGCAATGATCACGGAACAGTGCGGGCGTCAGTCGAGGTGACACGGAGGGGTCAAAGGAAGTGAGTTCAAGTTCGTCCAAGAAAGGCAGGTGCTGCACCGTGAGATCTTCAATGTGAGCGGAACGTCTGCCGGAAGTGACGGCCCTGAAATATCGCTCGAGGTAAGGCATCACGAAATGCGGCCACAAGGTGGGAGAGATCATGGCGGCGACATCGTCGCAAACGCCGGCGCCGTCGGTTGAGAATCCGGGCTGCCCGTTCACAGACGCCATCCAGTTCTTGTACTCAACGACGCTGTCCGTGACCAGCCGCAGGAAACGCTGGGTCTGTTCTGGAGCATCATACAGGTCGGAGAAGAAGTCGTGCCCCCGCAGAATCCAGGCGGTGGTGATGGGGCCTTCTGCGGCCAGTCCACCGAAAGGGATGCGCCTGTCCGGGAACGCTTGCTTCAGTTCCTCCCACAGATTGAGGTAGAAAGGTATCATGCCGCGCTGAGCGAAATCGACTTTCTCCTGCAACGCCTCGATCCCCTCATCAAGGGTTCCGTACAGAGGTCGGACTCCCACCTCACTGTCTTCGGGGAAGCGCAATTCGCACCCTAAAGCATTCGTGTGTCCATAGCTGATCCCTGCCCACATTGGGCCACCAACGCCAACCTCTGGACCAAACAGATCACGCGCTCGCGGCGCTCCCACGCTGTAGGCTTCGATGATTGCCTCCGCCTCCTGGAAGAGCCGGTGCAACGGCACCCCTGCCAGCTTCCCAAACGCCAACATCCCGCAACTGACCGACCATCTGAAAGAATCAGTTTCCTGTTCCTGCATGATGACCCTCCGGCACTCGTTTCCGGTAAGATTACATCACACCCAGCGAAATAGGAAGCGCGTGTAGAAGAAACACCAATGGCACGGGGAGCCTGGAGCCTCCCTGGCGGCTTAGAAGACGCGCCTCGTGGTCTTCCCTGACTGCGTTACTTCATACCCGTTGGTCGCGATGCTGGCCATGAGGTCAACGCTCTTGATCAGGATCGTGTCGCCCTTGCTCGCCACACTCAAACCATCCGGCTTCTTGCCCTTTCGCCACGGCAGGATAACTGTGGTGAAGCTGCCAGCCCCGCGGACACGCAGAAGGTGTTGGCGCTCTTCCGTGTGCGTCACATGCCCGCCCCACGCAGTCTCGCCCCAGTTGCCGATCAGAGCCTGCTGGGTCTCGTGGCTGAGGATGTAGACATCGATGTCAACTCCCCTCCGTCCGGTGAAGCCGAGTCGGCTGAGACCTGGTTTCAGACTGAGCGGCGAAGTCACTGAAGGCAGCTCGTGCTTCGCATTCCGAGGGTGAGTGCATCCCGGAATTACGGAGATTGCCGTAGGATAAAGCTCCAGCTTTGTCAGTGGCAGACCTCTTTCCCGCAATTCCAATGTGCATCTGACAAAGCTGGAGCTTTATCCTACGGGTACGGATAATGGTGTACAAATCAGATCCCTCCGCAATCACGGGACGCGCCCGTAAGCAGGTTCAGGTAGAACTCGGCAAACTTCGTCCGCTTCGGCCGCTCCTTGAAGGAATCCGCCTTGCCGAGTTGCTTGAGTTGCTGGAGCGTGTTGAGTGTAGGTGAGAAAGACGCGCCGATGTAATGCGCGCAGCCGATTTCAGCTCCGCTGTCGTTGATGACTTGATCCACAGTCCCGTGGAGTTGGTCTTCCACCAGCTTCGCCCGATCCACCATGGTCGGGTGACGCGCCATGGAAAGCTCGTAGAAGCGAGCCATTACCTTGAGCGGGCCTTGTTCCACGAACTTGACTTTCATTTCTGTCAGCTTGTTCGCCAGAATAGCGACCGTGCCCTCCCGAATCGTATAGCTTCAGCTCAGCCGAAATTGGCAGGCGCGGACGTGGATGATGCCATCGATGGTTGCGTAGTAGGTGAGCAGCACCGCTCCGTCATCCAGCAACAACATTCCGGGGGAGCCGAAAGAGAAGCTTGGTAGACTGTCCCACACTGCCGAGATGGAGACCGCGGAGCGTCGGGCGGAAGGAGTTCCAAGCATTCTGCCTTCAGTAACATCCCACATCTGGATGGGTTGATCGTTCCACGTTTCTCCCCCGTCCCCCGACCACCAGAGTTGATTGCCTTCCGGCGGCTCGCGATGATTGCAGACGGCTATGATGAACCCGGGGGAGACCTCCAGAGGAGCGGAAATCTGACCGTGGATACCGGTGGGAAGGGCAGGCGTCCAGTGAAGGCCATCGGTCGATCGGGACTGATGGACTTCCATCGTCTGTTCGCCGTCACACGTAAAAGTCCAAAGGTGCATCAGAAACGACTGGTCGTGGAGTTGTGTCACGCGCGCATCGCAGAGACAGAGCTGTCCTGTCTCGTCTCCAACAAGCAGGTGAGGATGGGAGAATGTGTTCCCGAGGTCGGGCGTAACCACGGCTGCCGTTGCCTGAGGACCGCAATCGAGCTGTACTTCCAGCGGCAAACACAGGCTGCCGTTGGGGAGGACGAACGGATTCGTCGCCACACCGGTGCGCGCCCCGCCAAAAGGAGATATGTCGATGCGTCTCGGTTCCGTCCAAGTCTCTCCGCTATCTCCGCTGAGGAGCAAACTCACGTAATGCGGGAAGCTCTCTGCTTCCTCGCCAAAGACGTACACGTCCAGACTCAGCATCTCCAGCGACTTGACGGCGGCGACCAGCGTTTCATCCACGACCGCGATGCCGCCGCAGACCACGCTCTCCGGAGGAGCGAGGTGAGTGCGGTCAAAGATCGTCAACGGATCCGACCAGGTTCGGACTCCGTCCGAGGTCCGCTGCATCACAAAGGCGCCATCCGGTCCGTGTTTGGCGGATCCTCGACGATAGGCGAGGTATGGCTCACCGCCGGCGCGCTTGGCGAGCTGGACAAACGCGCACGTGTCCTTACCATCAGAGAGGTTGGGGGAGACGGGTACGTCAGACAGAATGGTGATTTTCAAATCCAACCTCTTTCATTCCATCGGGCCCACTATAACTCGAAACGTGAACCCGTTGACAACAGGCTCCGCCGTTAAACCGGCAGCAGTCAATCGTGTTTCGAGTAAGTGAGAACCGGGCTTCAGATTGGCGATGGGGATGGACGCGGAGAAAGCTCCTGAATCCTTAACAACTGGGATCGAGAGCTCCCTTCCCCGTTTTCCACCGGAAATCACGGCTCCCCTCAGCTTCACTTTCGGGAGAAGGGCGGCGGAAATCGCGACGCGTCCCGATAGACGAACGCATCCATCTGAAACATACAGCAGCGGCAGATTAAGAGCAGCCTCCACCGCCGAGGGCACACGGAAGACGTCGCAAAGACTTGCCCGCGTGCGTTGTTGGTTATCCAGCGCCTCGACGACCACCTCCACCCAACCGCCGGTGAGCGTGATGGAGTAGTCGAGCGCCAGTTCACCGCCAAGCGACGAACTGTATCGGCCGCCGTGAACTTGAGCAACGCCGTGAGGCAGTCGTCTCACGCGTACGCGGATATCTGCCGTAGCATTGGCCACAGGTTCCTCCGCCACACGGGCGGCAAAGCGGTTGGGACCAGGCACTCCCTCGCCCATCACGATGTCTCCGAGCGACAAACCATATCGCTCCGAATCGAGGCGCAGGTCCTTCAGAACAGCGAACTCATCAAACTTATGGAAACCGGCCGCGGGCCAGCACGAGAACTCCGTTAGCCGCCGTTGCTCGCGTCCGATGTTGAAGCGGAATGGCTCTGCCAATCGACGCGTCCCCAACTCCAGACAGGCAAACGGGATGGCAATCTCCATGTTCCAGTAGCCTTTTCCCCGGTGGGACGCGACGGCCCAATCGCCATCCCATTGGCCCGGTTCTTGCGACTGTGGCGGCGCTTGTGTGTCGTGTCGCGCGTCATACCGAGTGCCCAGCAGGTTGGCGGCGAGATGGTAGTAGAAAGGCTGCCCGGGCATGAGGAAGACCTCGAGACAATCGTCCTTCCAGACGCTCCCATCGACCCCCGTCTCGACCGACTGGACTTGCTCCATGCGGTCCTCGTAACACTTTGCGGCGATGTACAGAGCGTCTTCGTCGCAGGTGATCCATGCCTCGGTTCGCTGCGTTGGCAGGCGGCGCGCCACGTCCACGCGTCGGAACTCGGTGATAGGTGGGGGGATCTGCCAGCAGGCATCATCCAATCGTCCGTCGAGTTTCGGAGGTTGCGCGGCGTGGGGCACCATCAGCTCAGGATGCTCAATGGCGGCATAGGAAACTGCGGCATGCAGAATAACCCAGGTGAGCAAGGCAACAGTCTGTTTCACGCGGCGTTCACCTCCCCATCGCTTTCTGAATTGCGAGGATATGGCTGACAATGAGCCAGCGATACCGATCCAGATACCGGCAACTGGCGAAGTCCCCCACGGCGGGTCTCCCGGCTTCCTTGGGGTCGATCTCGCCGATGAGCAGTTTCACATTGTCAGGCTGGAGGGAACGCAGCTCGTCAAGGTCTTTCTGCGCAGCGGCTACTGCCTTCAGCGCGTCCGGCTTCGCGGATTCCCGCGCTTCGGACACGACCTTCTCCAGCGCCTTCAGATACCGAAGGTCGTCGATGCCCTCGCGAATCTGGATCAGCTCGAGCGTGGGCAGCGGCTTACCGGGAGTAACCCAAGTCACATTGTAGGCGCTGTCGCCGTCGAAGGTGTTCCACGGGTTGGTGATAGCGTACCGGTGGAACCACTGGAACCGTCCCGTTGAGCCCATCTTCCAGAGATAGTAACCCCACGTGACGCGGCTGTTGCTGATGTTATACATCCACAGATCGCAGCCGGCCTTGCGTATTTCCCTTACCGACTCGTCGGTAATCGGGAAGGCGTGATTTGGCATGGCAATCTTCAGCCCGGGTAGCATCACCCGCTCCCACGGACCGTTCATGGAGGAGACTGTTCGGATACCGGGTATGTCCTTCGTCAGTTGTACCAGCTTCCGCCCCGTCTCGGCGCCAGTGGCACCCTCGTTCGACAGTTCATCGGAGAGGTAAAAGAGCACTTCCGGCCATCCCCGTTCCGCGTTGTGTTTCTTCGTCCATTCAATCAGGCTCCGGTAAGCCTTTTCCCATTCCGGTGAGAACTGCTCCACCTTCTTCCCGTATAGCCCGTTGGACAGGTAGCGAGTGCCGATGGCGGAGAATCCGTACCATGGCATCGGCCCCATCCCGGCTTTCGCGTAGATATCCATCCACTGAAGGAAGCGATGGTCGGGTGCAATGCTCAACTCACCGCCCTCGGTCAGGGCTGCCTGCGTGCGCAGGTCGTCGCAGAAGGCGAGAGAATTCAGTCCATACTCTTGCAGCAACTTGAAGTCGTCCCACTCATGCCGGAAGGTCTGGTCGCGCAACCAACCATCCGTATCAGTAAAGCACCGCCGCCACCAGTGGATGTACCAGTAGGTCTTGTCGAAGTGGTAAAGCCCGGCGGTGATGGGAGTCGCCTCCAGCTTGACGGGGACAACGCGAACCGACAACTCCAGATCGAGTGGCGCGGCTTTCGTGGAGGCAATATGGATGCGGCCCCGGTAGATGCCGGGCTGCGCTACTTCGGGGACGTGCACCTTGATGGACCACGTGGTCGTCACCCCTTGCGGGACGGGCACAAGATCTCGCGGCTGGATGGGGCCTGGCTTGAGAGTGTAACGGTACTCCTTCTCGCTCAGGCTCGATGCGACGTAGCGGACGACGCCCACCTCGAGGTCCGTTCCCATGGCTAGTTTGGTTCCCCCAGTCCCTACGAGGTCTGACAGCGAAACTCTTACGCCCCCGAGGTTCTTCAGCGGGTAGATGCTGAATGTGAAGCTCTCGCACTGCCCCGGTGCGGCGAACCCGGTCAGTTTCGAGACTGACTCCCCTTCCTGGGGCGCGCTCCCGGGCAGGACCGTCTTTCCCGGGTCGCGGCAGAACGCGACGTACCCGCGTTTGTTGTCAGCATTACTCAACCCCTTGGGTGTCTCGCTGGGGGGCGCTTCGAATTTCATCGGCACGCTTCGCTTGCGGTCAGCGCGCAAACGATCCATCTCGGTCTCCATGTCTGCGCGTAGACTGGCGGGAAAAACCATCATGGCGCACAGGGGAACCTTCGACATCTCAAACCGAACCTGTCCTTTCTGAACCACGAATGAAACGATCTTCTCACTGAAACAGGGCGCTACGAACCGATCATACACATCCACCTCCGGAGTCCACCATTCGTTGAGGTGACGGAACACAACCTGTTCATACCAGTCCTTCGCCTCCGGTTGGTAACTCAGCGCCTCCTTCCCTGCAATGTTGATGGACCAGTTCACATGGGTGGGGATGATGACGTCGCCAAGTCCACTGTCTCCAATCAGGAACCAGGCGGCGTAGTCTCCATCCGGCAGGTCGACCGCGAGGCGGCTGAGTCCGTTGGAGATCACATGATCCCGCGCCAGGTCATCCGGCAGAGACCGAAGAATGGCATCCACCCGAGTCGTGCCAACCCAACCGCGCCCAGTGTCTTTCGTATAGGCAGTTTCCGGAGTGACTCCCAGGAAACCGGTCCATACGGCCGAGAGATCCTTCCCAAAATCCAGACGCAGCACACGAGGATCGTTAACGCGCAGAGCCACTCGTTTGCCGCCATCCGCCGACTGAGCGGTGTCCAGTTGCGCTTGTTGCACTGGCACGATTGAGAAATCATCGAGATACAGGGATCCCGTGGGAGAGTAGAAGCTGATCGTCAACATGGCGAAACGAGCTTCAGGTGGCGCTTGCAGGGCGGTTGCCATCTCGGTCCAGTCGGCGTCGCGCCGCACGGAGCTGCCACAGCCGTCATGCCGGATGTACGACTGATCCGCCCGGTACCAGTAGACTTGAGCCGCGCTGACGAGGCTGTAGGTGCCGGGCGCGGTTCCCTGTGCACGCAAATGGTAGCCGAAAGTGTAACTGCGCCCGGGGTCCACCACCACGCCGGGAATGCCCGGCGTGCGGATGCTGTTCTGCCACTTGCCGGACTTCGGATCCTGCGCGGGGAGCAGACGCACACACGCGGCGCCACGGCGGGCGAGCTTCGCATCGGTCACGCTTTCGGCTTCACCGGCGTACACCCAAAGGGCTGGCTTGTTCTTCGCCGCGTCTACTTGCTCCAAGTTACCATTGGGGATGAGATTCCCCATGTCCACCGCGTCGGAACGCACCGGTTCCCATTTCTGCCCGGATTTCGGAGCGAAGTAAACGCGGAACTCCGTCGCGCCATCCGCTTTCGACACACCCGGAGCACTCCAGCGCACGACACCTCGGTCGGGGTGTTCGGGGAGTGGCGCATACTTTGTGGGGCACAATTCACCGGATCCGTTTGTCACGCGAACGGACGTGGGATCGAGCGAAGACTCTGCCCCCAGCTTCCCAAGCAGTGAACCGAAATCGGCGAATACCTCCGGCGTCCACGGCAGCGGTTGAGCGGACACAGACACGACGCCAAAGTACGGCGGAAGATCAGCAGCAGCGGACAGGTCGGTCTGCGTCCGGCTGAGCAGAACCAGTGTGAGTAACAAGGCGAGGGAGTACACCCGATCCATCAGTCAACACCTCCGGGCGCGGTAATTCCGCACGCGTATTTTAGAGATATCGACCGGCAACGTCAAGTCTCGAGCTTGTCGACGCGGACTCTGCGAGTCCGATAAATGGCGCACGAGATTTCAAGTACAGGAGAGTGATGCGCGTTCTCCGGAGAAGATACGGCAGCGTTGAGATGCAAACGGAACCGCTCTGTCGCGCTATGGGCGGGTGGGGAGCGGGTTCTCCGCGATTTGGTAGTCCGCCACCGGTTTCCCACCGATGAGGTGCTCCTGGATGATTCTCTCAAGCACTTCGGAGGTACAACTCCGGTACCACGTTCCTTCCGGGTAGACAACGGCGATGGGACCGCCGACGCAGACGCGAAGGCACTCGCACTTCGTGCGGTACACCCCGCCGCTGGTCTGCGCGAGGTTCAGTTCTACCAAGCGCCTCTTCAGATACGTCCATGACGCCTCGCCTTGATCCGCCGTGCAGCAATCGGAGCCGGCACAAAGCAGAATATGCCGCTTATAATGCCCAATCTTTAGCGCGTCCACTGCCCAGTGAATGGATCCAGCCTGCTCGATGTCCTCGTTGGACAGGATCGGGTCTGTTGCTTTCTGTTCCGCCAATGAAATGCCTCCTCAATGATCCAGCGTCGATCGCACTCAGGTTGACTGGCTGCTGAGAAGAGGTTGGCTGCTGAGGGGCGGTACGTCAAGGTTGATCGCATCGAACTCACAGAGTTCGCAGAGACGCACGCGTCTACAGTAGAATCCTTCGGTCATGGAATTTCAGCGCAAGCGCTGGAAGAGGGTGACTGTCGTTTGGCAAATTTGCGGTTCTGGTGGGTAGGAGGCGTCTTCAATCTCTCGAAGTCCCAAATTTGCCAAACTACAGGAGGGTGAGAAGGAGAAGCGCATTGAACTCTACCCCGGGCCGGGGAACCGGTCATCCCTATCCCGCGCTCCCCAATTGAAGTACTGGGTCCGGAGCTTGGCTGTCGGCGCGGCGACTTCGGTGAACCGGAAAGTGGCGCGGCAGGAAACATCGTTGGGCGCGCCGTGGTGGTGGAAGCAGACGGCAAACCATTCGCCGGTGATGTAGCGGATCAACCTTGAGGGAGAAAAAATCTCCATCGCGCCCATGTCGACGGCGCAGTTGAGGACGTACACATAACGGCCGTCGGTGGTGATGCGACCCAGACTGCCGCCGATGGAGGTTTCCCGGTTCAGTGGACCGCCCGTATTGAACGACCAATCGCTCAACCAGATCATCTTCCCCGGTGGCACCCGGTAGACGGGGAACACGTCCCCTTTCCGTTCCACCGATGGGCCGACGATGACCGAAAAACTGATCTCCCTCTCGACGGTGTCCTCATCGACCTCACACGCGTAGGTGGTGAAGCTGCGAATTGAGCGGTAGTTGAAAAACAAGCCTTCATTTAGCAATGGTGTTCTCCTTCTCCGTAAACATTTCCTTCCGCCGGATCATGACTGACCGAACAGGCTTCTTGCGGAATTTGGTGCTTCCTTCTGAGTCCGGGCTGCGCGAATATCTCTACTCGTTACGCGTTGACTTCGCCTTCAACGACCTGAGTGTCTTCGCTTCCTCCGATGCCTTGTAATACGCGTCGAGCGGGTAGCAGCCGGAGATTAACCCTCTTCTTGGACCGGTGGTGCAATCGGAGAAGGTGCGACAGATTCTCTTCCGGTCGAACGCGTTCCCTCTCAGAATGTCTGCCGGCAAATCATGGTAGCTAAGCACCATGCGACCGACCCCCACAAAGTCGACATGCCCTTCCCTCACAATGTGCTGGGCGACGTGCGGCAGGTACTCCTGCAGATAGGTGTATCCCGTTCCGACGAGGATCATATTGGGGAATCGCTCCTTCAGTCTGCGGGTCACGGCGATCTGCCGCGCCACTCCGACGAGGGGATCCTCGGGAGGCTGGTAACCGTCGGATGGCGGGAACAGCGCGGGTCGCTGGATGTGGGGGTTGTAATATGGACTGCCGCAAGACACATTGACCAACCGAATACCCATGTCGTTCAGGCACTGCAATAGCATAAACGTCTCCGTCAAGTCGTACTCAACCGGATTGTCAGGGCTCACGCCAAACGCATAGTGGTACGGCAGACAGGTTGAGAAGTCCTCCGGGACACCGATTCCTGGAGCGTTCTCTACAGACGATTCAGGATCTGGGCGAAATGGCACGACATCGAAGGCGCTGATGCGAACCCCGAGTGCCAATGACGGGACCGCGGCGCGAATGCCTTCCACGGTTTCCCGCAGGAACCGCGTTCTGTTCTCAAAGGAGCCGCCATAAGGACCTTCGCGGGTGAAGGCGCTGAGGAACTCGTGTCCCAGGTAGCCGTGGCAATGTTTGAGGTCGACAAACTGAAACCCCACATCCGCGGCGAGTTCCGCGGCCGCAACATAATCATCGATGATTGACCGAATCTCGCCATCGGTCAGCACCGGCCAATCACTGGGCAGACCGAACTTGCGGTCCAGGATGGGATGGTGGTAGAGAATTCGCGGCTCAAGCTTGGCACGGTCATTGGGACGGCAGAAGCGCCCGGAGTGAGTAAGCTGCAGACCAACCAGCAGGTCGTCAGTGGAACCATAACAATCTCGGTGTGCGGTGAGTAGCTTCTCCCGCAGGCGCGCGAGCCCGGACTTCGTGTGCGACGCGGCGAGAAGTTGGTTCGGGTTGGCACGTCCCTCATGTCGAACGGCGACTGCTTCACCTCCCCAGATGAGCTTGGCGCGGCTCTCGCCAAACCGTTGCCACCTCCGGCAGGTGTGTTCCGATGGGTTGCCATCGGGCGTGGCATCCCATCCCTCCATCGGATGGATGCAGAACCGATTGCCCACCCGGAAGCCGTCGAATTGGACGGGCCGTGAGAGCGGAGACTGCGGAGCGGGGAGCGCTTCATCATCACAGAGCAGTGGAGACGGGTGATTTGCCCCCGCAAGGCCAAGCTCCCGCAGACGCTTTCTAAATGCATCAACGCTCTTCATCTGCGCAATGCGCGGATAGCGGATTCGTCCCTGTCGCTCGCCCGATGGCAAACTCTGTCACCCCGTCTGTCTGGATGTGTAGCATGCACCATTCTACACGAACTGCTTCTGAAGGTGAAGCATTTTCTTGACGCGCACGCTCCTGTCGATAGCGTCATCACGATTGAGCGTTGACATTGCCCATTGCACTCGTTACAATTAGTCGTCAAACAGCCACTGAACTTAGCAGGCAGAAACGCGACCGCGCCTCAATGGTCCGAAACCGCATTGGTTGGCTTCGGGGAAGGGGTGATTGCGCGGCGCAGTAGCGTTCTGCGCATTAACGCGCGGCTGGATTACTCAAGAGACTCGCCATGGCTAAAGGAAGCGTCGTTGGTCTGAATATCGGCTCCAGCACCATCAAGGTGGCGGAGTTGCAGAAAGGCCGCGGGGGAATTGAGGTCACAGCGATCGGCATCACCCCGACACCCGAGGATACGGTATCCAATGGTGTGATCATCGCCCCCGACGTTCTTGGTGAAACCATCAAGGACTTGCTCGCTTCCAGCGGCATTCGCTCCAAGTCCACCGTCAGTTCCGTCGCGGGACAAAGCTCTCTCGTCGTCCGGATTATCGAAGTGCCGAAGATGTCGGATGCGGAGCTCAAAGAGACCATGAGTTACGAGGTAGAGCGCCACATACCGTTCGCCGCCACTGAAGTCATCATGGACTTCAAACCATTGCACCCCGCGGACGAAGACCCGGACGCTCAAAACATGGAAGTCCTGCTGTGCGTCGCACAGGAAGACATGATTAACGCGCACGTTGAGACCTTGGAGGCCGCAGGGCTCCGTCCTGAGGCGATTGACATCGAAGCGCTTTCCGCCGCCAGGGTAAGCATCGACCTGGTGGGAGAGGCCACTCCCGGAGAGACGGTGGGTATCCTCAATATCGGCGCCAGTGTCACCGACATCACCGTGGTCCGGGACGGTTTGCTCAACTTTACACGAGCAGTTCCTGTTGCCGGGGACACGCTGACGCAAGCCATCGTCGACTCGTTTGGCATCGAGAAGTTCGAGGCCGAACGCATCAAGAAAGAGCTTGGAGCAGCTATCCTGGAAGGGCAGCAGCCCGCGGAGGACGTCGACTTCAGCGGAGGCGCGACCGGCGCTGAAGTAGCAGACCTGGATGGATTCACAGAGCCAGACTTCGATTTCGGCGCAGTGCCCGCGAGCGGAGATGAATCGGAAACTGCCCCTGTGTCCGACTCTGACACTCTCTTGGGTGGGAATACGGATACGTTTGGGGAGACGGCCGCCGATAATGAATCCGCGACCTCCCCGCAACCGGAGGTCAACCCTTTCGATCTCTCTCTGGACGATGTGCCCTCAGCGCCGGCCGTTCCCGACAACCCGTTTGACTTGTCTCTGGACGATGCCAGTCGATCCGTTTCTGCGCCATCGCCTGCCTCTGATCCACCGGCAAATCCTTTCGACCTGTCACTCGACGCTGATTCACCAGTTCAAGAACCGGCGGGGAATCTGTCATTGGCTTTCTCCGAGACGGAAACTGTTCTGGAAGAGGATGTAGCCACCCCGCCCCCCGGCGCCTTCGATCTGGGCGGAGGCGACACAGCCCGAGCGAATGCCGACGAGCCTCTGTTTGACTTTGGGAGTACTGGTGAGAGCCCTGCGGAAGCTGGCGCAGTGTCTTCGACGGCGTCTCCTGGAATGAATCCCTTCCTCCATGGCGGTGGCGTTAACGGAGCAGAGACTGCCACTGGCGACGTCACGACCGAATTTGGCTCTCCCGGTGTGAACCCGTTTCTGGACGAAGGGACCGGAGACGACAACATGTTTGGGGGAGAGAACCTGTTTGCCGACGCAATGACCACCTCCATCGCCCCCCAGGAGGAAATTACACCCGGTGCTGTGTATCGGGTCCTCTCGCCGGTACTGGAGGAGCTTGTCACTGAAACCCGTCGGTCTCTCGAGTACTACACAAGTCGGTATCCCGATGCCGTCATTGGCCGGTTGGTGATCATGGGTGGTACGGCGAGGCTCAAACATCTGGATAAATTTCTGTCCAACGAGCTGGGAATTCGCGTGGTCACTGCGAATCCATTCGAGCATCTAACACTTAACAGCAAGGACACGCCGCCGGAGTATGCCGAGGAACTTGCGCCCTCGTTGGCGGTCAGCATCGGCTTGGCTCTGCGGGACATGGTGTAGGGACGCAAGCCTGACAACGGTAAAGAAGATTATGCTCAAAATCGATCTGCTACCATCTTACGTCAGGGAGAAACAGAAGGTTCGCAAAGCCTTGATGGCCATGGCGGTGTTACTTGCTGTCGAAGTATTGGGGATTGGCGGGTTCTACGCCAAGCGCTCCAAAGACCTCGACGCCATCAACAAGCAGATTAAGGACATCACCCCTAACTTTGAGAAAGCCAACGAATTTGAGGAGAAGACGAACACCGAAAAGGGGAAACTACCCCCAATCGCTTCGCTGGTGAGCAAGTATAAGACCTGCCTCGACACGCAGGATAAGTCCGTTGACGTATATGCGAAGATTGCCGAGTATACCTCCGCGAAGGCAAAGCTCAACGGTGTTCAACTCGACAATTCCACGGCTACGGTCAGCGGCACCATCACGGGGCTTGATTCCCTGGGACAGTTCCTGCTGAATTTCATGCGCTGTCCCGCGTTCACCTCGGTGCAGTTCCAGGCAGACTTGCAGCCCTTCTCATTCGGAGGTGGCGGTGGCGGAGGGCAGCCAGGGGGGACACCCACGGGTGCTCCTCCCGGAACAACGCCGGGACCGGCCCCCGGTGCCGGTCCCAATAGCGGCGCTTCACCGCAAGGAGCGCAGGTTGCTGCCTCAGCCGGTGGTATCACCTTGCCCACGCGTGAAGTGAGCTTTACGCTCACCTGCACCCTCGCCAAACCTCTTCCAAGCCCGGGGGCCGGCGCGGCCGGCGCGGCGCCTGGGATGGAAGGCATGCCACCCGGAGGAGCAGCGCCGCCCGAAGGAGCAGCCCCTGCACCTCCCCCAGGCGGTGGTGGAGGTAAGGCCGGCGTGGGCGGATCGCCCGGCTGGAAGGGACTCAGAACTCGCAGGGCAGGGGAGTCCTCGGTGTCATGAAGAACCTCAAAAGGCTGCACGTGTTCATCATCGGTGTCGTGATCATTGCGGCCATCGCTGCGGCCTCCATTTTTCTGTTGTTCAAGCCCAAGTCGGAAGAGATCGCGAAGCAACAGAAGGAGTACGACGAAAAGAAGGGGGTTGCTGACAAACTCGACCAGAGGATGGAAGCCTACGAACAAGCACGGCAGGATGTCCTGACTGCGAAAGTTGATCTGGCGAACTACTCGAAACGGTTTCGCAAGATCCACTTTGAGAGAGCCGGCGGCGACTGGGACGCCCTCTTCGATCTCTGGCATGAGTACCGCGACCAGATGGGGCCCGTGATTATCAAGTTTATGGAGTCAACGGGGTGTCGCCTGACTTCGGGAGTTTCAATGCCCGCGCCACCCCTCGCACCCATTGCCTGCCCCACCAACGGCTTTCTCCAAGTACCTGAAACGGGGAGCATGGATGTCAGCGTTCAGGGAGATCTGAAGCAGATTTTTTCCCTTCTGAAGAAGTTGCCGAACTTTGAGTACCTGAACGAGATCGGGCCGGTATCTATTTCAGGCACGAGTCCGTTGCTGACTGCCAGTTTCCCGATCACTTTTTATTTTGTTGTCGACGCACCCGAGAGCATACAACTCGGTGCAGGTGGCGGCGGCGATGCTGCAGCGGCTGGGGGCGCCCCCGGAGAGGCACCAGCGGCCGCAGGGGCACCGCCAGCAGGAGGAATGCCACCGGGAGGACCCGCGGCCCCGCCTCCGTGAGGATCGCTACTTTAGAGGAATTGTCAATTCGGTTGTGTTTTGCCAGGTTTCACGGTACAATAACAGTGAAACATTCTCCCGGACCGGAGCGTCAAACAAATCGTGATGGAGGTGAGAGCCTTTGAGCGAAGGTGATAAGAAAAAACTGATGGTGCTGGGCGGCCTGTTAGGAGTCTTTCTTATCATCTCCTTCTTCACGATGGTCCTCCCGAACATGGGGAAGAAAAAAGGAGGGGACGAGCCTGCAGACGTGTCAGCAGAAGGCACTGCTCCCGGCGCGCCTCCTGGTGGTCCGGCCGATGCCGCGCCGGGTGCGCCTGCAGGAGGCACCCCCGTAGCTCCACCTGCAGGAGGTCCTCCCGGCGGTCCCGCCGGCGCCCCCCCCGGCGCGCCGGCACCCGGAGGTGACGCCATGGCGGCCGCACCCGGTGGAGAGGGAGCGCCTGCCGCGGCTGCGATGGCAGGCGGCCCGTCGCTGCTTCCGTGGCGACCGGATCCTTTTGCGCCGCATGAAGTGAAAGTCACAGCATCGAGGGTGTCGGCGAGAAAGAGAGCCGCGGAGTATCGCTTTGAGCACCTCGCCCAGATTCCCCCTGTGCGCATCATGGAAACCAGTCCAGAACGACGCAGTCAGCCACAAGCTCCGTCGGGGACCAAGAGAACGGCCCCGGAAAAGCCAGGCGCGCGATTGTCCGGCGTTCTCATGAACGAAGCGGTATACGCGATTCTGGAGAAGCAGGTTGGCGAGGAAGTTTCCGCTACAGGCAGGAAGGGATACGTTGTGAAACCGGGCGACGTGATTGATGACATGCACATCGTGAAAATTGGTGTTGCGCGAGACGGCAAACAGTGGGTTCCCACGATGGAAGTCAGAGAGCCAAACGGCGAACGAAGGCAGATACAGATGAAGGAAGCGCCCAAACAGCAAACGACGGCGGAAGGCGGCGCGCCCGGTATGATGCCAGGCAGATGACTCTAAGGATCGAGAAAGCTTTCGGAGGTGAATGCCATGCCCTGCAATTGGATTTGGGGAATACGCAGACGACAGTCTGTCGGAACTTGGACGGCTGTGCTTCTGGCTTCGCTGCTTATCTGTGCGGCTGGTTTTGCTCAAACGGCGGAAACGAAGGTCGCTCTCAAACTGCAGGATGCGCACCTCCGGGATGCTGTGGAGATGGTCTTCAAGTTAAAGGGACAGCAGTTTGGCTACGATCTGAGTGAGGTCGAGAAAGCCATCAAGGAAAGCACGATGTCGACCGATACGACAGGGGGCGCGCCGGGAATGATGCCCGAAGCCGGCGTCCCCATGATGGCGGCTCCCGTCGCGGCCCCTATGCCCGGCGGCGTGGGCCCGACAGGCAACAGTACACAGGCGCCTCCCGATCACCTTGTGAACGAAATCATCACCATCGATGTCCCGCCTCCGGGGATCGAGTGGGAGAAGATCGTCTTCATGATCGCTAAAGAGGCGAACTTGAAAGAGCCGCGACGGGAGGGGAAGGTGTATAAGTTCTTCCCGAAGCCGCCTGTTTCGACGGGCGCGGACGGAGGCATGATGCCCGGGATGCCGGGCGCACTAGGAATGATCGCACCGGGGCAGGCTCCATCGCCGCCGGGGGCGAAGCCACCAACCGGGAGACCAAGGAAAAAGCGATAGCAACGAGAACTTCATCGCTAAGGAGACCGCAATGAAAACGCAATTTTGCTCAAGGTTCAGTGGCGCCGCGCTGGCCGCATTCGCCATGGCGATGGCGGCCGGGTTGGCACTTCCCTCGTCGCAAGCGCGCGGCGCGGAGAAGGTGGAGCTCAACATTCAGGGCGAGAATTTCCGGGAGATTATACCGACTTTGTTCGCCTCCCAGGGCAAGAAATTTGAGATGAATATTCCGCCAACGGTGTCGCTGAACCCGATCACCATCAAGCTGCCCGCCACCGACTGGGAGGTTGCTCTGAAGTTCCTGGCTGAGGCGGCAAATGTTAAATACCGTCAGGTAGGTGACGTTGCTGTTTTTGAGCCAAGAGAGCAAGCCGTCGGGCTCCCTGCTGCGCCGGCAACCGCGGCGCCCACAACGAATACGCGTCGCTCAGGGCTGTCGAAGGCTCCCACTGTGATAGCACAGTTGCCGGCTGCTCCGACAGCGATGCCTACCGCTCCCGCAACTGTCCCAACAGCGCCAACATTTGGGGACGCTGAAGAGGAAGAAGAGAAACCTAAGTATGAGATTTACGAGGTTAAGCACCTCTATTCTGGTGGGCTTGCCATGCTCTTCGGCGGCAGCATGATCCCGACCATGGCTGTTGCCAGCCCCGGTGGCGCGCTGGGCGGTGGAGGCGGCGGCTTCGGCGGTAGCAATGGCGGCTTCGGCGGTAGCAATGGCGGCTTCGGCGGCAGCAGTGGCGGCTTCGGCGGCAGTAGCGGCGGCTTCGGCGGCAGTAGCGGCGGCTTCGGCGGC
>MNXM01000074.1 GCA_001872605.1 Armatimonadetes bacterium CG2_30_59_28 | reverse complement strand
AGGGCAGAGTCTCCGTCCCTGCCTGAGTAACAGCCTCGTCCAGCCCTTCATCCAACGCAACTCGTCGGTGAGCATGAATCCAACAAAACCCATCCACTGCATAGCCGAGAAAACCGGATTCGGCAGGGACGGAGACTCTGCCCTACAACCCGTTCGATCCTTTGCGCCGGTGGCAGAAAGATCAGCGTATGTCCCGCGTTCCTTTATGATACAATTCCAGGTTAATAAATAAATAGAATGGGTATAGTATACGCCATAGAACATGTAGGGCACGGTTACTCCGGAGAACTCTTACGGCGCCGTTCTGTCCGGGGATTGATGGGGTTGAGAACTCGCTTTTTGACGTGCGGCTTTTGTAGGGGCGGTCTCCAACGTGCCCATGTTCGCGTAACTCCACCCCATGGGGCACGTCGGAGACCGCCTCCACGAAGGAACGCAGCAGCTAAGTTATTGGCGGTAACGAATACGACCTCGGCGCCGCGCCTTCCCATTGAGAAGTTGGGCGAGCACTCCGGTCGCCAAGCGCTGAGGAGGATCGGAGAAGGGGAAAAGCACCGACGGGACGAAATCAACTCGAGACCGCAACGGATTGCCCAAGAGACAACGCGGCCGATGGACTGGAGGTGAGCTTGGAACCAATCGACGAACAACAAGACGCACTGACAGACCTGGTAGGAGAACGAGCATCATACATCGATGCATGCGAGAAAAAAGGAGAATACGAAGATGCGCAGAGAACGTGGATTTACGCTGATTGAGTTACTGGTCGTGATCGCGATCATCGCCATCTTGGCGGCCATCCTGTTCCCGGTGTTCGCAAGGGCGCGGGAGAAGGCGAGGACGGCGAGTTGCCTGTCAAACATGAAGCAGCTTGGCCTCGCTATGATGATGTACGTCCAAGACTACGACGAGCGCTTCCCGGGGAACCATGGTGGACGGGATTGGACTTCCCCCCCGCGGACCCGTGGGCGTGGTGGAAGACGTTGGAACCGTACATCAAGAACCCACAGGTATGGTATTGCCCCTCCTGTTCCACTGCAGGAACGGGCGGTAATGTGACGACCGACTACAACGGAAGCATGTCGATTCAGAACGCGGATGGAGGAGGTGCGCCGATGGCTGACATCAAGTACCCCGCCAATACTGTGCTGCTTCACGAACGGGTCCGTGGGATGGTTTACAACGTGAACAGCTTCACTGACTATCAGTGGATCGCTATCAATGAGAGAGGCTCCTCGGAAAGGCACAGCGGAGGAAGCAACTTCGCCCTCGCCGACGGCCACGCGAAGTGGTACAAGGTCGCTGCTCCGGCCGGGGCGCCATCCCGCGACGGCGTGAGTAGTTGCGGACAGATCGGGCTGGATTCTACCAAGGGCACATCCGTGTGGTGGAATCTGAATTAGGGAAATCACCCAAGGAGAAGCCGTGTTATGTATGTCGCAAAGAAAGGTCCCACGACCCGCAAGGGTTTTACACTGATTGAATTGCTCGTGGTGATCGCGATCATCGCCATATTGGCGGCCATCCTGTTCCCCGTGTTTGCGAGGGCGCGGGAGAAGGCGAGGCAATCGAGTTGTCTCTCCAACGTCAAGCAACTCACTTTAGCCGAGATGATGTACGCGCAGGACTACGATGAATTCGTGGTGCCCTATACCCTGCCAGGGCAGACGTGGATGACTCTGCTGGGTCCATACATCAAAAACCTCCAAGTCCACCAGTGTCCCAGCAGTGCCTTTGCATACTCTTACGGAGTGGTGTTTCCATCGTTCTCGGCAGACGCGGGTTGGGGTGGAGCGTCGTATCCCGCCAAGTCCCAGCACCTCGCCAATGTGGCGTATCCGGCCGAAGCCATCATGTTGATGGAATCGCAGAATCAGTCGGGGGCAACGCCGACGCAAGGATATCTCATTTACGATCCCAGCAAGTACGCGACATCACCGGGCTATGGCGCCTACTGGGGGATACCCAATCCCGCGCGGCATAATGGTGGCAATACTGCGGGTATGCGGATGGCCACGCCAAGTGGCAATCCAATAGCTGCCTGCTTAACCGGACCTCCAATTGCTGGTCGAAGCAGCCGCCGTCCGTATGACAAGCGACGGAACTCGCAGAGTCCGCGATATGACCCCCGCTTTGCATCTCGAGAGCGAGGGTCTTCCTATGAGTGGCTCCAAGATGTGCGGTCTCGTGTTGCAGAGATGTATACTCGTCAAGGTTGAGAATCCACGCTTTCTGCCGTAGGATAAATCTTCAGCTTTGTCAATCAGCAGGTTGACCGGGCGACAAAGCTGGAGCTTTTTCCTACGGCAGGTGCATATTGGGGCAGGACAGCGTCCAGTCAGAATCCGCAGGGTCGTTTCTCAACCTTAACGAGTATATCTGCGGGAGGGTGCGGTGGTGGGCTCCTTGAGTCCGCGAGGCCTATTTCATTTGGGTGGAGGGGAACGAACGGTGGAGAATCGCCACACACAATACCGGTCCCGGCAAAACGTGATTCCGGAGAGAATGCCCACGGTCATCCTGGGGCGTAGCGGGTTGGAGGTGTCCGTGATCGGCTGGGGCGCGCCGGGGTCGACCGGCAAGCCGGAGGACATGGGGTCGAACTCAAAGAGTTCGCGGTCGATCTGGACCACGTTTCAGTCGCGCGGAGGCAATTTCCTCGACACCGCGCCCTCCTACTGGGATTCCGAGGCGCTTATCGGCCAGCACGTAAGCCGCCACCGGAACGACTTCGTGCTTGCGACAAAATCGCACCCCGTGGACGCGGTGAAGACGCTGGATGAAGTCGAAACCAGTCTGGAGCGAATGAAGACCGATGTCATCGACTTGTTCTATGCCCCCCACGGTTGCAGTACCGAAGAGCAGCTGTACAACTCCCTCAAGAAGGGCGGCGTGATGGAGGGCGCGGTGAAGGCGAAGGAGAGGGGTCTGGTCAAACACATCGCCTTCAGCTTTGACTACTTCCAGAAACTCGACATCCATCGCCTGCGCGAATTGATTCGCACGGGCGTCTACGAAGTCGTCCAGCTTCCGTGTTGCCTGGTGCGGGTGGAACCGATTGAGAAGGAGATCATCCCGCTGGCGAAGGAAGAGGGCATGGGGGTGGTCGCCAACTTCCCCACGATGAACGCCCTCACCGCTCGGGAGTGGGGCGTCTTTTATTCAGTTTTTGAGGGGATCGTTGATACTCCCGGGCAGGCTTCCCTGCTGGCGGTTCTGTGCCATCCAGATATCGACTGCGTGCTCGTGCGTTTCAGCAGCCCGGCCCGCGTGGAGGAAAACTGCTTTGCTGGAAGACGTTTTGCCGCGATGGACATTGACGAGAAGCTGGAACTCCGCCGGCGCGTCGAGGCGATGGGACAGGTTCGGTTCCTTGAACGCGGCGAATGCCCGCCCGCTCCCGAAGGAGTGAACTTCCGACAGGCAATGATCTACTTCGACCTCTTCACCCGTTTCGGCTTCTCTGGCGCCCGCCCCACGGTGGAGAATTTTCTCCGTCGAGTTCGGGAGCATCCTGATTTTGAGTGGGACGACACCGCCCGTGCGGCCATCGAGGAGGTCCAACGCGCCTGCCCGGTGCTGTTGACGTAGTCATCTCACAAAGGGGATTCTGGACCGACCCGTTGTGATTGCCTTCTTTCTGGCAACAATATTGGAGACCTCGCACTTGTCACAGGTGGTCGAGGACCATTTGCCATCGACCATCAAACATTCAGGGAGGTACCATGATCGCACTGAGCAAGGAACTGGGCGTGCAGAGCTACTGCTTCCGCCACTTCAAGGACAACGCGAAAGTCATCGAATTGGTGAAAGAATGTGAGCTTGACAGGATCGAGTTGTGCGGTGTGCACGTCGATTTTGCAGACGACGCGGCCTGCGACGCGGCAATTCAGCAGTACCGCGATAGCGGAGTCGATATCGTCAGCATCGGCGTGCAGGGGATCGCGAATGACGAAGCGAAGGAGCGGAAGTATTTTGAGTTCTGTAAGAAAGCCGGAGCGAAGTACATGTCTGTCAGCTTTTCCCTCGACACCGTTCCCGACTGCTACCGCACCGCGGAGGAACTGGCCGACGAATTCGATGTGAAGCTGGCGATTCACAACCACGGCGGCCGCCACTGGCTCGGGAGCAGTGAAGTTTTGGCTCATGTGTTCAAAAGCACCAGTGCCCGGATTAGGCTCTGTCTTGACACCGCCTGGGCGCTGGACTCGGGCGAAGATCCGGTCGGCATGGCCAACCGGTTTGGTGATCGTCTCTACGGCGTGCATATTAAGGATTTCATCTTCGACCGCGCCCGCAAGCCGGAAGACGTTGTTGTGGGAACCGGGAACCTCAACCTGGAAGCCTTGTTTGAGGCGATGAACAAAGTGGATTTCAGCGGCTACGCCGTCCTCGAATATGAAGGCGACGTGGAGAATCCCGTCCCCGCAGTCTCTAAGTGCGTCGCTTCAGTGCGCACGAAATCGTGCTGGTAGACCGCACCATCGGGCCTGCATCCTCAGAGAGACCCTCGGTCAGTATCGCAACCGCCCGGGGTCTCTCTCATTTTGGGCTTGCAGAGCATGCGCACCTCCGATAGAATGCACCACACTCATCTGAAAGGATCACACCATGAAGATATCCTCCATCGAGACCAGAGTCTGCAATGCCCGGATGCGGAACTGGGTGTTTGTGAAGGTGCTCACCGACCAGGACGGGTTGTACGGTTGGGGAGAGGCGACGCTGGAATGGCATACCCGCGCCGTGGTCGGCGCAGTTGAGGACTTGTCCCCGTTGCTCATTGGCGAGGACCCGACGCGTATCGAATACCTCTGGCAGATAATGTACCGCCAGCACTTTTGGCACAGTTACGGCATCGTGCGGGCCACCGCGATGAGCGGCATCGACCTTGCGCTCTGGGACATTCTCGGCAAACTCCACGGCGTCCCATGCCACAAATTGTGGGGTGGACCCGTGCGGGACGATGTTCGCACCTACGCCCATCTGGGCGGGGGACGGATGGAGGACTTTTACGAAACTTCAGTGGATCAGGCGAAACGCTTTGCCGACCTCGCTCAACAGGCTGTGGTGAGGGGCTTCACCGCATTCAAAGCGATGGCGGTCCCGGAAACGGCACCCATCGAGGGACTGACACCCGTCAAAGCTGCGGAGGCGTGTGTCGCTGCCATGCGGGACGCGGTGGGCGATGACATCGACATCATGGTCGATTGCCATGCTCGACTCTCACCCGCGATGGGTCTGCTTTTCGCAAAGGCGCTGGAACCTTACGGACTCTATTTTTTTGAGGAGCCTTGCTGGCCGGAGGCGGTGGACGGCATCGCCGCAGTTCAGCGAGCGGTGAAAACCCCCATCGCCACAGGCGAGCGTCTGACATCCCAGCACCAGTTCCGCGAACTGCTGGAGAAGCGCGCGTGCAGCATCATTCAACCGGACATCACCCACTGCGGCGGACTCAGCGAGGCGCGGCGCATCGCGGCCATGGCAGAAGCCTACCGCGTGGCGATGGCCCCTCACAATCCACAGGGACCTGTCAGCACGGCCGCGTCACTGGAGTTCGGGTTCGCCACTCCCAGCTACATCATCTGCGAAACCGTCACCGACGATGTCCCGTGGCGGAAGGATGTCGTGAGTGAAGGCTTTACGGTGGAGGAGAAAGGACGTATCGTTCACCCCTCCGATCGTCCCGGACTCGGCATCGAGATCAACGACGCCGAAGTTTCCAAACATCCCTTCGAGCAGGAAGTCCTTCAACGCAGCTTCTACGCGGACGGCAGTGTGGGCGACTGGTAGAGCGGAGCGGCGCGACACCGCAGCCGCGGCCCGCCGCAACCGGCAGACAAGAAAAGCCCCCTGTCCAACAGAAACGGCGGACAGTGGGCATCCTGGCGGGTCTTCAGAGACACTTCCCATCTATTCTACGGCGCCACACCCATCAGCTATTATCCCAGATATTGGGCGATGGAGGGTCGGCATGATCGGCTCCGTCACTGTATGCGACCTTGGAGATGTTCGACCATTTCACGTGACCGTCCAGGAACGCCAGATTGGCGCCACCGCTGTGGCGTGAGTCCACGGCGGCATGGTTGTCTGAGGTTGCGTTAGTGTCCCAGTCGGTCAGGTAGTAATCGCAGTCTGCGAAAAGAATCGTTTCGGACGGCGAGGCGATCTCAGCGAGTGGAATCCCGCCAAGGCTGTAGTTGTCGTTGTACCCGTAACCCAAACTGGACGTGTAAACGGAGGCGCTGAACTCATTCGTGCCAGAGGGACAATTGTATACCTGCACATTCTTGACATACGAATACAGAGAATACACCCACAACTGGTCTGTCGTGGTGCTTGTTGCGCCGTTGGGCAAGGTGTAGGTGACCGGAGCGATGTTGCTTCGGATCATGGTTTCATCGTAGTCCTGGGCGTACATCATGGCGCCCAAGGCCAACTGCTTCAGATTGGACTGACAACTGGCTGTCCTTGCTTTCTCCCGTGCCTTGGCGAACACCGGAAACAGGATCGCTGCAAGAATAGCGATGATGGCAATGACCACCAGCAATTCAATGAGCGTAAAACCGCGTTTGCGTGTGACTTTCATTAGAACCTCCATTTGATTGTTCTATCAAGTTCACCCCATTGCCGGCAACAGTCGGCGCGGCCGGCAATCAGTACTACAGATAATCCGCAGGGAATACATCCGATGGAAAGGGGATACGTCACTTAACAGCGGGGGCGCCCAAACGTCGGGGGTTACGACAAAAGGGCATCGCGGTGCATCAGCAAATCCATTTATGTTCCGATAGCATTCCTCCTTTTCCACATTACACATTGGTTTCCCCGTCCTCAGGTTTGTATGGACTATACCATCACACGACGCATGAGTGATGGCCTTGTTCAGATTTTCTGGAAGAAAAGGCTGGAACGGCGCAGCGTGGTCCTCTCCGGATTCCTCGCGGGAGAACACCCACTGCCAAATTTCCGGTTTTTCAGATACCGCAACGCCATCAATTTGTGAAAAAGCCGTTCCACCCCTTCCGCGTTCACCGGCCAAGGGGAGATGGCGATCGGGTGTTGTTGCTCCATAGCGCCTTCTACGCGGCCGAGGATATCGAACGCTCGGTACCCCACTGCCTTCAGTTTATCACGCAGATTGAGTCGCGGCATCCCGTTGCGAAATGCCGCTCCCTGTTCTTCCAGCGGACTCCCCGGCATTCGAGAGACTGTTCCCCGGGGTGCATCCCGGAATTACGGGGCACTCGCGCTCAAATCCGTAGGATAAAGCTCCAGCTTTGTCAACCCTCGAAGAGCGACAAAGCTGGATCTTTATCCCACGGGTACGGGTAATGGTGCACAAATCAGATACCCCCGTAATCACGGGACGCACCCGTTCGCGATACTCCTGCCAGCGGAAGTCGCGCAGGAGGAGCAACCATTCCACGTCCGAGTTTTGCTCCAGAGCCACGTCATCACTCTCCACGACGTGCAGGAGAGGAAGGGTGAGGTCAAAGTTGACAGGGGAAAGGGCGTCCTTGAGGTCACGCTTGACAGCAGTTGCGGTGGTCCTTACCGTTGCGAGGGGTCTCCGTGGGAGAGGATTGTTTCACCTCGCTTCTCTGCAAGGAATTCGCGAAGGAAGACCCCCTTCCTCTCAATGGGAGCGACGGGAAGAGGCTCAAAGGAGAGAATCACAATGGGAAAGAACAGAAAACGCGAGGGTTATGCTCGGCAAGGTCATAAAATGTGTTTAAGATTGCGTTAAGTGGGGTAAAACTATCCATACTTTTACAGCCCGTATCCACTTAAAGGAGGAGAAGCAAATGCAACATGTCAGAAGGAAGGGAAAGGGGGACTCGAACGGGGTTCACCCTGATCGAGTTGTTGGTGGTGATTGCGATCATCGCCATCCTCGCGGCGATCCTTTTCCCGGTGTTTGCCAAAGCGCGAGAAAAGGCGAGAACGGCAAGCTGCCAGAGTAACTTGAAGCAACTCGCGCTCAGTTGGCTAATGTATGCTCAAGACTACGATGAGAGGGGAGCGCCGCTGTCCCTCGTCAACCCCGGTACAGGCAGCACCTATTTCAATGAACCCCAGTCTCCGCCGCTCAACGATTGGGACTGGCAGTCGGGTTACGGTTACTGGTATTCGTGGGCGTGGATGATCTACCCCTATGTCAAGAATGTCCAGGTCTATAAATGCCCGAGCAACCCTTACAACAATAGCGGAATCAACTACGGCATGCCCGCAAACGCCTTCAATGCCAGCGGCGCAGTTGTCGGCTATCTGAACGTCTCGGTGCCACTTTCGCAGTTTGCCAAGCCGGCAGAGAGCCTCCTACTCACTGAAGAAGGCGGCGGGGGCGGCCCCATGTACGTACTCTCCGGCCAGTACTATGCGTGCGCCAAGCCGCACAACGACGGAGGGAATGTCGCGTTTGTGGATGGACACGTCAAATGGCTGAAGTTCGAGACTGGAGACATTGGGGGCGGATGGGCCGCTGCAAACAGCGCCTACTACTCCATCCATCCGCCAGTGCAGACCTTCTCCGGCGTCTGGTAGAGTAAGCGCCATCTGCTCGGACTCGCAGAGTCCGCCCAGTTATGTGAGCCACTACTCGCTGAAGCACAGCGGTGTCATGGCTTCTTGCGGAGTCAAGGGAATGGGCATCAGATCGGACTCGCAGAGCCCGCTCAATAAGCGGGGGATAGGATGGTGTTGGCATCGGGGGAGGCGGGGCAGCAAGTCGTTCTCGTCCGCGTCCCCAAGGGAGGTGATTTGCTCACGTTCTACGAACGGTTGACCATGTGATTAGATGACGTGCCTCAGTATCTGGATGAAACGAAAGGAAGTGCCAATATGTTCACACGGAGGAGGGGGTTCACCCTTATTGAGTTGTTGGTGGTGATTGCGATTATCGCGATACTGGCGGCGATTCTGTTTCCAGTATTCGCACGGGCGAGAGAGAAGGCGAGAACGGCAAGCTGCCAGAGTAACTTGAAGCAGATTGGGCTGGGACTGAACATGTACATTCAGGACTACGATGAGAACCTGCCCCTGGGAACCAGTTACTGGTATGCACCCGGGGGAGGGGGATCGGCTACCCGAACCGACCCTCTCGGTTGGTACGACAACCTCCAGCCGTATATCAAAAACTATCAGGTGTTTGTCTGTCCCAGTGACAGTAGCGCGGCAATGGCTACTCCCTGGAACACGACCACTCTGAGTTACTGCGCGAACATGACCTTTGAGCAGTTTGGCTTCAACTCCATCGCGACGCTGAGCCAGCCGTCGAAGTATGTCTTCGCGTGGGATTCGGACGCGTATTACTCTTACTGGTACACGCCCAGCGATACGGCTCTCGAGACGGCTACCAGTTATCGTCCGTGGCTGTCTGCCGCGTATATAGGCATAGCGACGGCTTCAACATGCTGTACCTTGACAGTCACGTGAAGTGGACCAATAAAGGGAGTTTGATTGGTGGAATTCGGGCCGGAGCGATTAGCTTCAACCCCTATATCCACCAGTGAGCGTCGATTGTCTGCTTAGTCACGGCCGCATGCGGTGAAGGCTGACTCTGTGAGTCTGAAGGCGGACTCACAGAGTCCGAAGCGATGCAACGATTGTTGCGTCGCTCTCCGTATCGCGCCCTCCGGGCTTCACCTGAACCTCTGCCGGGTCTACGGACGCGGCTCGATAGCCACCACCGTTTCCACATGGTACGTCTGCGGGAACAGATCGATGGGTTGAACGGACTTGAGTTGGTATCCTGCCTCAACGAGAAGGCGGACATCTCTGGCCTGAGTGGCGGGATCGCAACTGACGTACACCATCCTTCGAGGCGAGATTGCGGTAAGAGCCTTCAGACTACTGGAGTCGCAGCCTGCGCGTGGCGGGTCGAGGATGACCACATCGGGACTAATCCCGCGCTCCCGAAGGAGTTGCAGCCCTCGGGTCGCTGGGGTGTGGAGGACGGTTACCTCTTCCGGAAGGTTTACGCGCGCATCCTCCACCGCCGCGGGACTGTTCTCGACAGTATAAACGCGGGCCCCCGCCTGCACCGCGACAGCCGCAAACAGCCCTGTTCCCGAGTAAAGATCGACCACGGTCATCCCATCCCGGATTCCCGCCCGTTCCCGGACGACGTTCATCAAAGAAGCCGTTGCCCGAAGGTTCGCCTGCATGAAGGAATCGGCAGAAAACCGCAGCATGGACCCGTCGATGTCGGCTGTCAGACAACTTGCCCCGTCGATCCGCTTCGAGGGGACGAGAGGTTGGTCTTTGCGACGTTCGCCGGTGCGGAAGAACGCGCCGACAGGAGTTCCCGTTCGGCGGCGGACGGCGTCCACCAGTGCGCGCATATCACGTCCATGGAACCTCGAAGCGAGGAGGCAGACGGTGACCTGCGCGCCGTCGTGGCTACACCGCGCTTCCATGCCCCTCAGCCACCCGGTCCTGTCCTTCGGCTTGCAGATCGCTTGCAAATGATCCACGGCCCACTCGTGAAATCCCGATAGCGCCTGATTCATAGTAGAATGCGCGATGGGGCAGGACTCGATGTCGACCAGCCGATGGCTCCCGGCGCAACGGAACCCTGTGATCACGTTGCCCTGCACCACTTCGGTCATCACCTGTATCTGATGACGGTAATTCCATTCCGCCGGGGCGGGAAGGGTCGCGTCGACTCCGGGATCGGGGATCCTTCCTATCCGCGTGAGTGCGTCTTCGACAAACTGTCTCTTGGTTTTCAGTTGCGCGTCGTAAGAGAGGTGCTGGAGTTGGCAGCCACCGCAAACCCCAAAGTGCGGACAGGGCGGCTCGACCCGTGACGCAGACGCGTCACGAATCTCCGTCAACTCCGCCCTGGAAAAGCGCTGCTGCGTTTCCGTAATACGCGCCCGGACTCGGTCGCCCGGAGCGGCAAACGGCACGAAGACAACCCGTCCATCATGGCGCGCCACCCCGTCGCCGCCATAGGAGATCGCGTCGATGGTGAGATCTATCAGGTTGCCAACAGGAAGAGATTGGGGGTGAGAACGGTCATGTGTCGTCAGCATGGGAGCGCCACTAACTTCACACACCTCGGGCTGGAGATACCGGTGAGTTCTGCCGTGTGGGCGAGACTTCCGGTCTCAGGATCAACAGCAAAGACGACGAGGTTGTTTGATCGTTGATTGGCCACGATCATCCACCTCCCGCCGGGGTCGAGGGTGAAATTCCACGGGAAGTCCCCCCCGCACGGCTCCAGACCGGTAAGGTCAAGCTCACCGGAAGCATCGTTCATTCTGAAGACAGCAATGCTGTTATGCCCGCGATTGGTCCCGAAGAGGAACTTCCCATTCGGGTGGACGTGGATATCGGCGCAGTAGGTGGTTTCAGTATAACCCTTCGGCAGCGTGGAGGCATGCTGGAATTCCTCGAGCGTCCCTTCCCTCGCGTCCCAGCGGAAACCGGTGACGGTGTTGTTCAGTTCGTTGATGACGTAGATGATTTTGCCGTTGGGATGGAAGTCGAGATGCCGCGGCCCCGCGCCGGGCTTCATGCTCGCCCACGGTTGTTCTCCGGAAATCAACTTCCCATTCTCCAAGTCCAGCTTGTAGACCAACACCTTGTCGATGCCCAGGTCGCAGGAGAGAGCAAACCGGTTGGTGGGATCAGGAAAGATGGAGTGGGCGTACGGACCCTGCTGGCGCTTCTCATCTACGCTGGCCCCTTCATGCTGATCGAAGTCGGTTGCCTCCTCCAGACTGCCCTCTGCGGCAAGCGGCAACAGGGCGACGCTGCCGCTGCTGTAGTTAGCGACCAGCACATACCGACCCGATGCATCCACCGTGAGATGACAAGGTCCCTCGCCTCGCGAAGCCTGCCGATTGAGAAAGGTCAGGTGTCCATCGGCGGGGTTGATGGCATACGCGCTCACGCCTCCCGTTGGTTTGCCTTCCGCGCCTTGCACCTGGCTGGTCGAATATAGGAACTGCTTGTATGGATGCAACGCAATAAAGGCCGGTCGCCTGTCCTCAACAACGTGGCCCGTGTTGGTCAGTCCCCCCGTTTCCGGGTCGAACTCACACAGATGGATTCCCTTGCCCTTCTCGTCATTGCCCGTACCAATGTAAGCCAACATTCAATTACTCCTTGTTCTGTCGTTTGGCAAATTTGCGGTTCTGGTGGGTAGGAGGCGTCTCCAGACGGCGAACTCTGTGAGTCCGATGTCTGGCGACGCCTCCTACATTTGGTGCCCACCGGAATTTTCCAAACTACCGTCCTTATATTGCTAAATGCTTATGCACTTATACTCGTTACGGGTGAAAACACCCCCTCACCCCTTGCCCTCTTCCCATGCAGGTCGCACAACCTGTAGGGGGAGTTGTGCCCCCCATATTTCCCGGACATCAGAGATCCACCGACTCCACAGCATCCTGCTTGACCCAGCCCGTCCAACCGTTCGACAATCGGACCTGCCGCCAGGTTCCTTGCTTTCGTTTTGACTGGACTTCCAGTCCTTCGTGGATTGTGAAGGCGACGGGGAACTGCTCGCCGGGGCCGTTGCGGCCTTTCGTTTCGGCGACGGTGATGACGCCCGGATTCTCGCGAAGATCGAAACTAACCCGGGAGATGGCAAACACCGTGGTCACGACCCACACCACGGCAATGAGGGCAATGACGAGGTGGGTGCGTCTCCCCGAGAAGAGACGTGGACACAGTGTCCGGAGGAGCAGGATGCCGATAGCCAATAGAAATGCGCTCAACTCCACGCCGAGCGTTTCGTTGAGGGTGATACGCTGCAAGCTCCAGGTCCACCACACGTTCAGTCTGCTTCTTTTTACCCCCGGCAGGGAATCTTTTCTGCCATTTCGGACCTTGTTCAGATTGTCCCTCAAGTCTGGATCTCGCGGCGCAAGCCGTTGCGTTCGCAGATACCATAGAATCGCCTTCCCCAAGTCGCCGGACTGGAAATGGGCGGTGCCGAGGTTGTAGAACAACTCGCCATCGGCAGCCCCTGCTGTCACCGCCTCCTCGTATTTTTCAATGGCTGCTCTGAAGTTCGCTTTGGCGAACAGGCTGTTTCCCTCGTTGTAGTAACGCGCAGCGACGGGGCTATTGGAGTGACAACCCGCCAGCAGCAAGCAGCAACACAGGGCGGCTCCGAGATTGCAGATTTTCCTATGTTGCATTCCGAAACACCTGCTCCAATTCGTTGATCGCTTCGCGGGCGCGCTGGAGGTACGCCAGCTTGTCGTCCTCACCGACCGCGGCGGGGGCGAAACGGGCAAATTCGGCGCGCCCCAAACAGTCCACCACCTTGGCGACGGTGTCGGCAAGGATCGATGCCGCGGCAAGGTGCCCGGGGACGGAGTCCGCCGACAGCGCTGCGGCGGGGACGTTTAACCGCGCGGCGAGGTACTCGATCAGCGCTCGCGAGAGGGCGGCATAGAACTCCTCTGCCGATCCGGTCTTGCTGCGGGATTCCGCCTCGCGCAGCCACTTCCTCGCCGCCTGTGAGCCTCGCACGGTGCGTTGTAGGGCTTCATCCACCCGGAAGCGTTCGACGCGCCGACGATACACTCTAACTCCCGCGAGAAGGAACAAACCTGCGAGGTGGAGCCCGAAATACCAGGGGCTTTGATACCGAGGAGGAGTCCTCACGGCAAGCGATGCGCGATCACCTTTGATGTAGCGAATGTCTTCTCGCAGCAGGCGGGTCGGTTGCGGCCCGGTAAGCCCCGGAAGGTTGGTCGAGTTTGACGTTGGTGCCCCCGGCAAGACATTCAGCGCGAGAGGCTGACTCTTCGCCACGAGGTACTGCCTAGTCGCCGGATTGAATATTGGCAACGACACGGAACCCAACGCGTATTTCCCTTCTTTGTCTGGAACGAGCACGTACTCGAACGTCTTCGATCCGGTAACGGTCGTCCCTTGCACCGACGTCAACTCCTTCTGCGAGGACTCGAAAACTCGAAAGCTCGGCGGAGTGGGAATCGTTAACTTGCGGATGGAGGAGATGTTACCGGTTCCTGTGACGGTTGCGGTCAGGGTGGCGGCCTCGTCTCGCTTCACCTCCACCTTGTCGAGAGACGCTGTGATTCTGAAGCTGCCGACAGCTCCATCGAAGTTGACTGGTCTGCCCGACACAGGCAGATTGGACACGACAACGGTGACGGGGTTGGCGCTGACCGTCCGAGGTTGGTCAAAGAACCCTGATGAGTAGGTCAGACTGGCAGGACCGAGGGTGAACTTGCCTGGCTTCACCGCAAACATGGCTGTCGGTACCTGCTCCACGATATAGGTCTGGCCGTTGACCGTGGTGCGTGAGGCGGTGGGCTGCTTGAGCTTCTGCGCCACGAAGCCCACCGTCTGTGGCGGTGAGTAGCTCACGTCTGACAGACCGCCCTGATGGTAGAGGTAGAACGTAAGGGTAATCTGTTGATTGACGTAAACCTTCTGCGGAGAGGCGACTAACTTCACTTTCACGTTCCCCGCGGAGGGCGTTCCCGCACCCTCCGCGGGGAACGGCCACGCCGGGGAGCGCTGCGCAGGAGCGGGGTTTTGGCCGCTCCCGGACACGACCGTCACCTGAGCAGACTCCGATCGGTACACTTTCCCTCCAGTGCGGAGGGTGGCCGGGCCGAGAGTAAAGCTGCCGGTGCGTTTGGGGCTTAGCGTATATGTGCGCTGCACCGACGACGACATGCGTCCATTGACGATGCTGATGCTGTTGCCTGAAGTGGTTCCGAGAACGTTGAAGCTCTGAATCCCGCTAACCTTGACGTTGTCGGCATCGCCACCCGACATGCCGACGGTGAGACTGAAGGAATCGTTCAGCCCTACACGGTCAGCATCCACGGAGAGACTGACGGATGGTTCGGCGCGCAGAGGCGCGGCGAGGGCGAGCAAGCACAGAGTGTGTCCAAGAAGGCGGTATTCAGCCTTCCAGTCCCTACTGGAAGGCTGAATATGACTGCGACTCATCACCAGTCCTTCTCCACCGGGTATTCTCCCGGCATCTGCATCTGCCGAGTTGCCTTCTTGCGGGCGTCCTTTTCCTGCTGGGCGATGGCCTGCAACAGTCGGCGGGCGTCTTCCGGCGACATCGCGGGTTTCTGCTGGTTCGGTTGTTTTCCCTGCTTTGTCTTCTGCTCCTTCGCAGCTTTCTCTTCGTCGGCCTTCGGTTTCTGCTGTTGATTCTGTTTCTGCTTCTGCGCCTGAGAAGTCTGCTGCTGCCTCTGTTGAGGCTGCGGCTTCCGCTTCTTCTGTTGCTTCTGCGCCTGCTCCTTCAGCTTGCGTCGCGCCAATTCAAGGTTGAATTTCGTGTCGGAGTCGTTGGGGTCCAATTGGAGGCTCTTCTTGTAAGACTCAATCGCCTTGACCAGATCGTTGGCACGGAAGTGGCAGTTGCCGATATTGTAGTGTGCGCGTGCCTGGAGTGACGCGTCATCCGAGTTCAGCGCCTGCTCAAAGGACTTAATGGCTTTGTCATACTTTCGCTGCTGGTAAAGGACCGTGCCGAGGTTGTACTGTGGCACGCCGCCGGTTGGGTCCTGCCGCTGCGCAGCGCGGTAATGCTTCAAGGCGCCCGCATAGTCCTTCTTCGTGTATGACTGGTTCCCGTCAACCGTCGCCAGATAGGATCCGACTCGCCCTCCACCCAACCACGAAAGCGACGGCAACCACGCAATGAGGGCCAACGCGGGAATGAGCTTCATGAGTTCTTCACCCCTTGCGGTTTCCTGTCGGTCAGGAGACCTTCCAGAATCAGCATCGCCAGCGCCGCCAGCGCCAGCCATTGGAATCGGTCTTCGTAGTGCGAGTATTTGCGCGTCAGCAAGGTCTTTTCTTCCAGCTTCGAGATATCACGGTAGATTCGATCCAGCTCCAGTTGGGCAGAGGTGGCATGATGATACTTGCCGTTGGTTGTCAGCGCAATCTTCTGCAAGGTCGTTTCGTCGAGTTTGCTAAGGACAACGTTTCCGTCGCGGTCTTTCTTGTAGCCAGCGGAATTGCCCCGGTCACCATACACGGGCACTGGTTCTCCGTCCGCCGACCCGACGCCGATGGTGTAGATGTGCACTCCCTGCTTGGCGGACTCCTTCGCTGCCTCGACGGGCTTGGTATCGTGATCCTCCCCGTCAGTCACAATAATCAGCGCCTTGTATTTTCTTTCCTGTTGGGAAAATGCCTTCGTCGCGGTGCGGATGGCTTCACCGATGGCAGTGCCCGGACGCGGGATCAGGGAAGGGTCAATCTGATCGAGGAACAGCCGCGCCGCGCCGTAGTCGAGAGTGAGCGGGCACTCGACAAACGCGCTCCCTGCAAAAGCAATCAGACCGACGCGGTCTCCCTGCAAACGATCCAGCAGCGCCGTGACTTCCCGTTTCGCAACCTCCAGACGACTCGGTTTCAGGTCTTGAGCCAGCATCGAGTTAGAGACATCGATGGCGAGAATGAGGTCAACCCCCTTGCGTTTCACGGTTTCGAGACGTGTCCCCATTTGCGGGCGCGCCATCGCCAGAACCATCAACAGCGCGGCGACAATCGGCAAGGCAGTTTTCGCTCGGCGTCGTCGGGCGCTCAGTGAGCCGGCCATCCGCTGAACGACTTCGAGGTCGCCGAGTGCCGACAGGATCGTTCGTCGCCGCCGCAAGCCGTACATGACGGCGACGATCATTGCGATGACAGCCCAGAGGAAGACCAGCATGGAATGGTTGGCAAAACGAATCATGGCAGCTTCAGCCACAGCGTCTGGCTCAAAATGAACTCACCCGCGAGCAGCAGCAGCGCAGGTAAGAGAAATGCGGGAAACAACTCACGGTATTTTTGATACTCCTTTGTCTTGAAGCGCGTCTTTTCCATCCTCCAAATCTCTCGGTAGATTTTCTCCAATGCCGACTTGTCGGTGGCAAGGAAGTACTTGCCGTTCGTCGCGGATGAGATCTCCTTGAGGCTCCTTTCGTCCACTTTCACAAGCAGAAGGTTGCCGTAGGCGTCCCTCCGGTACTGCCTCCCCCATATCGGATCATCGTAGACCATTGGCGTGCCTTCGGGTTTCCCCACGCCGATCGTGTAGATGCGGATGTCGAAGGCTTGGGCGGCCTGCGCGGCCGTCAATGGGTCAATCATCCCGGCGTTGTTTTCGCCATCGGTGAGCAGGACAACAACCTTGCTTTTCGCCGACGAGTCCTTCAGGCGGTCCACGCAGGTGGCCAGTGCGTTGCCGATGGCGGTACCGTCCTCAATGAGTCCGATGTCCACCTTGCTCAAGAAGTTGAGCAGTACGCCGTAGTCGAGTGTCAGCGGACACTGCGTGAAGCTCTGCGCAGAGAATACCACGAGCCCCACACGATCGTTGTGCAGCCCTTTGACGAAGTTGGCAACCACCTGCTTCGCCACCGTGACGCGATTCTTGGGCTTGAAGTCCTCGGCTTTCATGCTACCCGAGATGTCGAGGGCGAGCATGATGTCAATTCCCTCGGTAACGATTTCGTCGAGTCGTTTCTCCGATTGCGGCCGCGCCACGGCGATGGCGAGCAGAACCAAAGTGCCCAGTCGAAACAGCCCCAGGGACCGGCGCCTTCTCCACGCATGTGGAGAGGAGCCCTTCATCGTGGAAAGGTCTGAGAAGCGCAAGGTCGCGCCGCGTGCCGAACGATAACGGCCGAGTTCCCAGACCGCCGCCACGACCGCCAACGCGATGCAGCCGAGTAGCGGATCAGCCAACCGCATGTGCCGTCTCCTCCTTCGCCTCCAGAGTCTCCGCGCCAATCTCCCCTTCCAGACTTATCGATGCCGCGCGCTGCGCGCTGTTGACCACCAGACGCCGAACCTTCTCAATGTTCTGCGCGCCACGCTCCGGGGGTGGAACAAGTTTCGCAAATTTGACAAGATCGCTCATGTTCAGCAACGCCTCAACGAGAATGACTTCCTCAGCGTCGAAGTCGGACTGCCCCATGTTTGCCATCACTTCGCGGGTCGTGGACTCCAGAGCGGGAATCTCGAACTGACGCTCGATGTAGCGCCTCAGGATTTCCGAGAGCTGAGTATAGAACTCTTTGACCTTTCCCGCTGCCAGCAGGTCGGATCGCTCCAGATCGCTCAGCGCGTTCAGGGCCTCCCGGTCGGTCGGCACCGGCGGTTCACTGAGGGCGAAAGGTGCTGTTGCTTCACGGTTGCGTCGGTGCAGGAACCACCACAAGGCGATGACCACTGCGAGGACGGCAACGACTGTGGCGATCAGCCAGCGAAAGTCCCACGCCGTCAGTTTCACCATGGCGGGAGGTTTGATGTCCCTGATATCCGCCTGCTCGCCCGGCTTCACACTCTCCACCGTGACCTCCACCGGCTGCGATGCGAGCGAACCAACTTTCCCGTTCGCCTCGTATGCAACTTCTACCGAAGGGATATTGAACTTCCCGGTATCGTAGGTCGCCACAGTGAAGATGGCTGTCCAGCGTTGTTGTTTCCCGACCTTCGAGCGCTGCACGTCGTAATCCCGAATCTCAAACGCTCCGAGATTGGCGCCCAGGTTGGGGAGAACAATGTTCACTCCCGGGTCCGCCTCAACGGTCAGGGTGTAACGAATTGGATCGCCGATGGTCACACGCGTCTTGCCGATGGAAGTCCGCAGCGTCACTCCCTCGGCGGAGGGCGGATGTTGAAGCGGAGCGGGAACCCCGATTCCTCGGGGGCGGATGTTGGAGCGGAGCGGAAACCCCGATTTCTCGGGGGCGGATGGTTCGCTCGGATGCGGAGCTGGCGTCTGAGGAGCGGTGGACTGCGACGGTCGACGAGGCGGTTGGGCGTTGACCACCACAGGAATGAGAAACACCCAGGCAAAGCCTGCCATGCCTTGAATCAATCGAGAGCCACTGGGTGCAGCCATCCTACGTAGTGTTTTGCGGTTCACTCTATCCACTCTGGTCACTGTGTGCTCGCCGGCGCAACCTGTTCGGAGAAAATCTTCACATCCTGCGCTTTGAGTTGCTCCTGAATCAACTGTTGATACTGGCTCTGATCTTTCTCTCGAAGGAGATCCTGCTGCACTTCGGGTTTCGCCATGTCGAACGATTTGGTGCCGATGGTCTTCCCGTCCTTGGTCACGACGTACCTCTGTTTGTGGACGCTGTAGTAGCTCCGCAACTCCTGTTCGGTGGGCGCCACCTTTGACGCGATCTGATCTTCCAGCAGTTTCTGCACCATGAGGCCTTTCTTTGTTTCCTCCGCCGCACGGTTGACCTCCGGGTCGGTGTCATACCCCTTCCGTTTGGCGGCGGCGGCAAGTAGTTGGGTGACGACATACTCCTGCAGAAACTTGAGTTTAGCCTCAGGTTTCGAGAACTGGTTCCTGAGAGCAGGAGGGAACTGGCTGATCCGGTCCTCAATCTCGCCCAGCGTGATCTCACGGTTCCCTATTTTCGCCACCAAAGGTCCGCGCCCCTTGTGCGACTCGCCCGGCTTGAGCGCGACCGACTCTTCCATCTCCACCTGCGCGTCCAGCGGCCTGCCGAGACCTTCGAGACACTGGATGATCTTCTTCTCGGCATCGTTGCCCAGCGTAGACTTCGGGGCGAGTTGCTTTACCTTTTCGTAGCGCGCCAGAGCGTTGGCATAGTCCTTCAGGTGATCGAGGTAGATGGTCGCCATGATGTGATTGAGCCGCGCGCGCTCCACGCGCGACAGACCGGGACGCTGCAACGCCTCCCTGTATGCGTCCACCGCTTGCGGGAAAAGCTCCCGGTTCATCAAGATGTCGGCGTATTCTTCAACTTCCCGAATCGTGTTATCCTGTTGAGGCGAAAGGCTGAATATGAGCAGAAGCACGATCCCGAGGAACACACTCAAGGACAGCAGCATGATGATGGGTTTGGAGGGCTTGGCAGCAGGTAAGCTCATTTCTCATTACTCCTGGCACTGATACAACAACCTGGACGCCGAACACTGAAAACTGAACACAGGTTACCTGAACCTGCGCGCTCTCTCCCGGAAGAACCGCACCAGCGGTTCGAGATACGACTGTCCGGTGGTGATGTCAATGTAGTCAACATGCATGGAGCGGAACAGACGCTGACGTTCGCGTTCCCTCGTTCCCACGTTGATGTCGAAACGCTGGCGAACCTCCGGATCGGCAGTGTCGGCCACGAAAACCTCGCCCGTTTCCGCGTCTTCCCATTCAATGAAGCAGTTGAGTTCCGGCAGCGAACGCTCTGCCGGGTCCTGAATGGTGAGAGCAATCACATCATGCCGGCGGTGCGAGACGCGCAAATCCTTCTCAAAGCCGGTCGCGCTGAAATCAGATACCAGGAAGACGACGGCGTGGCGACGAACCACTCTGTTGAGATATTCCAGCGCGCCCGCAATGTTGGTACGTGTTTCCTCCGGAGAGAACTCCAGGAGGTCGCGAATTACTCGCAGAACATGCTTTCGCCCTTTCCTTGGTGGCACGAACTTCTCGACTCGGTTTGTGAAGACGATCAGGCCGACTTTGTCATTGTTCTTGATGGCAGAGAACGCGAGCAGCGCGCAGATTTCCGTTGCCACATCCCGCTTCATCTGAGCAAACCCGAAGTCTACCGACCGGCTGGCGTCCACGACGAGCATGACGGTCAACTCGCGCTCTTCCTGGTACTTGCGGACATAAGGTCGCCGCATGCGCGCGGTCACTTTCCAGTCGATCGTTCGCACGTCGTCGCCCGGCTGATACTCGCGCACCTCCGCAAATTCCAGTCCGTGCCCTTTGAACACGCTCTCGTACTCGCCCGCGAATATGTCGTTCACGAACTTGCTCGTGCGAATTTCTATCCGCCGGACTTTCTTCAGAATTTCCTGTGTAATCATGGGCTTTCAATGTTGGAGTCGTGAGGTGTTGAGGGATTGAAACGGGGTGGCGATCTCACGGAGGATCACGATGCCATCACCCCATTGCCCCGTTACCCCAGCGATTGATTCAGGGCACTTCGAGGGTGTCCAGAATCTTGCGCAGTACCTGCTCGGAGGTGAGTTCTTCCGCCTCGGCCTCGTAGGTCAGGATGATTCGATGACGCAGCACATCGGGAGCGATGGAGCGCACATCCTCCGGCGTCACGTAGCCCCGACGACGAAGGAACGCGAACGCCTTGCTCGCCAACGTGAGGTAGATGCTTGCCCGGGGCGACGCGCCCCACTCGATCGCATTCTTCAGATCCTCGAACCCGAAACTCTCCGGCTTACGGGTGGCGAACACAATGTCGAGGATGTAGTTCTCAATCTTCTCATCCATGTAGACCTCTCGAACGGTCTTGCGGGCGCGGAGAATATCGGCGGGTGAAACGACCTTCTGTGCGTGTGGCTGTTCCTCCTTCGTCATGCGGCGAAGAATCTCCTTCTCGTCGTCGCGGCTCGGGTAGCCCACATGCAGCTTCAACATGAAGCGGTCCACCTGGGCCTCCGGCAGCGGATAGGTGCCTTCCTGCTCGATGGGGTTCTGCGTCGCCAGCACGAGGAAGGGATCATCCAGCGGGTAAGTTTTGTCGCCGATGGTAACTTGTCGCTCCTGCATCGCCTCCAGCAGCGCGCTCTGCACCTTTGCGGGAGCGCGGTTGATCTCATCGGCGAGGATCAGGTTCGAGAAGATGGGACCTTTACGCGGCTCAAAGGTCGCCTCGCGGTCATTGTAGATCATCGTCCCGATCAGGTCGCCTGGGAGAAGATCCGGAGTAAATTGCAGACGTTGGAACTCTGTCTGGATGCAGTCGGAGAGAGTCTTCACCGTAAGCGTCTTCGCCAGCCCCGGCACCCCCTCCAACAATATGTGCCCATCTGCCAGCAATCCCACGAGCAGACGCTCGATCATGTAGGTCTGCCCGACGATGACCTTGCCCACCTCACCCGTGATGTCCTCCACGAACGCACTCTCAGTATTGATGCGTTGGTGCAGCGCCTCAATATCAGCAAACGCCTTTTTCTCCTGTCCTTCACCCATTCTCCGGTTCATCCTCCTTTGTCATCCTGACGACCAGGTAACTCCCCGTCTTCCTCAGGGCCCTCCACGCCTCCGTCAGTTCGTCGTGGGTTGGTTCGTAATTGGCAAACTTCACACGATCTCCGAGAAACAGCGCACGGCGCAAGCTCTCCACTGTATCCTCCGGTACACCGCGATGCAGAAGCTCTCTCGCAAGTTCCTCCGGCGAGGCTGTCTTCCATGGTGTGCTGTGTTCGACGGCGACCATGCCGCGGATTAACTGCAGCGACTGAGGAAAGAGCGTCCGTTCAGCCTCACGAGTTCCCGCGGCCTGCTCCAGTTCCTGCCACTGACGGCACACCTCTCGTTGTGAGGAAGCGTTCTCCTCTTCTTCTTCTTCCTCCCTCTCTCCCGCTACTACGCGGCTCCTGACCACGTAGATAACCAGACCCGCCAGCGCGCAGGTGGCGAGGATGAGAACGCTCACGCGTACAGCCATGGGCGTCCCCTCTTCTTCTCCTGGCAGAACCTTGAGACTCAAACGGTTAGTAGTAAGTGTGTGTGTGGAGGGCTCTCCCTTAGAGCGATACACGACTGAAGCCGGTTCCACGTACGCCATGCCGAGGGTGTCGGGCTTGAGACGATACTGGTAGCGTCGGAGAGACTGCTGGCTCTCCCCGCTGGCTGAAATCTCATCCGACGTGCGGCTGGAGACCACCGCGGCGTTGCGGCACTTCGGCTCGGGAGCCGAAACCACCTCAACGGCGTCCGTGGCGCCGTCCCAGCGGACGGTGATGGTGAGCCACGCCGTCCGATCGAGAGGCATTGACTGCCGATCGAGCGACGCCTCCACTTGAACGACGCGATGAGCGTCGCCCGTTACTTGCGCAATCAAAACCAAAAATGCAAGCCACGGCAGATATCGTTCCTGCCAACACCGAACTCTCCTCGTTTGTGCTTCTCCCACAGATGTAGACCGTCCCATCGTCGTCATAGGTTTTGTCGACGTCGCTCCCTCAAAGCGCATGAGCCACCTGCAAAATTCCCGTGGAGTTGCGCCTGTCACACGCGGATTTCTGCAAGTGGCTCACTGCGCACCGGGGAAGATTCTATCACCCGGAGCAGTTTCAGGCAACGCTCCCTCTGCGCACGCGCCCGCTGTCCCGCCTTTCAGATGTACTCCGGATGGTTGCTGCACGCAGGCGCGTTTATCCATGGCACCTGTTGACGGAGACCGATTTGGGATAGAATGGGGTCGCTATGAAGAATATGATGCTGACTGTTGCTTTTTGCTTGCTCATCTGCGCGGGTGTTGTGAAGCTTCACGCCGACGCGACGAAGTGGTGGGATGCGCGGTGGGATCGGCGGTGTTCCGTGACCTTCAAGAGCGCGGGAGCGGCGATAACCGCTGTTCCAGTCACGATCACCGGCGCGCAACTGAAGAAACTCACGGGCGGTGAACCGTTCTCCATGGCGTCCTCGCGCGTCATCGGGCCAAAAGGCGAGATTACCAGTCAGTCGGATGAGTTCGATGGAGGCGCGTCCGTTGCCGCTAACCCCAATCACCAACTCGATGACAACGATGAGCTGGTGTTTCAGGTTGACATCCCGGCGCCCGGCCCGGCTGTGCATTGGATTTACTGGAACGCCTCCCCACTTCCCCCAGGGAAATATGAAACCTCCCTGTTCATTGGCGACGCCATGGAGCCAGCGCACCTCCACCACGACATTCAGCTCTGGAACGATCGATGTCGCCTGGGGATGCGTGGACCCGCGCGAGGTGAAGACCCCACGAAGAATGAAATTCACAACTGGGGAGCAGGCGCGTTAACGCTGATGGAGCTGAATCGGCACGCTGCCCTCAACATCAACGGATCGTGGACCTCCATCTTTCCGCTGGGAGCGGTCGCATGCAGTCCCTCCGCGGACGGGGCGCGATGGGAACGTCCTGAAGCAGTTGCGCGCGGTCCGGTGCGCGTGGGCGCTCGAACGCAGTTGACAGAGGCCACGGTTGCCACCGGTAAGGACGCGAATGCCAAAGTCAATGTGGAGCATCGTGTGTGGTTGTACGACCGCGGCGCGTGCGTCCTTTTTGAGGAATCCATCCAGGCTCGGAGCCTGGTTGCGTTGCTCGAAATGAATTTCGGGCATCCCTTCGTTTTGGGCAGCGATCGGGGAGATCGGTTCTGGTACAGTGAGAAGGACGCTCTGAAGGTTTTCCAGCCTACCGCGGAGCAAGCTGCTGAAGCAGAAAAGGGGAAAGTGGTTTTCAGTGACAGCGGCTTCGACCCGTGGATGGCAGCCTACTCCACACGGCTGAAGACGGGCTACGCGGTCGTCCTCGACTCCGGTGCCTCCCTTGACGGTGAGCAGCGAATCCCCAATTTCTATTGGCGCACGCACGCGTACTTCCGCTTCAACCAGCAGTGGAAAAATCTTTCCCCCGGACAACGCACCCATCAGCGCTTCTGGGTCGTGGGGTTCAATGACGATCAGGAAGGGCGCGCGCCGCTGTCCATCTACAAGACGCTCACCCGTCCGGACATGGCTTTGGGCGCAGTGGAGAGGAGGGACGCGAGATGATGCGCGGTATCTTCACCCTCATCACAGTTCTTCTGCTGATGGCGCCCGCGTTCGCCGCCCCTCGGGTCGGGTGGATGATCTACCCCTACAAACTCTCCATGCCGGAAGATCAATACCAGCGGCTGCTCAACAGCAGGGAGACCGAGTACGTTGGGATTCAGTTGGCGTGCTCGCCTGACTTCAAGGATGAGCAAACACAAGAGCGCGTTCGTCAGTTGGTGAAGGCAGGGAAGAAGATCGTCCTGCAAATATGGTTTGGCATGGGGCCGCCGTTCTCGTGGGAGCGGTACAACTTCCCCAACATTGCGCTCGATTCTGTCGTGCGCGAGGAGTTCTTCGCCAGCGCGACCGACGTGATGATCGACTATTTCGGTCGTGAGAACCTGTACGCCGTTCACCTGATGGAGGAAACGGGGATGCAGTTTGGCTGGGACGTTGACATGCCGGGACGCCCTGATCGCGATGACGACGGATACGACAACGGAACCGTCTGGGACAACCCGCCCAACTGGATCATGGATCGGTGCATCAGCGGCCCCAACGTGTTGAGCATCCGCAAGTACAATGATCTGTTTCGCAAGCAGACAGCGTTGGACATGCGCTACTACCCCATCTGGAGTTCGCAGGAGATGGAGCGGTACCGGGTCTGGGTGCAGCAGACGATGGAAGCCGGCGCACACAACGAGTTTGCGAAGCACGCGCACAGGAAGTATCCCGGGCTGCGCGTGTACGCGTTCAACATGGGACCCGCGCTGCTTCCACAGAGCAAGGTACTGGACGGACAGTTCATCGATCCATACTCACATACGCTCGCGGTCTACAAGAGCCTGCGGCAGTTCCGCACACTGATGCGTCCGGAGCAGGAGTTAGTGGGCATGGTGTGGGGGAACCGGGAGAAGGCGGCGGAGTTGCGGCTTCCACAACAAGCGGCCTGCTACATGGCGGGTTGCGACATTCTTTCGACTTTCGGCGACTCTGAATACAAGGACGATGAGTGGCTCAACGCGGTGCGGAACTCCGTGAGGCCCTTCATTGGCTTGCCGGTGTTCCGCTCCAACCCGAAAGTGCTGATCATGGACGGAGGGACACTGGGGCCATCCCTGACCAGCGCCTGCTATTGGATCACCGGCTTCACCAACTTCGATACCTGCGAGCCGTGGGCGGAGGATTCGGTCGACCTGCGGAGATACGATCTCGTCCTCGCTTGGAACGGCTGGCACAAAGTGTTGCCGGAGTGGGTGCGGCAGGGAGGCGTCCTGATTGCCGTGCGTCCCCCCAAACACTTCCTCGCCGACGAAGGGTACCTGTCACTGCTCAACAAGGCCGACCGCCTCACGGTGGACTACCGCCCCAGTGCGTGGATGCGGGGGAGTCTGAAATTGGCCGAATCGTACCCTCTGGACCTGGGGTGGGTGCAGCAGGTGGATATCAAACGCCCGGACGCTGTCCGGAGCGACCAGTTCCTGCACGTCGTCTCCTACGGAAAAGGACTTGTCGTCATCCTGCCAGCGGTGTGCTACGTTCATGCCCCCTGGCAATACGAAGAGGGCTGGGAGACGTTCCGCCAGTTTCTCACCGACGTTTGCCGCGGCGCCCTTATTCACACAGGGAAGCAGACGATCGCCGACTCACATTTTGCGGACCCCAAACTCGGGAACGATTACCTGCGTGCCACTTCAGCAGACGGTCGCTTCACCTGTTATATCCTGCTTATCGACGTGCACGGCCCCAACAAGAGCGCCACGTCGTTTGTCGTGCCGGGCAAGGACCTTGTTAGCGGCAACACCAACGCGCGGCTGTGCCACGAAAATCCCGTCGTGTTGGTGGAGCAGAAGTCGCTCTGAAAGTGGTGGTCGTTTGACTGCGCGCCGGATGCGAGCAGAAGACGGGGAAGGAGTACACTGAGCATGAGCATCCAGAGTATTGTTCCGGCAACCGTGTTGCTGGCAGTGGTCACGGGCATCGGAGGCGCCTACCAGCTTTCTCCCAGCGTCGTCCCCAACGGGAGTTTTGAGGAGGGGATGACGGGGTGGAAGTCGTCGATGCAGGACCCCGCTCAGGCAGGCCTGGGAATGAGCATCGACGAGACACACCATAGGGACGGGTCAAGATCGGCGCAGCTGTCTCTCCCGAAACATGGGGGTGTCACGCTGACAAGTGAGAGGTTCCCGGTGGAAGGTGGCAGGGATTATCTGTGCGTTCTCTACACCCGCTCGGAAGGTTTCAGCCGCACCGGGAGCTATGACGGCGTCAACGCGCAGTACTTGATCGACTGGTTCGACGCGGAGGGAAAGAACATGGGACGCGTCGGTTCCGGTTTCTCCTACGCCGCGCGGCCAAACTGGGAAGGCGAGATTCGCGTGGTATCCGCTCCAGCCTCGGCGGCGTCCGCGGGGTTCACCTTTCCCGTCAGCGCACAGGAAGGCAAACTGCCCTCTGTCTTCTGGATCGATGCGGTGAGCTTGCGTCCGTGGGAGTTGGATGCCAAACAGGGAGGCAAGTCGTGGACATTCAGCATCAGCGACGGCTACTTTTCGCAGAGCACTTTCCGCCGCGTCGCGGACGACACTACGCCTTCCGGGTTCGCCGTTATCGCAAACCCTCGCTTTATCAACAAGAAAGACTATATGGCGGGAGGCATTTACTTTCGGGGCTTTCCACCGGGAGCTTACCGGGCGCTCTACAAGCTGAAGATTGGCGAGAAGCCGGAAGGAAAGTTAGTGGTATCCCTCGACATCAACCCGCAGATGGGCGGCAACATCAATGCCTCTATCATCTTATCGGATCAGTTCGAGAAGCCGCGTGTGTACCAGGATATCCCACTGCGGTTTGTCGTGGGGCCGAACGCTGGGTACGTCGACTTTCGGGTCTTCTGGCAGGGAGAGGTGACGACATGGGTGGATACGGTGACGATTGTTGAGGAGGAGGTCTTCGGTGAAAATGAGATCCAAGCACTGTTTGAGTAGTCCCCTGCTCTCCATCGCGGAGGAGCCGAGACGGAGAAGCGAGAGACTGATGAAGAATCAGTATACTGCATTCGTACGGTTTTCCGCTCCTCGGCGTTTTGGTGGTTGTGTCATCGTCACGGTCACGATTCTCTTGCCGTTCATGGGGCTTGCCCGGGCCGAGTACACCGCCAACCTCCCCGAACTCATCAAGCGGGCTGAACCATGGCCCGCCAACATCGAGATCAAACACCTCGACTCCGTCAACAGGGAGGTGTACCGTCAGACGGCGGACGTCTTCTTCCAGGCGATGCTGGGGAGCCTCGACTACTGGCTCAAACAACCAAAACCCTATCCCAACATGGGCTTCCATCTGGAGCACGCGGTGTGGTTGGCGCGCATGTATGACCTCGACAAGAAAGTTGAGTATGCAGAGAAGGCGGCGAAGTGCCTCGAACACGCCCACCGACTGATCGTTGAGCCACAGGAAGACAAACGCAACACCGTTCCTGGGTGGGACAATGTCCGCACCCTCTATTGGATAGATCATTGGCTGAAGGGAACCCAGGCATACACCCCCGAACACCAACAGTGGGTAAAGAACATTGCACTGAAGGCGGTGCCTTCCTTTCCGGACAAGGCAGTGGAGTACGGCGCATTTAACCGCTCCTTTGGGGCGGCGCTCATGGGGGAGTGTCTGCTGTCGCTGATCCCCGACGCGCCGGGTGCGAAGGAGTGGCGGAAGTACATCGAGGGAGTGTGGGCCTACTGGTGGCAGTTCCGGGATACCGACGAAAGCACCGACCATTACAATGCTTTGTGGTTCCAGTATCTGCTGGACTGGGTCGTTATCCGCAACGTCGAGAAGCAGTTCTGGAAGGATGACGGCGTGAAGCGCATGATGGAGCGGTACCTCTACTATGTCTTTCCGATGGGAGCGTTTCCCCATGTCTCAGACAGTTGTGGCTGGAATGTGAGTTGGGGACACTGGATCTGGGTCTTCGAGGCCTGCGCGACGGCCTACAGAGACGGGCGCTACAAGTGGGCCGCTCATGGACTGTACGACTACGCTACCAACCGAATCGAGAGCATCACGAGCTGGGGGTACACAGGTAAGCACGCGGCGTGGTCGCTGCTCAAGGCCTACGGACTGGCTGACGATGCCGTCGCTGAGAAACCGCGTGATAAGGATGTCGTGTTGCTGAAGCGACATGACCTTACTACGCGCAGCAAGGAGGAACGTGAGCGTTCGCGGCAATTCCTCGATCTGGGGCAGGAAATGATTCCCGACAAAATCGTTATGACGAGCAGCGCCGACCGAAACGCACTATCGCTGATCGTCGACGTCGTCAAGGACGCCGGCCACAGCCACAACCGGCGCCCCACTCTCCTCGCGTTGGCGGATCGGCAATCCGTTCTGTTGATGTCGCTGGGTTACATGGATCGGCGCATGGAAGACCACAATATGCCGACGCTCATCGACTACGAAGGCTATCCCTATGACAACACCCCGTACCACATCCCGAGCGAGAAGAACCTCGTCAAAGACGTGTCTGCTCTTGACCTTGGTCCGGTGGGCTACGGTCGGATAAGAGTGGAGAAGTTCCACGGCTACCCCGCGACGCTGGATCGGGAAATTGTCTTCATCAAGAATGCCGGTCTGCTTATCAAGGACACCCTTACCCTGGACATTGACTTGAGGGTGCGTTGGGGATCACTATTTCGCGCCCGCAACGTCGGACCCGATTTTGGGGAGAACTGGGTCAACACCTACCTCGGCGAATGGATCCCTCTGCGCGGGTTGGGGAAGAATGCGGCAGTGCTGACGCGGTGGCGCAATTCTCCCCGTGACCTGATGATCTACTACCTTCCGAAGAAGGAGGGGACGGTGGAGGTTGTTGACGAATCCGGCGACGACAAAACCAATCCCATCCCATTACGGATACAATACACGCTTCGACAAGACTTCAGAGCACAACAACCGCTCAGTTCCACAGCGATATTGCTTCCCCATGCGCCGGGTAATGCGAAGCCGCTGGCGGACAAGGTCAATGTTTTGCTCGATGAGCCGGCGCGCACGGCGCTGAAGTTCTTTGACGCGGAAGGCGGCAGTCACTTCGTCATCCTTAACCGCAGCGGCCAGTCCGTCAAAATTCCGGGTGTCATCTGCGACGGCCAAATCGGCTATGTCTGCCAGAAGGCCGGCAAGGTTGAGTCCGTCGCGCTGCACGGAGGGAAGCAGCTTATTGTTGGAGGGAGAAACCTTGCCGACAAGGCTGCCGCAGTGAGAGCGGATAGGATACCAGCGGAGTGAGTGGATCCACGACCTCCATTGCCTGCTTGCAGGGGGTTGGGTCGTGAGGGTGCAAGTCGTGATTAACATCTCAGCCGGAGGCTGCGGATGGAGGGCGGGAAAAGTGGCATTCTGGGACTCCCCTATTGAAAGCGTCGTCGGGACAGGTTAAACTATAGCGAACATGGCCGTACGCACTGAAACAATACTCGTCGTTGACGACCAGCCATCGGTTGTCCAGCTCTGCAAGCGTCTCCTCGAGAGTCAGGGATTCAGCGCCGTTGGCGCGTCATCGGGCGAAGAGGCTCTGGAGAAGTTCCGCCAGCAACGGTTTGATCTCCTTCTCGTGGATCTGGTTCTTCCGGGCATCGATGGGGTGGAGACCTTTCGCCAGGCGAAGGAGATGCAGAACGACCTCGTCGGCATCGTCATCACCGGGCACGCTACCAAAGGTTCCGTGGTAGACGCGATGAAGTCCGGGCTATACGGGTTCATCGAGAAGCCGTTCACCATGCGGGAGCTGATGTCCACAATCGATGACGTCCTCCAGCGGAACAGCGTGGAGAAGGAAAATGTCCGCCTGCGCGCCTTCGTTCCTCTCTTTGAAGTTACCAAGGCCATGACTTCCACCCGACAGTTGGAAGACTTGTACCGACTGGTCCTGGACACCGCGCTGCAGGAAGCCGGCGCGGAACGGGGATCGCTGATGCACCTTGACGAGCGTTCCAGCGAGCTGCGCATCGTGGCGGCCCGCGGCTTGCCTACAGAGATTCTTGAGAAAACCCGTCAAAAGGTAGGCGACGGGATTGCCGGACTAGTCGCGGAATCGAGAGAGCCGTTGATTCTCAACGACGGGCAGATGCAGGATGAACGCATTGCGCAATTGATGCGCCCGGGGTCAAACCTCTCTGCCATCTGCTACCCGCTGCTCTCGGAGGGGCGCATGGTTGGGGTGCTCAACCTGAGTCGCTCCAGCGCAATTCGCACCTTTTCGGAAAGCGACAAGGAGCTGTTGTCCATTTTGTCCGGGCAGGCGGCCAGCGCCATCGTGAGCGCTCAGTTGAACGAGAACCTGAGTCGCAGCTATGTGAGCACGATCGAGGTGTTGGCCAAAGCGATCATGGCGCGAGACCCTTACACACGAGACCACTCGGATAACGTGTCTCTCTACGCCGTCCGAGTGGCGGAAGAACTGGGTCTGAGCGGCGCGGAAAACGAGACGGTTCGCTTTGCCTCCATACTCCACGACATCGGCAAGATCGGCATCTCAGAGGGCATCCTCCTGAAGCCCGGGAAACTCACCGACGAGGAATTCGAGAAAATGAAGGAGCACCCGGCCATCGGCGCGAATATCCTGGCAGACGCAGAGTTCCCGTGGGACATCGTTCCCATCGTCTACCATCACCAGGAGAAATACGACGGAACCGGGTATCCGGATGGATTGACCGGGGAAGCCATCCCCATCGGCGCACGGATCATCTCCGTGTGCGATACCTATCAGGCCGTCACTTCCGACAGGGCTTACCGCAAGGCGCTCCCTGAGGAGAAGGCCATCGACATCCTGAGGAAGGTCTCCGGGACCCAGTTGGACGGGAACATCGTCGCCCTCTTTCTCAAGATCCACCGAGAGGTGGATGGCAAAGGCACGGTGGCCCAGCAGGCGATCGCGGCCTGAAGCAGACGCCCGTCTCCGGCGCCGCGCTACTTTCCCGCCACAGCAGGAACAACCATCCGGTACATTTCCGCCGCCGCGAACGCGTGCCCTTCCGCTGAGAGCCTGCCATCGCTATCGAATATTCCCAGTACCTCGTCTACCTTTGCAGACAACGCACGCAGGTCGAGAAGGGAGCATTCCTCCCGATCGAGGACCTGCTTGATGACGGACGCGATCTCCCCGACACTTGCGGTTTCCGCGGGCTTTCCGGCGTCTCCCTTCCCGGGGGGGAAAGGCGGAATAATGCCAACGATCGCTGCTGGGGTAATTTCTTTCAGAGAGTGGATGAGCTTCCGAAACTGAAACCCGAACTCATTCCTTCCGAGGGATAAATCCTCCCACCCAAAGCAAAGGAAGACGATCTCCGCTTCCTTGAGGTCGGTCAGGCCGTCGAGGTTGGTCGACCAGTACTCCATCCTCCCCAGCTTTTCCCCCGGGAGAATGCTCCTTGTTCCCGTCGCGGAAGAACCCGCCGGTGTTTTGAGTTCTTTCCCGAGTAAATCACACAGCCCAGAAACATCCGCAGCGGCCGCTGCGACGGCATCGCCCAGCACTGCAACCCGCGGCGGAACGGGGCGACTGGCCGTAAAGTGGTGAACCATGCGCAGTGACCGCGCAACCTCGGTGGCGCGAGTTCTCTGTTCGTCCGTAACGAGGCTGACCGGTTCGTTGGATGCGGAGAGCACTTCTACTTCCCGCAAGTACATGATATTGTTTCCTTCGAACCCGCCTCCGTGGGTGTCGACAAATTCCAGCTTGATATAGCGGGCCAGCTTGTCGGGCAGCGTGTAGGTGAAATCCCGAAGAAGCTGTTGGGGGAATACGAACTTCCAGCCTTCACTCCATTTCGTGCGACTCGCCCCGTAATAGACCACCACTGTTTTCGTGTTTCCGTTGAAACTGTTGCGGATAACAATCTGTCGGACAGGATAGATGCCGCCCAGGTCGATGACGATATCCTTCGGAAACGCGGCATCGTTGCCGGAGCGGTAACTCTCTGGAGCGACGTCGGCGTCTCTCGTCCCGTCAACAAGTCCCTTCCAGTTTGCGTCTCCCGGAGACGACGACTGAAAGGGCGCCCGCAGGGCGACATTGTGCAGCTTGGGGGGTTGCTGCCCAGGCGCGGGAGGGTTGTCCTGAGCCCCTGCATGACGCGCCTGCGTCGGCGTGAAAAGAGCGAGAAACAGAACACCCCATGGCGCGCTGCGTGTTCCATCGCGATCTCCCTGATTCTGTAACCGGCGATGCAATCAACTCACCTCCCCACAATCACTTCCTCTTCCACCGGATTCCTCAGAGTCCCGATACCCTCAATCCTCACTTCGACCACGTCACCGGGCTGAAGCCCACTGGGTGAAGCCTGTCCCACACCGGCGGGAGTTCCGGTGGCAATGACATCCCCAGGCTCCAGTGTGAGAGCCTGTGAAATGTAGTGAACGAGGTCGGCGACGGAGAAAATCATCATCGACGTACTGGCGCGCTGCTTCTCCTGCTCATTGACTTTGAGCGAGAGTTCCAGGCACTGAGGGTCGGGAATTTCGTCCGTCGTCACAATCCACGGCCCCATGGGGGCGCTGTTGTCCATCCACTTTCCGTTGAGCCAGTCGAAGAAGGTATCTCGCGGTTCGGAGGTCTCTCGCTCACGAATCATGAATTTCCGTTCGGAGATGTCATTGAGACAGGTGTAGCCCGCAACATAGTCCAACGCCGTCTCAAGGGCGATGTACTTCCCACGCTTCCCAATGACAACGGCAAGCTCTCCTTCGTAATCCACATACCGAGAGTATCGCGAAACCAGCACCGGGGCATCCATTCCGCAGAGAGTCGTGGTGGGCGGCTTCATGAACACTCGCGGGGCGACCCGATCCTTGTCGGAAACTGGACGCCCGCTTTCCCGAATGTGCTCTTCGTAGTTGCCCGCGATGCAGAGGAGTTTCCGGGGATTCTGAATCGGCGCGAGCAGCTTCACCGCGTCCACGGGGAAGACCACAGGGGAACCGTCGTTACGCTCCAGCGTGCTGAGTGATTCGGAGACGAGGCTCGATGGCAGTTTCGCGAGACGATCCAGTCCGTCGGTGGTGTTGAGGATTTCAAGCACACTCCCGGGGATTCCTTCGTCCAGCGAACACACATCCACAACGGACGTACCCATGGCCAGGCCCGGTCGCGCTTCTCCGCTGATGGACTGAAATGTGGCGAGTTTCATCGTTGCCCCTGCCCCTGTTGCTTGATTTGTTCATCCGCCTCTCTGCTGGCGATCCCTTGGGTTCCCACTGCAGCGCCGTGCCTTACGTCGGCGCCTTTGACGATGAAGATGACGTCCTCGGCAATGTTCGTCGCGTGGTCTGCGATCCGTTCCAGGAACCGGGAAATCAGCAGGAGTTGAAGCGCCCGGGAGATGGTCCGCGGGTCGTTGAGCATGAACGAGACAAGTTCATTCGCAACCTGGTCGCGGAGCTGGTCTACCTCGTCATCCGTCCGGAGGACGGCGTTCGCCAACTCAATGTCCCCGTTTACCAGAGACCGCAGGCTGTCGTGAACCATCGTCTGCGCGATATCCGCCATGCGAGGAATATCGATCAGCGGCTTCACGGGTGGTTCCTGCAGCAGTTCCTCGGCCGCCTCTGCCACGTTAACCGCTGTATCCCCGACGCGCTCCAACTCGCTTGTAATTTTGATGACGGCGATGATCAGCCGCAGATCGCTGGCGGTGGGTTGGTGCAGAGCGCTGAGTGTAAAGCACCGATCGTCCAACTCCAACTGGAGCCGGTTGATCTCCTGTTCCTGCTCGTGGACCTTCCGGATGAGGTCCGCATCTCTGTCACGAAGCCCGTTGACAGCGTTGCCAACCATTGCCCGCGCGAGGCTTCCCATGTCCAGCAAGTCTCGTTTAAGGTTACCCAGTTCCTCGTGGAATTTTCGTTCCATGATTGCATCCTTTCCTTGTCGTCTCGGGTGCGCAACAGGCGCGCGAGGAAAATACCATTTGAGAATATAGCAGACGGATACGGGGGAAGGCAACAAACGCGAGTGGACGATTACCCGTACCGGCCGGTTACATAGTCACGCGTCCGCTCATCTTGAGGGATCTTGAACATCTCATCGGTGAGACGAAACTCAACCATCTCGCCTAACAGCATAAAGCCACAGTCATCGGACACGCGAGCGGCCTGCTGCATGTTGTGGGTCACGATGACGATGGTGTATTCCTCCTTCAGCCGCGCGATCAGTTCTTCCAGTCCTTGGGTCGATGCGGGATCCATTGCGGAGCAAGGCTCATCCATCAGCAGGATGTCGGGCATCACGGCCAGCAGGCGTGCGATGCACAGGCGTTGCTGCTGCTCCAGAGACAATTCAAGGGCTGATTTCCCGAGTCGATCTTTCAGGTCCTCCCACAGGAGAACTGAGCTCAAACACCTTTCCACCACATCGTCGAAATCTGATCCCTTCGCCGTCTTATGGACTCGCGCCGCAAACACCACGTTCTCGTAGATGGAGAGGGGGAAAGGATTGGGTCTTTGGAAGACCATGCCGACCCGCTTCCGAAGTCCCACCAAATCGGTCTTGTCGTCACAGACGTTGTGGTCAAAGACACGAATCTCCCCGTAGACCCTGACGTTGGGTATGAGATCGTTCATGCGATTGAGGCTGCGCAACAAAGTGGATTTGCCGCAGCCGGACGGACCGATCAATCCGGTAATGCGACGCGGCTGAATCACCATGTTGACATCGATCAGGGCCTGGAAGCTGCCATAGTAGAGATTGAGGTCTCTGGTTTCGATGGCGGGGGAGGTGGATGAAGTTGTCATTCTAACCAAACCTCCCAGCGATGTAGTCGTCTGTCCGCTGATCCGACGGTTTCCGGAACATCTGTTCTGTCTCATCCACCTCGACAAGATCGCCGGACAGAAAGAAGGCGGTGCGGTCACTCACGCGCGAGGCCTGCGCCACGAGATTGGTCACCAGGATGAGTGTATACTGCTCCTTGAGAACGCGCATGGCGTCTTCCACCCGGGCGGTTGAGATGGGATCCAGACCTGAACATGGCTCATCGAACAGGATGACTTCGGGCTGCACCGCCAGAGTTCGGGCAATGCAGAGGCGCTGCTGCTGCCCCCCCGAGAGATTCATCGCGGGTTCATGTAGGCGGTCTTTGACCTCGTCCCACAGGAACGCGGCTTGAAGACTCCGTTCCACAAGATCGGGCAACTCACCGCGCTGCACGCTTCGGTGTCGCCGTGGGCCGTACGCCACATTGTCAAAGATGGACAAGGGCAGGGGAAGCGGCAACGCAAAGACAATGCCCACACGTCGGCGCAGGAAGTGAACGTCGACGTTCCCCAACACGTTCACGCCGTCCAAGAGCGCCTCCCCTTCAGCGCGCACCAGCGGGGTCAGATCGATCATTCGGTTCAGCGTCCTCAGGAAGGTGCTTTTCCCACTGTTCGCTGGTCCGATGATGCCAAGAATCTCGTTCCTGCGCACGGACAGGTCGAGGGAATTCAGTATCCGCTTTTCACCGTAGAAAAGTGTGAGGTCTCTGATGACGAACTTGTAATCCGTGTGAGTTCTGCGTTCATCTACCATTTCCGCCTCCGCCTGAGAATGGCTCGCATCACAATCGCAAACGAATTAACAAGGAAGACCAGCCCGAGAAGAACCAGCGCCGTGCCGTATCGGGTCTCAAGACTGATATTGGGGATTTGTGTTGAGATTGCGAATAGGTGCATCGGTAACGCCATCACCTGGTTGAAGACTGAGCTCGGCAATCCGGGGAGATAGAACGCCGCCACGGTAAACAGGATTGGGGCCGTTTCTCCCGCGGCGCGACTGACTTCCAGAATGATGCCCGTCAGGATTCCCGGAACCGCGTTGGGTAACACAATATGCCGCACCGTTTGCCACCGGCTTGCCCCCAGGGAGAGACTGACCTCTCTGAATGGCTGGGGAACTGCGCTCAGCGCTTCCTTGGAGGCAGTGATGATGACAGGCAGATTCATTACTGCAAGAGTGAGTGAACCTGCCAGAATGGATGCACCAAAATTCAGGAAGATGACAAACAGCCCCATCCCAAACAGCCCGTAAACGACGGAAGGGACACCTGCGAGATTGATAATGGCCAGACGAATTAGCCGTGTCAGGAGGTTCTCTCCGGCGTATTCGTTCAGGTAAATCGCGGCTCCTACTCCCAGAGGGACGGCAAAGACCACGGCTCCCGCCACCAGGCAGAGCGTTCCGAAAATGGCGGGGTAGATCCCGCCTTCCCTCATTCCGTTGCGGGGGAAGGTCGTGAGAAACTCAATGTTGATCGCCCCAATTCCCTGCTTAACGATGGTTGCCACAATCAGGATAACAGGCATGGTGACGAGGATGGTCGTCAGCGTCAGTATGGCGAAGGCGATCTTCTCCTTGGACCGGGATGTCATTGTACGGTCCCCCGATCTTTGTGAAGGAAGACATCCGCAACCAGGTTGACGAAGAATGTGATGACGAACAGCACCAGCCCAATAGCAAAGAGAGCTGCGTAGTGGTCTCCGCCCGGCACCGTTTCGCCCATCTCGGCGGCGATCGTCGCCGTCATCGTTCTCACCGGCTGCAACAGAGAGTGGGGGATCTGCGCGGAATTTCCCGTAATCATCATCACCGCCATCGTCTCGCCGATGACCCGGCCGATTCCCAGCATCACCGCCGCGACGATTCCCGGCGCCGCGGCACGCACGGCGATCCGGCAGATGTACTCCCATCGGGTGGCTCCAAGCGCCAGGGCCGCTTCCCTGTATTTCCCTGGGATTGCCGTGATGGCATCCTCAGCGATGCTGACGATGGTCGGCATCGCCATCAGCGAAAGCATGACAGCACCCGACAGGGCGGTCTGTCCGGTCGGTAGATCGAACAGGTCTCCAATGAAGGGAGCAACAATGACCATCCCGAGAAAACCTATGACAACACTCGGAATTGCTGCAAGCAACTCGATCCCCGTCTTCAGCATCTCCTTCATTCGTGGGCCGGCTACTTCAGCGATGTAAAACGCGCTGGCGATGCCAAACGGAACAGACAGAAGGGTGGCGCCGACGGTGACTGCAAGAGTGCCACCGATCAGCGGAAGAATGCCGAACTTGGGAGGGGACGAGATGGGATACCATTTCCTGCCAAGAAGGAAGTCCTCCAACGAAACGATGCCGAACGTGCGCAGGCCCTCTTTCAACAGGAAGACGAAGATGAGGAGCACAAAAACAATCGATGCAAGACCGCTGAGGAGAACCGTCTTCTCGACGATGAACTCGCGAACCGAATCGAACCGTGACCGTTGATGCATTATCGTTGTTCCGCAAATTCCTTACTGTAACTGAGGAGGCGCACCCGGGAACTCGAAGATGGTTCGACACTTGCCGCACCAATCCCCGCGCTCAATGGCACTAAACCTGCGACAGGCGCTTTGGGTTCCACCTTTGCTTCGCCCGAGATGACCTCAGGAAGCTTCTGACGGCTTGCCCGGCGGAGCCGGCACAAAATCCTGCTCTGAGACGATCTTCTGACCTTCTTCGCTGAGCACGAAGTCGATGTACTGCTTCACCGCGCCCGACGCCTCTCCGTTGGTGTAGAACAAGAGGGGACGGGAGATAGAGTACTTGCCACTGACCACGTCTTCGATGGTGGGTTTGGCGAACGGTCCCTCGGAGCTTTCGGCCACCGCCACACTTTTCTGCTTGGGACTGATGTACCCCATCCCGTAGTAACCGATTGCTTTGGGATTCTGTGCCACCTCCTCCGCAATCGACTGGGAGGAAGGCATCAGCAGCGCAGACTCCGCGAACTCGGCATCACATTCCTTATTTCCCCGGCATAGCACATGTTCCTTCAAGTAGACATGCGTGCCCGAGTTGACTTCCCGAGAGAGAATGACGATTTGCGAGTCAAATCCACCGAGTTCCTTCCAACTCCTGATCTTCCCGGTGAAGATGTCGGACAATTGCTCCAGAGTCAGCTTTTCGACGGGATTTGACGGATGAACAACCACCGCAATGCCATCCAGCGCCACGGTAAATTCTCTCGGATCAACGCCGTTTTTCTTAGCCAGTTCATATTCGTCCGGTTCCATCTTCCGGGAGGACTCCGCAATGTCACAGGTGCCATTGATCAGGGCCGCGATACCGGTCCCCGATCCTCCACCCGTAACCGCTACCTGGGTTCCAGTCCTCTGACTGAACGCCTCCGCCCAGGCCTGACCGAGGTTCACGACGGTGTCAGACCCTTTGACCTGAATGATCCCGGGAGAAAGAACACCTGACGTTCCCGGTCCTTCTCCGGGCGACGAGGTCGGTCGACTGCAACCGACGAGCCATCCTGTTGCGCACACAACAAAGAGGGCACATAGACCACCAACACTGATTCTGAACTGCATCTCCACCTCTCCACGAAATATGATTCATCGAGACGATATGCCGACTTGCGTCGCCCCATACGCAAGAGAGACCGCGTCCCACTGCCCAAGGATGTAGATGCGATGTCGGTTCCGCTCCTATCCGCCCCTTCACAAGAGATGTCTCCTGCCATCCTCAGGCAAACAAGATACGATAAGTCCGTCGGAGTTGTCAACCCGTTCACAGCACTTGAGTGTCGTTCACCGGATGGGGGCCTATGAATCTCCCGCGGGCCGGTCGGCCCGAGCTCTTGTTGCCTTCGCCCGCAGCGGTTACAATGGAGGCGATTCGCAAGGGGACTTGAGCATAGACGCGCGTCACAATCCGAACATTCGCAGCGCGCGCCTTTGATTGACCCAGGGCAAGGGGTGCGATCGCTCTCCTCAAACTTTCTGGCGGTAGTATGGCAAGGAGTTATCTCGATTCATGATGCACAAGGCAATTTGCGCCCGAGTACTATTGGCAATCCCCATCATCGCGTGGTCCCTGTCCACCCCTGGACTTGCAGACGAGCCAATCTTTGACAGGCTGGTTCGCACTGGCCAGGTATTGCTTCCTGGTAACCTGAAGCCGGGGATGCGCGGGGTTGGACGTTCCGTGTTCCGCGGGACGAAGATCGAGTCCTTCAACATCGAGGTTATCGGCGTGTTGGAGAAGGTCAACTCTGGCGGAGATATCATCCTCATCAAGCTTCTCGACGGGCCCGTCGTCGAACGGAATTCGGGCATCATCGCCGGGATGAGCGGCAGCCCTATCTACATCGATGGCAAACTCGTCGGTGCCCTGGCGTTTGGGTGGTCATTTGCGCGGGAGCCTATCGCGGGCGTCACGCCGATCGGCGATATGTTCCGGTCGCTGGACGAAACGTCCTCTCCGGCGCAGTCCCCCAAGGACGGGGCCCCAGAGGTGGCATTGAAGGAACCCATCAGCGTCGCCGGGAGGCGCTTCTGCAAGGTCATGGTTCGGCAAACAACCACCGGACGTTCGGATACCGGCGCGCGTCGGGCGCTGCCTTTCGCTACCGACACGATCTGTCTGGAACCCGTGCAGCATCTGCTACTCGTCAACGGTGTTCGGCCCGCCGCACTGCATCGACTGGAGGCGTTGTTCCGTCCCTACAACCTGACTCCCGTCCTCGGCGCCGGAGCGGCGGATAAAGACATTGACGCGCCTCTCGAGCCTGGCGCGGCGGTGTGTGTGCAACTGGTTCGCGGGGACATCGACATGAGCGGCGTCGGGACGGTCACGTTCCAGCAGAATGACCAGATACTGGCTTTCGGTCACCCGTTCCTCGGGGTTGGGGAACTCAATGTTCCGATGTCCAACGCCATGGTGCACGACATCTTCCCAAGCCAAGAGATGTCCTTCAAGCTTGCGTCTCCGGGAAGAGTCATGGGCGCCATCACGCAGGATTGGGCGTGGTCCATCGGCGGGAAGCTGCACGCTCCCTCGCCGATGATTCCCGTATCCATCAACATTCAGGATGAGAAGCATCAACTCAACAAGTCGTTCAGCCTCGAGGTAGCGAACCAGAAAGACCTCATGCCGATGCTGATCCTCAACTCTGCTATCGAGGCCACCTACGCAGCCTACGGGTTGCAGACCGAAGGGACAGTGAAGACGGATCTCCGCATCGAGTGCGATGGGCTGCCGGTGATTGAGCGGAAGAATCTTCTATACAGCGACAGCTACACAGTTATCTCAGCGGTAACGGAACTGGCGCAGGCGCTGTCCGTTCTCACGCAGAATGAGTTCGAACGAGCGAAAATCAAACAGATTTCCCTGCGGTGCTCCATGCAGGATGCGCGCCGCAGCGCCAAGATCAAGCAGATCTATGCCAACCGGTCCAAAGTGAAGCCGGGAGAGGCGATCGAGATCGGTGTGTCCATCGAGCCCCACGGCGGAGCGCCGGTCGTCAAGACCACCACCTTCACTGTGCCCAAGGACACGCCCGCGGGGCTTCTGTGGATTGGGGTGGGCAGCGGCATGAGCGAGTTGATGCTTAGAGCGCGGTTGGGGCTTCACATCCCCTATCCCACCAGCCTCACGGAACTGCTCCAGCTCTATCAGCAACTTCGCAGCAACAGCGACCTGGTCATCAAGGCGGCTCTCCCGCGATACGGAGTATCCGTGGCTGGGAAGGACATGGCGGTGCTGCCTGCGAGCGTGTTCTCCGTAATGCGGGCTTCCCGAAGCACCGATATCCGACCGGTTCGGGAGCAAATGTCGCACATCCTCCCCACCGACTGGATGATCACCGGGTTCAAGGTGCTCTCCATACGCATCGACAGTGAGAAGAAGGCGCCGCGCGTCAGCGACCCCGCTTCTCGACGTCCGGGCGGCGAGGAAAGCAGAGAGCCCACTGACGACGCGGAATCACAGGGACCCGTGGAATCATCCCAACCAAGCTCTCTTCTGTCTCAGGGACTGGATTCGTTCACCCGGATCCCGCGCGCCTATCTCCTCCAATTTATCGACTTGCAGGCCGCCGCCGGCGATGCCCCTGCTGGTCAAGCCGCGCAGTCAACTGAAGAAGATGACAATGAGGAAGATGACGACGGGACTGACGACGATGCAGAACCGGCCGACGCAAGCGAGAGTGACCACCCTGCCGAGCCCTCCTCGCACAACGATTCAGAGACCGCCCCTGTGAACAACGGGAAAGCCGTGGGCCGTCTGCCTAAAGTCTGGTCCCAATCCTCGGTCAAGGATTTTCTCTCGGGAACGATGACCAACGCTGCGGTTACGAGCAAGGGCGATGTGCGGCTGGCCCCTCAGTCGGAACTCCTTTTCCGGTCGGACGAACTCTTCATCTGGGCGGTCGCCACAGACCGCGCGGGCAATGCCTACATTGGGACCGGGAATGAGGGGAGAATCTACAAGGTGGGGTCGGGAAGCGCTGCCCAACTGCTTTGGGACTCGGACGAGGTGGCAATCACGCACCTGCTGTGCGTCGAACACGAAACGTCCGGGCCCGTACTCTATGCCGCGGGCGCGCCGGGGGGCATCATCTATCGCGTGCCCCCGGATGGCGCTGCGAAACCCTTTGCGCGTCTTCCGGTTTCGTTTGTTTGGAGCATGGTGGCCGGACCCGGTGGGAAGATATTCGCAGGAACTGGGCCGGGGGGGCAGGTTTACCAGATCGACCCGGACGGGAAATTTGAGTTGATTACTATCCTTCCGCAAGATCACGTCCGCTGTCTTGTTCTCGGCGACGCCGACACTCTCTTCGCGGGTACCGGCGACACAGGCGTCGTCTACCGCATCCTGCTGGAGAGCAAGTCCATCGAGGCGCTCTACAATACCGACCGCGGTGAGGTGTCGTGCCTCGCCCGTGACAGTGCCGGCAATCTTTACTTCGGGACGGCCGGAAAGGCCGGCGTTTATCGGATCAGTCCTGACGGCTCCATCAAGACGGTCTACGAGCCACCCGTTGAGGCGGTCTATCACCTGCTCATCGAGGATGGCAATCTCTACGTTGCCACTGGCGACTCACGCGCACAGGGGATTCTCTACCGGATGAATGTGTCTGGGGACGAATCGGTCAACCGCATTCTTGAGGCGGAACAGGCGCAGGTTCTGGCGCTTGCCTACTGGAGCAACGGCGAGGGGAAGAAACAGGGCCGGCTCTTTGCATGCACCGGGAACGGGGGTTCGCTCCATGCCCTGAAGCTGCCCTTCAGCAACACGGGGAATTTCGAGTCAGACGTATTCGACACCGGCTCAGTTTCCCGGTGGGGACGCATACGTTGGCAGGCGACGACTCCGGAGGGAACGAACATCTATATGGAAACTCGATCCGGCAATACGGAAAGCCCTGACGAAAGCTGGGGCAACTGGCAGACGGCTATCGGCGATGCATCAGGCGCTGAGATCTCGGGCCCACCAAGCCGCTACCTGCAATACCGGTGTCACTTGCGCAGCGACGGCACGGAGTCCCCATTGCTTGAACAGGTGGAGGTGGTGTATCTCCCAAAGAACCGACCACCAGCCGTCGCGTTGAAGCGACCGAGAGGAGGCGAACACTGGCGCGGCGAACAGGAAATTGACTGGTCCGGCGAAGACCCCGATAAGGACGCCCTGCACTATGAATTGTACACCAGCAAGGACAACGGCGCGACGTGGGAGGCGCTATCGCTGAAGGATCCGAAGTCCACGAGCTATACCTTCGACACCCGCAAGAAAGACGACGGTACCTACCGGATCAAAGTGGTTGCCAAAGACACAATCGGCAGTCCCGCGGACTCGCTGTCGGGGGAGACCATCTCCAAGACTTTTGCAGTGGACAACAATCCGCCTCTACTGCTTTTCCCGCCGGATAGCTACAAGCAGTCCGAGCAGAAGAAAGTCAGCGGAAGAGCGGTTGCGCTGGATGACGTTTCGGCCATCGTCAGCGCCGAATTCCGGGTGGACGGTGGCGAGTGGCAGGCCGCTACAGCCCAGGACTCCATCTTCGACTCGCGATGGGAAGACATCATATTCGAGACCGACCCGCTCACCGAGGGAGAACACAGCATCGAACTGCGCACGCGTGACGCCGCGGGCAACACGGCAACGAAAAAGGAAGCGCTGCCGACGGTGACCAAGTGAACGCCACGGGCGTGGTCATCCAACGATCCTGCCATCCCGCCTCAAACCAAAAAGATCGTGCGCGGGAGAAATCGCCCTGCCGACCTGTCAGCACCCTGGTCATAGTAAATGAGGCAGCTATCTGGGCATACGGTAACTGCTCAGCTACAGTCGATTCACCGCGGAAAGAAGCGGAATGGTCCGCAGAAAGCACGCTATTTCGCGTGGTACGCATCACTCCAGGCGTTGTTTCAGCGGAAACCAGCGGTGATACGTCCAGGGAGGAAGAATCACACCACTGACCTGAGCAGTTACCCCATACGTGTCTCACGACTCGCACTCCTGAATCCGCATTCCCGGGGAAGTCTGCCTCAATACGGGTGTATTAGACCCGTTGGCAAAACGGAGAATCCGAGGTGCGTTGGCCGGGATCGGTCGGTCAGCTCCATACGAATCCCGACTGACACCCTGCCCTCCCCCCGTGGATCAGACGTTCTACGGAAGAGCACAGCAGCCTTGGCGGCGCACAGCATAGACAATCCCCCTATCGGGGGTTACGCTATTGGAGAACTTGCTGTGCGTCAGTGCGGTGCGCGGTTATATCCGGGAGCGAAGCGGGGGTGTTCAAGGTGCAGAGAGAGATCATCACCATCAGCGAAGAGAAGTGTACGGGTTGTGGGGACTGTATTCCCAATTGCCCCGAAGGAGCCATCCAGGTCATCGACGACAAGGCGCGCCTCGTCAGCGACCTGATGTGCGACGGACTGGGAGCTTGCCTCGGACATTGCCCGGAAGGGGCAATCACCTTTGAGTTGCGGGAAGCCGAGCCGTATGACGAGTACAGGGTCATGGGCAGCATCGTCAAGCAGGGAGAAAACACGCTTCGCGCCCATCTCGCCCACCTCAAAGACCACGGACAGACGGAATTCTACCAGCAGGCCCTGTCTTACTTGAGGGAGCGCGGCAGAGAGGTTACGCGCCCCGGTCGGCAAACACAATCACGACAGCCCTGGGCACACTGAACTGCGTCCAGACGACGGTGATCGGTTCGGGGAACAACCTGCCGGTGAACCGCTGTCGCGAAAGACGGACATCTGGAGTTGGGCCGTATCCGTTCTTGAGATCTTCACAGGCGAAGTCACCTGGATGTCCGGTGTGGTAGCCGGGGAAGCGCTGGAATTCCTCCTCGGCGAATCTGCCGTCCGCAATCCCCGACCAGTCGGGACGCTCGATCCATCGGCGCCATCATCCTCCATCCCTGTGATGCCCCAGGGGGTGACAGCTCTTCTGCGCCGCTGCTTCCAGGCCGATCCTCGGAATCGACCGAAAGACATGCAGGAGGCTGCGGCGGCGCTGGCGTTGGAGTCCCACCACCCGGAGGCAACTTACAACCGGGGACTCCTGCTCTGACGCTCCGGCCGGTTAAGCGATACGGCTCTGCTGCGGGAATTGCTCGAGTCCGGCGCTCCGCCATCCGGCGTCCAGCGCGCGCCCTACCTGTCCGCACTGGTTCAGCTTGAGAGAGGAGATCCCCATGCCGCGGTGTGTGCTCTCCCGGGCGACGATGCGCCGACCACGGACGAAGCCACGGCTTTGTTGGAGCGTTCACGGCAGATGGTGTCTCGGGCGAGCGCGCCCATTCTGGAGGTTGACAATCCGCCCCATCGCCCTGTCCTTGTCTGGCTGAATCCCATGGGCCGGGTTGCGGTGACAGTGGGAGTGGACGGAAGCCTGAGGTCCTGGGATACGGCCGCGGGGCGTTGCCTGCAAGCCTTCCCGGGACCCGGCGGGAGAGTGAACGCTCTCGACGGCACAGCCGGGCAGAGACGCTGGGGGACCGCGGGTGACGATGGTGCGGCACGGATCTGGGATGCTCAATCAGGCGCTTGTATTGGAGTGCTCGGTGGAGCGGCGGGACCGTTGACCTCCATTGCACTCTCCGACTCCGGAAGGCTTGTCGCCGTTGGCGCCCAGGACGGACGTATCCTTGTATGGGAGGTGCGGCAGGGATCACTGAAGCACACGCTGCGCGCGCACCGCTTCCATGTGTTGGCGCTGGCCGCTGCCGGGGAAAGTACCCTCTTCTCCGGTGGGCGCGACCGTGTCCTCCGGCACTGGGACCTCCAGACCGGCGCTCTCCTGCGCGAGTTCAGAGGGCACCAGGCGGACGTCTCGGCGGTAGCCATGGCGCCCTTTCTTCAGAGGAACTACCAATGCCGACCTGTCGGCGCCACGCGGAAAAAATATTCTGGGAGGCCGAGGGTTCTCTCGAACCGAACGATGTGCTCAGCCCATACTGTTTCGTACCGGTGCTCTCCCATTTTTACCGGAGCGGGGAGCCCTTGACGGCGCCCGTCGGAACCCCGGATTTCACCAGCTTCACCAGCGGCAGCGCCATCTCATGTCTGCCGAACGGAGGCACGATGTAGACACCAGGAACCATGTTGAGAACATCTCCGATGAATTGCGCGCAAATCTCGATGCCCACCTTCCAAGCATCGCCTTCGGACGCTTCAACCATCCGCTTCCGGACGCCATCGGGGATGCGGATTCCGGGGACTTCGTTGTGCAGAAACTCGCAGTTCCGCGCGCTGTACAGGGGCAGAACTCCAAGAAAGATCGGGATGCCGAGATGCGAGGTCTGATCGTAGATCTCGGGGACCTTGGCTGCATCATATACCGGTTGCGTCAGCGCGAAAGTCGCTCCGCGTTCCACTTTTTTCGATAGTCGTTTGACTTCTCCCTCGAGCTTCCGCACATTGGGGTTAAATCCGCCAGCGACAATGAAGTCAGCGCGCCGGCCAAGTGAACGCCCGGTGACGCTCTCGCCACGGTTTAACTGCGTCAGCATCTCGATCAGACCGAAAGAGTTGGTATCGTAAACCGAGGTCGCCCCCAGCACGCCGCCCATGGACACCGGGTCGCCGGTGATGGCGAGAACATAGCGGATGCCCAGCTCGCTCGCGCCCATCAACTCCGATTGTTGCCCCAGCAGGTTCCGGTCTCGACAGGTAATGTGGACAATCGCGGGGATGCCCGCGTCGCGCTGGATGAAATGTCCCATCACCATACTGCTCATGCGGATAGACGCAAGGGAGTTCTCGGCAACACTGATGGCATCCGTCCCTGCCTGCGCGAGGGTCTTTGCTCCTTCCACAAGCGGCTGCCACACCAGTCCCCTGGGGGGGTCCAACTCAACAATAACCACCGGCTCTCTGCCTACCTTTTGCAGAAAATCAGGAAGTTGGGGCTCTGCGGGAGCGACAGTTTCCTGTTCTGCCACAGCCACCGACACGAGCTTCCGACGGGGGCGAACGAAGCGATATGCAAGTCGTTGCGCCATCGCACGAATGTGCGCCGGAGTAGTGCCACAACATCCTCCGATGAGGTTGGCGCCCGTCTCCGCAAGCCGCGCAGCGCCATCGGCAAGATACTCGGGGTCGCCCACGAAGAAGTAGCGTCCGTCTGCGTACTGTGGATAACTGGCGTTGGGAAACGCAGACAACGGGAGATCGGTTTCCCCGGCGATGTTCTCCATCACTTTGACGAGAGCGTTGGGACCCGCGCCGCAGTTGCCGCCCACGACATCGGCGCCGAGCATCTCCAGCGTGCGCAGAGCATCAAGTGCCGACACCCCGGCAAGGGTGTGCAGTTCGTTGGTGAACGCCATCTGGCAGATGACCGGAAGGTCGCACAACTCCCGCGCTGCCCTGAACGCGATGGAAATCTCGTCAAGGTCTGAAAACGTTTCCAACAGAATCAAATCGACATTGCCCTCGACGAGCGCCTCGATCTGCTCCCGGAACGCTTCTGCCTGTTCAGAGGCTCGGAGCTGGCTATCGGCCTCAAGGGATTTTCCCAGCGGGCCGACAGACCCCGCGACGTACACATTTGATGAAGCGCACTGCCGCGCCAGGCGCGCCCCGGCGAGGTTGATCTCGCGCGCGCTCTCCACCAGACCCGCGCGCCCAAGCTGATTCCGGTTGGCGCTGAAGGTATTGGTCTCAATCAGCTCCGCGCCCGCGGCGACGTATTGACGGTGAACGCTCTCAACGAGGTCCGGGTGGGTGAGGTTGAGGTTGTCAAAGGACTCTTCGATGTTGACGCCGAGGGAATGCAGCATCGAACCCATGCCCCCGTCGCCAAGGACGATCTCGGTCCGCAGTCTGTCAAGAAGGTTGCATCCACTCATGGTTCCGTTCTACTCACCCAGAAGATGTCGATGCGCTCTGCATGGCTCGATCCATGGGCGGACATTCCTGTCCGCCCTCCATTACTCATCCAGCTCGAAGGTTACGTGCGGTCTGTGTGTTTGCGGGCTGGTCTCGACGTGGACCTCTGTTCCGTAAACTGACTCCAATGCGCCTTCTGTCAATACTGTTTCCGTCTCGCCGAGGGAATGGAGACGCCCTTCCCCACTGAGGAGCAGGACGCGCTTGGCGGCCAACGCCGCGAGGTTGATGTCGTGGATGACCAATACAACGGTCAACTGATGTTCATCGTTCAAGCGTCGGAGCAGCGACAGGATTTCCTTTTGGTAGTTGATATCGAGGTTTGAGGTAGGCTCGTCCAGCAGCAGTACCTCGGGTTCCTGCGCGAGGGCGCGGGACAGGAGTATTCGCTTCCTCTCTCCGCCACTGATGGCATTGACGCTCCGGTTCCTGAGGTGTTGAGTGTTTGTCCGTCGCATGGCTTGTTCGATGCGTTGCCAGTCATCTGGCCCCGGTGGCGACAGTCGTTGCATGTACGGGTAGCGTCCCATCGCCACGATCTCCAGTCCGGTAAAGTCGAACCCGATATGGTCTTCCTGCGGCACCAACGCGACTATGCGGGCGATTTTCCGGGATGACAGCCTGGAGAGGTTTCTTCCGCCGAGATGAATCGAGCCGGCGAGGGGAGGCAACAACCTGGCCATCGTTCGCAGGAGTGTGGTCTTCCCGCTTGCATTGGGTCCGAGGATCGCCAGAAAATCTCCGTACGGGACCTCAAAAGTGATGTCCCGAATCACCGGATTCCCGTCGTATCCGGCGCTGACACCGTTGAGTTCAATGTGAGCACTCATGGACGATTACCAATTGCGAGGGAATTGTCCCTGCCGAGCTGTCTGCACGGATGATTCCTCAAAAATAGATGTTTCGCGACGTCTTCATCAAGTACAGGAAGAATGGAACTCCCAAAAATGCCGTGAGGATGCCCACCGGGATTTCCGTCTTGGGGGTAATGCTACGCGCTATCGTGTCGCACCCCATCATGAAGATGGCCCCGGCGATTGCGGACGCGGGCACCAGCACCCGGTGGTCCGGGCCAATGAGCAACCGGACCACATGGGGAGTGATCAATCCGACGAAGCCAATAATCCCAGCGACCGACACGGACGACGCGCACGCCAGCGCAGCCGCCACCAGCAACCACTTCTTCGTCCTCTCGACGTCGACGCCCACGCTCCGGGCTGTCTCGTCTCCCAGAACCATCGCGTTGAGTTCCCGGGAAAAGAACCAGATCACCAGACAGCCAACCAGTGTAGCCGGCAGTACCTGACCGACCTCCTTCCAGCCCGCGCGGTAGAACCCCCCCAACAGCCAGAAATACACGGTTTGGGCGAGGTCCTCAACCACGCTCACGACCACGATGAAAGACATGATTGCTGAAAGCAACGCGCTGAGAGCCAACCCGGTCAGCAGCAGCGTCGTGACTTGGATTCGTCCGTTCCGCAAACTGAATGCATACACGATTCCCGCGGTTGCGAACGACCCCAGGAAGGCAAACAGAGTCAGTGGATTCAGGAAAGGAAGATGACGATCCAACCGGAATGCCATGGAAATGGTGGCTCCCACCGCGCCGCCGGCTGAAACGCCCAGTATGTACGGGTCCGCCATGGGGTTTCTGAACACCCCCTGCAGGCACGCTCCGGCGCACGCCAGTGACGCGCCAACGAGGGCGGCCAGCAATACACGCGGGAGGCGGATGTTGATGAGGATTTCCGACCATCGTCCCGACGCCCGCGTCTCAGCGTGCCCCATCTCTGCGGCCAGCTCGCGCCACGGGATATTCGCTGAACCCCACAGGAGAGATACGGAGAACACCGCCAGCAGAAGCAGCCCGAGACCCGCGAAGATGACGGCGGTACGACCGCGCCGTATCTGTTCTCCAGGGCATTCGTTCTCTCGCTCTTCCATTATTCCAGCCATATTGTCCATATCGGCGCATGCATCATAGCATAAACCCCGCCCCTCGCCAAAGGCGGGCAGAAGGCGTAGGGTGCAAGTCAGATTTGTGGCGCGTGGAGGTAATCGGCGCCCTGGGGTCGGTAGGCATGAACGAAAGGTTGGCGAAACCTACGCGAGTGAAAGGGGACAGTAACGACCCCCTCACCCTCGAACCCTTTGGGTTCGCGCCCTCTCCCCATCGGGCTGACTCTCCTGGAATTGTATCATAAAGGAACGCGGGACATACGCTGATCTTTCTGCCACCGGCACAAAGGCTCGAACGGGTTGTAGGGCAGAGTCTCCGTCCCTGC
>MNXM01000031.1 GCA_001872605.1 Armatimonadetes bacterium CG2_30_59_28 | reverse complement strand
CCGTCCGCGGGTGACACTCGAACACCTCCGCCACCTCCGACCTCGACCAACCCCGGGCTGTGAGCGCGACCATCCATCCCCGCGTCACCCGCCGGCCCACGGCGAAAAAAGGAGTTGACGGATCTGAGAAACATTTGGTAGACTCGTTGCTGTAGTTTCCATTGCTGCGATCCTGGCTTCGGTATTGGGTGTGATTATCGAGTACTTTACCGCATTGAAGCCGGGACAGCAATTCTGGAGGGCTACTTATTCCAGTCACGCGAAGGACACCAACCGGATGAATGGAGACTACCAGAAAGCACTGCTTCAGGTCGACCCGGAGATTGCGGACGCCATCCAAAGTGAGGAGCGGCGGCAGCGGGAAAAGCTGGAGTTGATCGCGTCCGAGAACTTTGTCTCAGATGCGGTGCGACAGGCCACGGCCAGCGTGATGACGAACAAGTACGCGGAGGGGTACCCTGGAAAGCGGTACTATGGCGGCTGCGAGTATGTCGACGTTGCCGAGTCACTGGCAATCCAGCGCGCGCAATCGCTGTTCGGCATGGCACACGCTAATGTCCAGCCCCATTCAGGAACGCAAGCTAACATGGGGGTTTACTTCTCGGTACTGGCGCCCGGGGACAGAATTCTCGGGATGGACTTGTCACACGGCGGGCATCTGACTCACGGCAGTCCCGTTAATTTCTCAGGGAAGCTTTACAATGTTACCTCCTACGGTGTATCACGGGAAACAGAGACGATCGACTATGACGACGTTCTGAAACGCGCCCGTGAGTGCCGTCCTGCGCTCATCGTGGCGGGAGCCAGCGCGTATCCCCGCGTCATCGATTTTGAGCGGTTCCGCTTCATCGCCGATGACGTTGAAGCTCTCCTGATGGTGGACATGGCCCACATTGCAGGGCTCGTCGCTGCGGGCGTCCACCCGTCTCCGTGTCCTCATGCCCACTTTGTTACCACAACCACGCACAAGTCACTACGGGGTCCGCGAGGAGGGATCATCCTCTGCCAGCAGGAATTTGCCCATACCATCGACAAGTCAGTGATGCCAGCCATTCAGGGCGGCCCGCTCATGCACGTCGTCGCGGCCAAGGCGGTGTGTCTAAAGGAAGCCACCTCACAAGGCTTCACTGAATACCAGCGCCAAATCGTGGCCAATGCGCAGGCGCTGGCGAAGATCTTTGTGGCGCGGGGCCTTCGTTTGATTTCCGGAGGATCCGACAATCATTTGGTGCTCATCGACGTGAGGGCAGTGGGATTGACGGGCAAAGAAGCCGAAGACCTCCTCGGAGAAATCGACATCACCGTCAACAAGAACACCATCCCATTCGACACTTGCAGTCCTGCGGTTACCAGCGGAATTCGGATCGGAACCCCCGCGGTTACCACCCGCGGGATGAAGGAACCGGAAATGCAAGAGATTGGGGCGGTTATCGCCGACGCACTCACCGGCCATCCCACTACCGCTCAGAAGAGCGCTCTCCGTTCCCGCGTGCGCGCCCTCACGATGAGCTTTCCCCTCCACGCGTAGAATACATCACTCGGCGTTTCATCTCGTCTATTGGTTGACTCGCGCGTCCGATGAAGTTAAAATACGCGATGTCCCTCGATTCACCGCCAACCGCTCGTTGAGCGAAGAGGGGGTTGGAAGGGGCGTTCTCTAAGTTGCCTGGTGCGATGCACAAACAACCTACTACGATGTCGGAGGCAGATGCGTTCATCCGTGAATGTGCGCCGTGGGCCGATTCACATCGGCGATTTTTGTCTGATCTACTTGCCATCCCTCCCCTATTCCAGGAACCTCTCTCCAACCACACCACCATGCGCGTCGGCGGGCCAGCGGAAGCGCTTGTGACAGTTGCCGATATCATGGAATTGCGCACCCTCATGGAATACATAGAGACCCGCCGCCTGCGTCACTTCGTGCTGGGAAAGGGGGGCAACACGCTGTTCACGTCCCGCGGTTTCTGCGGTATCGTCATCCGGCTGGGGAGAACTTTTGACGCTTGCGATATTCACGAAAACAAAGTCTCCGCGGGTGGCGCCCTGTCACTTCCGAGTCTCGCTCGCCAGACGGCCGCCCAGGGATTGACCGGGCTAGAGTTTGCGTGCGGCATTCCGGGTTTGGTGGGGGGGTCCTTGGTTGGCAATGCTGGCACAGGGTCCGAGTCACTTTCCGACCATCTCGTTTTCATTGATCTGCTGGACAGGAAGAATGAAATCCGCAGGCTCACCCGGGAAGAAGTTGGCTTCTCCTATCGCCACAGCAACCTTACGGCCGTAAGCTCGGTGGTTCTGCGAGCACATTTCCGTCTGCGCCAAAGCCACCCGCAAGCAACAAGACAGCGAATCTCCAGCCTCACCGAATACCGGGGGGAAACGCAACCTTTGAAATTTCCCAGCGCCGGATGTATCTTCAAGAATCCCGTTCCCCGAAAGAATGGCGACTCCCCTCGCTCGGCCGGCGCCCTCATAGAGGGAGCCGGGATGAAGGGAGTGACGGTGGGAGGCGCTGAAGTGTCCAGGATTCACGCCAACTTCATCGTCAATCGCGGCCACGCCACGAGTGACGACGTCCAGGAATTGATCCGGCAGGTTCACGCGCGTGTACGGGAACGATTTGGCGTCAGCCTTGAGTTGGAGGTGCGGATTGTTGAAGCATAGCCGGTTCACGAGGAGGCCTTCCACCGTAACAGTGACTTCCTACCCGACGCCTCGCTCAGTTCAGCGAGACATCGCGCGCCGGACAATCCGCACGCTGATTCGCATGTTGGTAGCGCTGGTTGTGGTACTCCTGATTACCATGCTGCTGGTGGCAGAGCCTCTGAAGATCACCGGAGTGCGCATTGATGGTATTCACACCATCCCTCGAGAAAGGGTCGAGATGGCTGCGTCCGCGCTTATCGGGCAGAACATCTTCATGGCGAAGACCCGTATTGTGCGACGACAGCTTGTCTCTATGCTGGAAATCCAGGACGCCAGAGTTCGTCGCTCCCACGATCTGAAAGTTGACATTACCGTTGTCGAGAGGATGCCATTTACGGCGCTGCCTCCTCCCGATAATCTGCTATCCGGTAGGGAACAACCCGCGTCTCCGGGCACCGAGCAACTGAATGCGCTGGTCGACGCCGAGGGTCTCGTGTATCGATTCACCGAAGACTTACCTCGAAGAGTTCCCCTTCTGCGGTGCGATTCCTCCTCCGCCCTGCGGGTCGGGCAGCGTGTGCCGCGGACCATTATGAAGGACGTGCATGAATGCCTGAAGTGCGTTCACGCCGGCGGACTACCCACGCCCTCGGAGATACTACGCACGGAGGTCGGCGCAATTACGCTCCGATTCCCAGATGGGCTCTCCATCCGGATCGGGCACGATGACTGGCGGGCGAAGCTGAAGTATGCGACCCGAGCGCTGCATGTCATCAAGGGCCTCGGTCAGGAAGCCAAGTCGCTCGATCTGAGGTCTCTCGAAGCGCCGATATGGACCCCCAAAGGAGCTCCTGCGGATGAAAAGGCGATTAGTTAATTCTAGAGCTGCACAGCAATCTACTGCGGCTGGGGCAATCCCCGGGCAGCGTCCCGGATGGAGGGCGTTTGTCCAGGATTGGCAACTCCCGCTGACATTGATCTTTCTCGTCCTGGGGTTTGTCATGGCCAGCCAGGTCCGCACGCAACAGGTTATTCGCAGCTCCGCGCAGGAGAACCGGGTAGACGTTCTTGCCAGCAAACTCCAGGACTCTCAGTTGCACGTCGACCAGATGAAGGAAGAGGTCGATTCGCTACGCAAGAAACTCACCGACTATGAAGACGCCGCGTCGGCCAGGGACAAGCTCAACGAGGAGATGAACAAGCAGCTCCAAGATTTCAAGGCCGCCGCGGGGCTTATTGTGGTGAAGGGTCCTGGCATCCAGGTTGTTCTCGAGGACAGCCCCCAGCGCGCATTCACCGTCGAAGAGCAAGAGGCCTCCATCGTTCACGATATTGACATCTTGCAGCTTATCAATGAGTTGAAGGCTGCTGGTGCCGAGGCGATTTCCGTTAACGGACAGCGCGTGGTTGCCATGACCGAGACTCGCTGCGTCGGCCCGACGGTAAAGATGAATGGAACGTCAATGGCGTCGCCGTTCACAGTCAGTTGCATTGGTGATCCCGACACGCTCAAGAATGCCCTGGAGCTACCAATGGGGATACTGGAGACGCTCCAGGCCCTCAAGATCAAAACGAAGATCGTCAAGAAAGAGAGCGTATTGATTCCTCCAGTACAGACCGGACAGAAGTTCCTACTCAGTCGGCCAGTACCAGAAGGCAAACTTCCCAAAGGAGACGATAATCCCTGATGTGGTTACCCGTCGTGGCTCTCATTGTCGGTTTTACCATCGCTTACGTGAGCAAAGTCACCCTGCCTCTCGACTCGGCGCGTTATGTTGCAATCGGGATACTTGCCAGCCTCGACACGGTGGTGGGTGGCATGCGTGCGCGCATCGAGGGACGATACGACAACACAATATTCATCAGCGGATTCTATTCCAACACGGTACTCGGGGTGGGACTGGTCTACGTAGGAGATCTGCTGTCTGTGAACTTCGAGATAGCCGCTGAGGTTGTCTTCGGGGTCAGGATATTCCAGAATCTCGCAGGAATTCGCCACGGGTTACTGGACAAACGCCTCCACCGGCGATCCAGTGAACACACCGCTCTGGAATCACCTGCCCACGAACAGCAGCCTGCGGAATAGCCCAGAAAAGCTTCCCCGCGCTGCAAAATAATCCGTTAGGGCAGCGCCCATGGCAAGGAGAGCAATTTGCCACGCGACTTGATAATTACAGGACTCGACATTGGGACGACAAAGATCGCCACCGTTGTCGGGGCGTTGGATGACCGTGGTCGCATCGAGATACTGGGGGTTGGCGTCCACCCATCGCACGGTCTAAAGAAGGCCGTCATCGTTGATGTGGAGGACACGATCAGTTCTATTCGGCAGAGCGTGGAGAAGGCTCAGCGGATGTCTGGCGTGGAGGTCCGCGCCGTGTATGCCGGAATCACCGGAGACCACATTTCATCGCTGAACAGCAAAGGTGTTGTCACAGTCACCAGTCCGGACAGGCAGATTTCGGAGGAGGATGTTCGCCGCGCCCTTGAGAGCGCCGAAATCATCGTCATTCCTCCAGACCGGGAGATCATCCACACCGTCACGCGAGGATTCACCGTGGACGGACAGGATGGAGTCCGGCGGCCCGTAGGCATGTGCGGCGCGCGACTGGAGGTGGAGACCCACATCGTCACCGGCGCAGCTACTTTCATCCACAACGTTGTCCGTTGCATCGAGAGGTCTGGTCTGGACCTCGATTGCCTTGTTCTCGAACCCATCGCCACCAGCGAGGCTGTTGTCAGCGAACCTGAAAAAGAGCTGGGGGCCTTGCTGGTCGATATCGGCGGAGGCACGAGCGACATTGCCATCTTCAGCAAAGGCAGCATCTCATACAGCAGCGCCATCCCAGTGGGCGGGAACCATGTCACCCGTGACATTTCCGTCGGTCTCCGCACATCCTTCGAGGCCGCTGAACAAATCAAGATCGAGAGCGGCATCGCCATGGAAGAGCTTGCCAACGAAGATGAAATTGTCCGCGTCCCCGGACTGGGGGTAGGCGAACCACGAAAAGTGCCGCGCTATCTCCTCGGGCAGATCATCCAACCGCGTGTGGAGGAATTGTTCCATCTCGTCGCAAGGGAACTGGAGAAGTCAGGATGTGAACAACAGGTGGCGGCCGGCGCCATCATTAGCGGCGGCGGCTCCCAGCTCCCCGGCACTGCCCAACTCGCAGAGCGCGTATTGGAGATTCCGGTTCGCATCGGGAAACCCACCCGGAATCTGATTGGCATGACCGACTCCGTGAGCAGCCCGATATTCGCCACCGGGGTGGGACTTGTTCAGTACGGCGCGCGGTATCCGCGTGAGGAGGTGCCCCTCATCACAGCATCGGGAATGTTCTTGAGCCGTTTCTGGGAACGGGTCTGCCGTCTATTCCACGCGGAAAATTAGCGCCACACCCTCCACCCGTATTTGGCTGTCACCGGATCACTTCACCGTCACCTTCACTGTCTGGCTGTTGTTGGTGGTGTTGGTTTCGCCAGGGATGGTGGAAACAGTTCCCGCGATCAGGTAGTCGCCCGCCCTCTGCCTGCGGGGAATCTTCACCTTCATGGTTCCTGAGGTCTGTTGCCCTGCACCCAGTGACGCAATGGTCTTCGGCTGTCCCAACACCTGACCGTTGTACGCCAATCGGAAGACCACATTCACTTCAGTCACATCGCCATTGTTCTCCACTGTAAACGAAAACACGACCCGCTGCCCACGGGCCGCCGTGGTGGGTGACGCGGTGAAGCTGGTGAGCGCGACATCGTGAGTGACCGTGGAAGCGGCGTTGATGGTGAACCCGTTCGCCAATGTCCCGTTCTGGCTGTCCGGATTGGTGACACCCACATCCCATTGACCGGTGGCCTTGCCGTCCAGGTCGAAGGTGCAGGTGATATTGCCGTCGCTCACCACGGCGACATTCGTCGCTGGGATGTCGGACTGACCGGATCTGCTCAACTTAACCGTTGCCCCTTGCTGGAATCCCGTGCCGGCGAGGTTTGAGATATTGGCAGAACCGTTGTTGACGCCGCTGTTCGGCGTGATGTTGCTGACCGTAGGAGCGGGATTGCCGCCCTCGGGTATGAACTCGAACTTGCTGACGATCACTTCGACAGCGGAGTTGGGCGCGGCGCCGTTGTACAGCCACAGGTTGATGTGCGTCTTCTCATCTCCGGTGGGAGGCACATCGCTGGCCGAGCAGGTCCATTCTTTGATGACATGGCTGGTGTCGGGGGGCGTGGCGTAGTGTCCCCTAACGCTCAGGAAGTGAACGCTTTCCGGCTTCCAGTGAAAGCTGTGGGTGGACTGGGCTATGTTCGCAGGCCATTGAAACCGCAGCATATTGTCCGGTGTGTCCCACGGCTGGATGACATATTGGGCGTTGTTCGGCGCGGTCGTGCCACTCCACTGCGAGAACTCGATATCGATTTCGCGGTGGTTGTACGGGTCGGCATCGCTCCAAGTGAAGGGAGCGAAGACGGCATTGGGGTCCAGGTTGTCCACCGGGGAGTCCAGATAGAAGCGGTAGGTCCCGTAACCGAGGGTGCGCAGCGAGATGACTTCTGCGCAATACCACCGGCCTTCACGATAGGTGATCCGCAGATGCAGTCTCCCCTGATTATCAACCCACACATTGTCCGCGCTGTCAGAGAAGTAGTTCGGCCCGGGACCCATCGGGGAAGCGCCCGACTTCACCATCCACTGATACTCGGAGAAGTTGATAACCGGTCCGCGAGTTGCCGTCGTACTGGCAGCGGAATGCTGAGTCAACTCGTCGGGGAGAGTCGCCGCCCCTGTCACGATGGGCGGTTGATACCCGGCTGGAACAAGGTAGGCAGCGATCTGGATCGCATTCTGGTCGTTGCCTCCGGTCGTGATATCACACGTCCAGGTTCCATCGTTCTGGATGTTGGTGAGGGGGCTGGCAGCCGTCGGCTTTATCCACCATCCGGCATCGGGGACATGGATGTAGACGACCACGCGGTAGTCTGGCGGATTCACATTCAGGACGCGTCCCTTCAGGTCCTGGTAGGAACCATAGGGGGGGACATCGGTAAACTCGATGACCGGCGCGTCCCGGTGTTCTGCCTTCCCCGCACAAGTGGAATGCAGCAACACGATCGGGCTGAACATCAAGACCCAACCTGCCAGCCAGACGCCCGCACCGACCTTGAGGCCATCAAGTCGCCATTCCGTGCACATCTGTCGATACCTCCTGCCGGACATACTCGCCGGGCAGATCGGCGGCTGCACTCCCTACTCGCTCTCATCCATTGCTGCCGCGCGGGTATCCCTACGGCAGGACGAAATGGAAGTCCATGGGATTATCGTCGTGTCCGGTGTTGTTCTTTTCCGGCGTGAACCGCGCAACTCGCTCGAAGTTCTTGAAGATGCTCGCCCCCGAAAAGATGTAGAAGTCCGAACCTGATGCGCCCAACTCGCGAACAACCCAGGTCTCGTCGTTGGCGACGTCCCTGCCCTTGTAGATGTAGTGTCCGCCCGTGGTTCCCGCCGAAATGCTGAACCAGTAGTCGTTGCCTGAAACAGCAAAGTGGTTGGGATAGTAACCTCTCATGTCATACCGTCCCGTTCCCACCTGTGTGCCGTTCTTGTAGAGCTTGCCTCCGTCATCGATGATCCAGATGTCCGCTCCCTGCACCACCATCGCACGGGGGCGATCGATGACCCCTGCGGCCATAATGACCTTTCCGTTCTTGAAGAGACCGCCCTGCAGGGTCAGCACGTAGTAGTCGTCTCCGCAAGCGTCCATGTTCATGATATTCAGATCTTTGTAGACGGCGTCCTCGATCTTCGTGCCGTCTTTGTAGATGCAGCCATCGCTTGTAGGGACGTAGTAGTGGTCGGCCGTGCCGGCGATCTGTTGCGGTCATCCATATCGTGGTTCCTTATACTTCTTGTCCTCAACCCTCTCCAGGTTCTTGTACACCGAACCCCATTCCGTAACCAGCCAGTTGACCAGGTCGGCCTGCGCTGAGCGCATCCCGGCAGAAAGAACCAAACCCAGTGTTAGAACCGTCAAATACTTGCTCAATCTTTCTCTCCTTCGAATGTGTTGCGCGGCGCCCCCAAGCTGTATCGGCGCCGCCGCTCGGAAATCAGTTTACGTAGCCCGATAAACCCCGACGACCAGCCGGTGCGTCCCTTACCTGTGCAGGCCGGGACCAAAATAAATCTCCTTTCTCATGGATATCAGCACCCTTGTGTACTGCAAGATTCCCTCCTGTTTCAGTGCGGAGGGGAACTCACATTCCAGCCAACTCCAAGGTCAGCCGACGTACCCCCGTGGCTTCCCGATCAGCCCCCACGGTCAGCCGACGTGCCTCTGGCGTCACGCCGGTTCGGCCTCCGCCTTGCCCGGGGGCAGGGCACGACGACATCCCGACAACCCACACCTGCCGGCCATCTGCCCCCGAGGGATCGGGGTTTCGGGTTCCCCCAACATCTGCTACTTCACCGTCACCGAGTCACTTGACAGTGACTTTGACCGTCTGGCTGTTGTTGGCGGTGTTGGTTTCGCCAGGCACAGTGGAGAGAGTGCCGGTAATCAGGTAATCACCGGTCTTCTGTCGGCGCGGGACCCGGAACTTGATGCTCCCCGAAGTCTGCTGACCCGCGCCGAGTGACGCAATGGTCTTCGGCTGGCCGAGCGGCTGACCATTGTACGTCAGCCGGAAGGTGAGATTCGTCTCGGTAACGTTCCCGTTGTTCTTCACCGTACAGTTAAACGTCACCGTCCGCCCGCGACTCACCGTGGTGGGCGACGCGCTGTAGGCGGTCAGTGCGACATCGTGTGTGGCTGCATCCGCAATTGTGAATCCGCCGGGGAGAATTCCCGACTTGTTGTCCGGGTTCGTCACAACCACGCTCCAAGTACCGGTGGTCTTGCCCGAAAGATCCAGAGAACACGTGATCTTGCCGCTGTTCACGACGACGACATTCGTCGCAACGATGTCCGACTGACCCGTTCTCATCAGCTTTACCGTCGCGCCCGACTGGAAATCTGTTCCTGCGAGATTGGTGATACTGAGGTTGCCAGTATTGTCGCCCGAATTGGGGGCGATGCTCGTCACCCTCGGCGCGCCCTCAACGCCTTGTTGAGCGGCGACGAGTGCCGCGTAGGCATTGACTCTGCCGTAGCCATACTTCCGGCTGTGTCCGTTCGAATCGTATGCGGCATTCTCCGGGTCAATCTTATCCGCCGTGTTCTGCAGGATTGCCTGCACTTCCTGCCGCGTCAGAGCCGGGTTCACGGAGAGAATCAACGCGCCGATCCCACAAGCCAGCGGACTTGCCGATGAAGTACCCCCGAAAGTGGAGGTGTAGTTGGTGAAGCTGTATCCCGCGCTCCCCATTCGATCGGTGGTTGTAATTCCGGTGTGCCCTGAATCATTCGACGGTGCACAGATATCCAATGATGGACCGAAGTCGCTGTAATAAGACCTTATGTCCTGGTCGTTTGTGGCGCCGACGGCGATGACCTTCTCGTACGATGCGTAACCGTCCAACTCAACGGACTCGTTACCATTGCCCGCCGCCCAGAATATCACGCACCCCTTGCCGCCACGTCCCCGGTCGGCGGCATAGTCGATGGCGGTGCGAACGACGTCCGGCAGGGGAACGTTGATGCCCAGTCCATCGATGGGACCCCAGCTATTGTTGATGACATCCGCCCCGTTGGTGGCCGCGAACTCGATGCACTGTGCCTCCGATGTCGTGGAACTCCCAAGACGAACAGGAAGCAATCGACTCTCCGGCGAGACTCCACTGACACCAATGCCATTATTCCCAACGGCCGTGGCGACGCCAGCCACCGACGTTCCGTGGTGATCTCCCGAACCGGGGCGGGGGTCGTTGTCGTTCTGATCGAAATCAAAGCCCGGCAGCAGCTTACCGGTTGCCTGAAAATCTTCGTGGTCCAGATCGACACCGTCATCAACCACCGCGATGATCACTCCCGCTCCCATTGAAATGTCCCACGCTTCCGGTGCGTTCACATCAGAACCGGCGGTTCCTGCCTGCCCCGTGTTGTTGAGATGCCACTGGTTGACGTAAAGCGGGTCATCCGGAGTAAACGAACGCTTTGCCTTTGGCCAGATGAAATCGGGATGGCAAAAGAGAACACCTTCCTTTTCATAGATACTGCTGGCCACGCGCAGCGGTGACTTGCCGGTGAAGTCAACGATTCGCAGGAGATACCCGTTGGGCGCATACCGACCGAGAGGTCTCACAAACTTGACGCCATACTTTCTGGCGATGCGGTCTCGGTCCGCGGAGGACGGCGCGCCGCCGAATTGGGCCACAATATCGGATGTCAACACGACTGCGCTGCCGCCAAAGGAGTGGGACAGGAGAAGACTTTCCACGGCCGGGTGCCGCCGAAGGCGTCCGGCAAGTTGAGCAACCTTCGCGGGGGATGGGTCTCTTACGGGAATCAGCAACGCACGCTGGTCCACAAAACTACGTGCAGTCTTCCACTCCAGTTGACCGCCCTCGGTTCCCATCGCTGCTTCCGCTTCTTGCACGGTCATTGGCAATAGCGTTCGCACGGCGATTGAATCACCGGCACTCTCCAGATACCACTTCTGACCTCCGGAGTAGAAATACTCCCCGTCGCCAGACACAGGAGGCATCCCAACCGCTACGGCTACCCCCATCACCAAAAAGACCTTCTTCAGTCGCTCGATTCGTAATGGCACACCATTCCTCCTTCAGATATTTGAGGCGACTTAGCAGGGACGCGATATGTCACTGCCTCCGCTGACGTTCGACTCATGCGGGACGTTTCACTTCGTTCAACCACGTTCAGTTCGGGAAAGGACACCTGCGAGCACGTTGACCGGGTTCTCCAATCCGGAGTCCCGCATGGCGAGGAGAACACTGCCTTCGACGCCGGAGAAGCGTGGAAGTTCCAGCGCTACCCGGGAGCCTCGCTCCTGGAGACGCGTTCTGAACGGCTCCAGGATCAGCTCACCACACTCGAAAACGCTCCCCTGGTAGCTGACACTTACCGTATCATCACCTGCAAAAGAGCGGACAGCCGCTCTGGCGAGTTCCGCCAGCTTCCGCCCTCCCTCGCGAAAGATACCCCGCGCTACCTCATCTCCGCCGCCCGCAACTGCTGCGACGATAGGGCAGAGCGACGCAAATCTCCGGCTGGTCAATCCCGCGGCGTAAACTCGTTCCGGCAGTTCATCGACTGATCGACACTTGAGGCAGGCGAGGAGGGCATCGCTCAGCGCAGTCGCCGGGGCGCGTCCCTGCGCTGCCGCAACAACCCGCCGCAATCCCTGCAAGCCAATCCATGCCGCGCTTCCCTCATCCCCCAGCAGGAAGCCGAAACCACCCGTTTCCACCGTCTTGCCGCTGGGGGTCATGCCGTACACCTTCGAGCCGGTTCCGCAAAGGACAACAAGCCCCGGCGCGCAGGCAAGCGCCCCAGCCCAGGCGCCATAGGCGTCGTGGCCGTACGCCAAGCGTCCGGCGATTCCCTCCAGTATCCCACTGCGAGCGAATTCCCCGCGGTCAGCTGCGCTCCTGAGTCCGGCAATGCCAGCGAAGGCGCAGTCAACCTGAGGTGCTCTGTCACCATCTCCCTCGAACAATTCAGACAGAACCACCGAAAGATTCCGGAAAGCGGTCTCGAAGCCTCCCGCGTGCGGGTTCGTTGATGGTCCGCAGGCGGCGCGAGCGGTGCCTGTCGCAATATCCACCAGCAAAGCCCGCGTCCGGGTTCCGCCACCGTCAATCCCGAGGAATACCGATGGCGAATGATTGACGTCACGCGTCTGCCTCGAATTACTTACTATCATCCATTTCCTTCTGCCCCTTTGACCGCCCGAACTTGTCCCGGATTCTTCACGCCGCCGTACCAGACCATAAGGAGAGAAAGCCTTCATCTTCAGCCGCCCACTGCGCCGAGGGTGTAAATAAGATTTGTGAAAATCCACCCCAGCCGGAACCATAGGCGCCTTTCGCCTGAAACCCGACAGTGATTGTGTAACGGGGTTCGCGGTTCGTCGGTCCTGAGTGAGTTTATGCAACAACCCCCATCCTCGAACCCAAAGGGTTCGCACCCAAAGGGTTCGCACCTTCCCCCCGTTATCGAACCGAAACGGTTCGCACAGGGGAAGGAACCCCCAACCTTTCGTTCATGCCTGGCCGACCCCAGGGCGCTGATTACCTCCACACGTCACAAATCTGACTTACACCACTGCGCTGATGGCTGCTTGTACTTTGCCTGTCGCTATGATAAAATCCGGCTTGTCTTTGGGGAGTTGTCAGAGCTTCGCAGGATCGCTGTCATTGCGCCGATTGTGGCAATACGCCTATTGCAGCAATACTGCCATAGCGCGGCGGTTGAGCACGGAACTCCAACGCCAGGAATTATAACCTGAGAACTCATTAGAAGCAATCCCCGCGCGCCTCATCCGGCCGCGGTGTTCAATGCCATCGGCTGAGTGTGGGAACGCGCCGGCACCCAAAAGGAACAAACCTTGCACCTGAAGCGGCTGCAGATAGCGGGATTCAAATCTTTTGCAGACAAGACTGACCTCCAGTTCCACCCCGGCGTGACGGCCATTGTCGGCCCCAACGGCGCCGGCAAGAGCAACATCTCCGACGCCATCGTGTGGGCTCTCGGGGAGCGGAGCATGAAGGCCCTGCGTGGCTCCAAGCCCCTCGATGTCATCTTCACCGGCAACGGCAGCCGGAAGGGCGTCGGGCTGGCCGAAGTCTCGCTTACCCTCGACAACTCTGACGGCGCCCTACCGGTGGAGTTCTCCGAGGTTACCGTCACCCGGCGGCTGTTCCGCGACGGCGAGACAGCCTATCTCATCAATCAGTCTCCGTGTCGCCTGCGGGATATTCACGAGCTCTTCTTCGATACCGGCATCGGCGCGGACGCGTACTCCATCGTCAATCAGAGCGGCATCGATGCAGTACTCAGCATTCGAGCGGAAGACCGCCGCGAGTTGTTCGAGGAAGCCGCCGGCGTAAAGAAGTACCGCGCCAAACGGGACGAGGCAAAGCGCAAGCTGGACCGCACGGAAGAGAACCTCGTGCGCATCCGTGACATCGTCCACGAGATCGAGAGCCAGTTGGAGCCGCTGGCGGAACAGGTGACGCTGGCGCTGGAATACGAAAATCACCTGACGCGGCTTAGGGAACTGCAACTGAGTCTTCTCGCATGGGAGTATGACGTTCGCCTGAAGCGCACGGGCAATCTCCGGGAGCAGCGCGCAACCGTTGAGCAGCAGACCGAAGAGTCCCGCCGGCAGCTTAGTGAACTTGAGGCGAAGGAAGCAACCCTCGACCGCAAACTCCGCGAAATGGAGAAGGAGATTGCATCCCTCCAGCAGAACTCCACCAATGTCGTCTCTGACGTTCGGTCCACCGAGGGCGAGATTGCCGTTGCCGAGGAACGCATCCGGTCATTCGTCGAGCAGAAGGAATTGCTGGAGCAGGACTCACGAATTCTCCGGGAACGTGTCGAGTCTGCGCGGCAGGAAAGGGAGTCCGTAGCTTCCACAGTAACCGGACTCGAAGAGAGTTGTCGCCTCCTCTCAGATGAAGTTGAGGAGAAAGAGCGTCTGCTGCTCGACTGCAACAACGCAATGGCTGCCAGTACGGCGCAACTCAATCGCCACAAGAGTGAATACATCGAGTTGATGCGCCAGACGGCGGACAAAAAAAACCGGATCGCGGGTCTGGAGGCAACACTCAGTAGTTTTCACGGACGACTGCAGACGCTGGAAAATGTGGCTGCCAGCACAACGAAGGAGAGGCAGTCCTGTGAGACCTCCCTCACCGAAGTGAGCGCCGAACTCGCAGAACTTCAGCGGCAGCTTGAGGGTGTGCAGTCCAAATTACGCGAGGCGCGGATCGAGCAGGCTCGTCTGTGGCAGCAACGGGAAGACATCCAGGCGGCCATCGGTAGAAGCCAAACGGAACTGAGCCGCGTGCAGTCACGACTCAACACGCTGAAAGAAATGGAAGAGCACTTCGAGGGGTTGTACGCCGGCGTCAAGGCGACCCTCCAGGCCCGCCGGGAAGATCGTTTGACCGGCGAATTCAATCTGATCGCCGACATTCTGCGTGTGCCGAAGGAGTACGAAATCGCTGTTGAGGTGGCATTGGGGAATGCCCTGCAACAGATTGTGACTACGGATGACGGTGAAGCAACGCGCGCCATCGAGTATCTGAAACAGACTCGCGGTGGCAGGGCCACATTTCTCCCGTTGAATCTACTCCGCCCGCGGCAGCCGTCGGCGAGCACGCATTCGCTCAGCCAATCCTCCGGGGCGCGAGGCATCGCGACGAACCTCGTCGCCTTCGACGAACGGTTCCGCCCTGCGGTGGAGTACCTCCTCAACCGCGTCCTGATTGTGGACAACCTGCAGACGGCGATTCACCTGTCGAGGTCGGCGGAATCGGGGACGCGTCTCGTCAGCCTTGAGGGCGAGGTCATCATCCCCGGCGGCGGGATCAGCGGCGGTCACGGCAAGCAGAGCACGGGCGGGCTGCTCGCACGCAAGCGCGCAATCGGCGAACTGGAAAAGACCAGCGCACAACTGGCCGTCGTCGCCCAGCAGGAAGAACGCTCGCTCGAATCCGCTCAGCTTCAGCTTCAGCAAAACGAGCAAGAGATCAAGTCACTGGAGGGGACCCGCAGCGACTTACAGACCGCCCAGGCCCGGCAGGAACGAGAGTCGGAACACTTGGGCATGGAACTCCGTCGCCTCGATGATGTCATTGCGCAGGTCGGCCGCGACCGCCGGGAAATCGAGAGTGAGATGGACGCCTCCCGGGAAACGCAGGGGCAACTACAAACGGGGATTGCCGAACTCGAACGGGACGGCGTCGCTCTGGAGCAGACGATCGACCGGGTGCAAACGGCGCTGACAGGGAGCATGGCGACAAGAGACGAACTGTCCGCGACCTTGGGAGACGCGCGCATCCGCAAGGCCACGCAGGAAGAGAAGTTGACCGCAGCCCGCAACCACATCGCGGAATTAGTTCGTGCGTCCACCGAGGCAGAGCAATCACTCGTCGACAAGCAGGCCGCCGTAACCACTGGCGCGGCAGAGTCCGAGGGTCTTGCCATGCAGGTGGCTCGGTCGGAGATGCGTCTGGAGGTGCTGCGTGAACGACAGAAGCAGATGGAACAAGCCTTCGACGACTGGCGCAACGGACGCCGCGACACCCTCGACGCTCTCGAAGAATCCAGCGTCTCTCTGCGCCAACTCCGCGCCGCCCTGCATGAATCCGAAATGGAGCTTCACAGGATTGAGCTTCGCGAGACGCAGACGCAAACCGAGATGGAGGAGATGGAGCGTCGCTTCCAGGAAGACTACCAGACCTCGCCACAGGACTCTCTGAACCGCAAGGAAGGAATCGAGAACAAACAGAACGCTCTGGAAGAGGCGGCCACCCTTCGGGACAGAATCGCCTCGATGGGCGAGGTCGATCTCGGCGCCATCCGCCAACAGAAGAACCTGAAGGAGCGGCTGGAATTCCTTGGTGGGCAGCACACCGACTTGGAGAAGGCAAAATCCGAGTTGGAGGAAATCATCTCCGAAATTGACCAGCGGACGCGGGAGCAATTTCTCAACACCTTCGAGAACGTCCAACGAGAGTTCCACTACATGTTCCAGCGAATCTTCGACGGTGGAGAGACGCAATTGTCCCTGACGAACCCTGAGAACCTGCTGGAAACAGGCATCGACGTTACGGTGCAACTGCCAGGCAAGGCGCCGCAAGAGCTGTCCCTGCTGTCCGGCGGTGAACGCGCGTTGACCGCGCTCGCCCTGCTGATGGGATTGCTGCGGGTCAAACCAAGCCCGTTCTGCATTCTCGATGAAGTGGACGCGCCGTTGGACGAGTCGCGCGTGGTGAGGTTTGGCGAACTCGTCCGCGAGTTCGCCGAGAACTCGCAGTTTCTCATCATCACCCACAACCGCGGCACCATGGAAGTCGCCGACCAGCTCTACGGGGTCACGATGGAAGAACAGGGCATCTCCAAACTCGTCTCCGTCCGAATGTCCGATGTAGAGCAACGGGAGGTCACCTGACAGTGACGGTTGGGGACTCGTGAAACGTCACCGACCATCCCGCATCCCACACCCGACATGAGAGTAACCGGCAAACGCACACCCCGACAGATTGAGCGCGACCTTGTGAGGTACCGCGAGGACCTGCAGCAGGCGGAAGCAACCCGCGACTTACCGAAGCAGGCAACGGCGCTCAACAACCTGGGCACCGTCTTCATCGACAAAAAAAACTACCCAAAGGCTCTGCGCCACTTTGAGCAGGCGATGGACGTATTGGCAGCATCGCCTCCGAAGGACAAGGTCTCAGTGTATGGCAACGCCGCGTCCGCTGCGCGCGGGTTGGATGATTGGGACAAGTCCCTGCGGTACGCCCTGATGGCCGAAACAATCGGCATTCAGAACGAAGTCCATCGAGCAGACATCGAGGCAGTGCGCGTGGGCATTGCGCTGGTCCGCAAGGAGCTGGGCTTCGATGCCTTCAAGGAACGCCTCAGCGGCGCTCAGGAAGCGCTTCCCGAAGAACTGCGTCCCCTCGCTCGCATGGACATCCACCTCATCCCCGAAGAAGAAGCAACCTCCTCCGACCCACAGCTCAGCAGCAGTTGCGCGCGCATCGGTCGCAACGCCCCCTGTCCCTGTGGCAGTGGGAAGAAGTACAAAAAGTGCTGCGAGAAGTAATCCAGAATTCGCCACTCATCCCAGGGGTGCATCCCGGAATTGCGGAGATTGCCGTAGGATAAAGCTCCAGCTTTGTCAGATGCACATTGGAATTGCGGTGCCACTGACAAAGCTGGAGCTTTATCCTACGGCGACAAAGTCGATGTATCCGCTTTTCCGTAGTTCCGGGATGCACCCCATCCCAGTCCCATGGTGATAAGTAAATGGACAAGTGCAAGTAACTGCCGGTCACTTGAGTGCAAGTAATTGCCGGTCAGGATATGATACCCAGAAACTTGTCCGGAGGGTAGTAAATTGGCTAAAAAACGTCGAATGAACAGAGGCGTCGCGAGATGGTAGCGGCCGTTCGGAGAGGCGACTCGAAGCGATCTGTGGCCCGGCAGTATGGGGTTGCATTGTCCACGGTTCAATTGTGGGTAGATCGCGCTGCGGGGAAACGTCTTGACCGAGTAGACTGGAGCGATCGTCCCAGTGGTCCA
>MNXM01000033.1 GCA_001872605.1 Armatimonadetes bacterium CG2_30_59_28 | reverse complement strand
AACTCCGCCGCGCGAACCTGCGTCAACTCTTTCTCGATCACCTTCCTCAGAATCACTACACGCTTTGTCTCTTTGTTGCTCAACTGAAATGTCCTTTCTTCCTTCACGAGGACCTCCTTTCGAGACCCTCAGGATACCGGACATTTCTATCTTGCTAAAACCAGACATTATCACTTTGCGGCGACACTCCTGCGCGAGCATTCTATAGAGAGGGGGACAAACTGTCGGTCTGGTGTCCGGTTCGAGGGCTTTCCGAAATTTTCAGTAAGCTTCGGTTCTCAGGTTCCGCACCTTGTATCGGCCCGACGGGTCCAGCGTGTGCGATTCCTTCGCGAAGTTCACCGAAACCACATGGATCCCGTTGGACTTCAGGGCGTTCAGCGAAGACGTGCCCACACCAATCGGGTCGATGTTCGCCCGGTTTTTCCTCCGCCGTAGGTCGTTCGGGTGGGTGATGCAAGGGGCCAGTTGACAGCAGCGCACTGCCGCCGTACAATGCATCAACAGCAAACCGGTGGAACACCGCCGCGGTTGATTGTGGCCGAACTATGCCAAGAAAGGTGCGCTCCCTCATCGCTGACCTCCGTCGGGCCGGTTTCATCGACCGAGGCGGGAAGGGAAGCCACAGAAACTTCGTATACTCGTTAAGGTTGAGAATTCACCGTGAACCCCGTAGGTTACACCTCCAGGTCTGACGCCCAAGTCAGAGCACCATCATCGTCCACGCCTAATCTCGCGGCCCAGCAGGGTTAGACCTCCAGGTTTGACGCCCAAGTTAGAGCACAGCTCTAACCTACGGCTACGGCATACGGCAGATAACCGCTCATCGCGAAGGAATCGCCCATGACCGCTCGGTCACCACGGAAGATGAAAATGGGAGAGAGTTCTTTTTAACCGCAAAGCAGCCAAGGCCGCAAAGAGCCTTTGCGTTCTTTGCGTCTTTGCGGTTTATTTTCGGAGGAGACGACGCTCTGGACTACCAGGAGAGAGCGGTTCGCCTCGCGATACAGGAGTCCAAGAGATGAATGCGGCAGACAGATACGTCAAACTGATCGAGTGGTCGGACAGTGATGGATGCTTTCTTGGCAGTTGCCCGGAGTTGTTCTACGGAGGGTGTCACGGTAGCGAATCGAGGAGAGTCTTCGACGATCTCTGTGAAATCGTGGAAGAGACTATCGCTCTTTACAGAGAAGATGGTAAATCACTTCCTCCACCAATGTCTGGAAGACAGTTTGTGAGTGTCATGCAAGGTATTGCGTCGTCATCGCAAGCCGTGGATGCCGTCCGCCATCGGGCCAGTGTCGGAGTTTGACTCGTCCACGCAATTGTGGTTTACTATCGCCACGAAGCGATTCATACGTACCGGATACCGAAATACAGGGCAGGTGAAAGCGGATGACGGAGAATAGACCCCTTACGCAATCCCAACAGGAGGTCATCCCGAGTGAGTCCCTCACGGGATTCATGAGGCTCCCTGGTTTGGGACGGATCAGGCTTGACTTTCTGGTGACGTTTGAGTCCGGAGAATTCTACATCCGCTGTCTGGATTTAGGCGTGATGTCCTGTGGACAGACCCTTGAGGAGTGCAAAGAAAACATACGTGAGGCCATCCTCATTTATCTTGAAGACCTCCCCGAGGGACAAAGCCTCTTCAAGCCCGCCTCGCAGAAGTACTGGCGGATGTTCTGCCAGCTTCGTGCCAGCGCGCAGCAAAGGGAGACAATAAAACTCACGCCCCGGGCCCGGTCCGCGCTGGGCAGGGCCGTGCGCCACCATGAAAAGGTAGCTCTCACCTATGCTTAGGTTGAGCGAGTTGCGCCGCATCTTGAAGAAGTACGCGCTGAGTATTGAGAGCACCGGTCGAGGCAAATATCCCATCAAAGTGCGAGGACTGGTTCGTGGCTCTGAGCGGCAGCACACCTATCCCCTCAGAGTTCACGGGAAGAACCCCGAGATATCCTGGAGCTACCTCCTCGGTATAGCGGAGGAATTCAATTTCCAGGACGATGCGTTCTCGAAGCGTCCCAAGGCATAGACCAGACCGATCCATTCATGCCGACCGCACGCACACCTTTCAGAAAGACGGTGATCCCATGACTGAACCACTTCGGAAGCTCTTTCCGGAAACGACGGATGCTCTCCAGTTGGGCAATGAAGCGACGAAGCGAAACTGAAAAAGGAAACTCCTTCACCATGCACCGAATTATCGCAACGCTTCTTGCGCTTCTCTGCCTATTGACGGCATCTTTCTGCCTTGCGACGGAGGAGGTGGTTCTGTATGACTGTCTTCGACTGTCCGCGCCTCTCACCATCGACGGCAAGGCCGATGATGCGGCATGGAAGGCTGCATCGTGGGCGGAGCTTCCATACAAGTTCCTGCAGGAAACTCCCACGCCTGCTGGCAGCCGCAGTGAGTTCCGGGCCGGCTGTGACGATGAGTCCCTGTACCTGACCGCCATTTTCTACCACGACAGCGACGAAGCCCTGAAGGCGAATCACGCGGGGAGAGACGACCCGGACCTCTGGATGGACGACAGCACGGAAATCTACTTCGACCCCGCCAGCGACGGCCACTTCTTCAAATTCATCGTCAGCAGCGCGGGTATCGTGACCGATTTCCGCCAGACCGACGCGGGCATCGACTATTCCTGGACTGCGACGAACGCGAAGGTTGCGACGCTGGTGACGGACAAAGCCTGGTCCCTGGAGATGTCGGTCCCGTGGCAAGACTTTGGGGTGAAACCTGAGCCTGGCTCGATGTGGGGATTCGAGGTGTTGCGGTTCTCGGGGAAGAACTGGGCTTCGTGGACCATGGGCGCCTCGTACAATCATCCGGAGAAATTCGGCTACCTTTGCTTCGGCGGCGGATTCCTATCGGCGTTCGGCAAACTGGTCGACTCGGTCCGCAAGACCAAAGGCGACCAGTGGCGGCTCGTTTCTCCCGTGGGTCTGCTGCAATTCAGCGCCGCGGGACCATCGCTTGATGCCGCCATCGCGCGGGCTTCCCAGCAGATCACCGAGGCCCGCTTCGAAGCCGCGGTGCTGTCCGACGCGAAGAAGCGCGCGGACCTGCTCGTGAAGCTGACACCTTTACAGGCGATGCTCGACGAGGCCAAGCAGGCAGCCGCCGTGGGAGCGGATGGGACGCGCATTCAGTCGCTCTCCGCCAAACTCGCGGAAGCCGCGGCGCTGGCGAAAGATGTTGGCTTCGAAGCGCGCATCGCGCAGGCACTGGAGAAGTAGAGTCTCCGGTCGTGACATGCACGCACTTTGCGTAGATCCTGCACGACACTCATGGGACGATTGTGGGAGGAAGAATGGATGATTGGATGCGTGGACGCGACGGGCCTCTTCCATGCTTCCATCCTTCCATTCTTCCCGGCCCTGTTTGGTTGCGGTTTCGCCGCCGTGTGGAAGATGCAACAAAGGTCACCATACGAAAGGAACAAGACATGAAGAGACCGTTCTTTCTAATAGGCATGATTCTCGGAGCGCTTATCTCCGCATCCGACGCGGCCCCTCCTCCCGGTCGCAATGACGGCACGTACCTCCACGAGGTCCGCATGGTAGTGGAGACTCCGCACATCAAATGGCTGAAACCCAACGCGAAGGGGAAGCCGAAGGTTCTCTTCCTCGTGCGACGACCGGGCATCTACGGACGGACGATTGTGGAACTGGCGCAGCGAATGGACCTGGACTACACAGCCTTCCTGTACGCCCCCGACCAAAGGGAACGCGACTACTGGGAGAGCAACATCGCCGGCTCCCGCACGCCGGAGAAGGAACAGGAGGCCATCGACAAGCTGTCGCAGCCCTACGATGCCATCGTTCTCATTGCCTTCGACGGCAACTGGCTGCCGAAGCAGGCGCAGTACTACCTGCTGCGGCAGGTGCAGGGCGGCACGGGTCTCATTGCCGCGGACTGCGCCTTGCCATGGCCCACCAAACCCGCGCCGGAAGGCAGAGCGGCGATCACGACGGGAGTGCCGTTCTCCGCGCTGCCCGCGTACTCGCTGCCAGAGAAGATGAAGAGCTACGGCGCGGCGAAGTGGCAGGACATGCCTGCACGCGTTGTCCAGACGGCGACGTTCGGCAGCGGCCGCGTCGCGCTTATCCGTCCGTATGGTTTTGGCATCGAGCCGGAGGATGAGGTCTACTGCAACTACCACTACTCTCTGTTCCTCCGAGCTTTGCAATGGGCTACAGCTTCCCTCAAGCCCGACTTCACGTGGAAAGAGATGCCGGAGGGCGCGGCCTTCGAGCGCGGGGACCTGCCGAACACTGATGTCAGTGTGAAGCTGAGCTCCACTCTCCAAGCTCCCGCGGAGCTTGCGGTCGTCGCCGCGATCCGTAATCCGTTTGGCGAAGAGGAATCGCGCAATGAACGAAAGGTCACGATCAATTCTGGCGACAACGACCTGCCGCTTGCGATCCCGGTCCTGTCTACCGGCGCGCACTTCTGCGACGTGTGGCTCAAGTCGGCGAAGGGCGTCGAGCAGTACGGCGCCTTTGGTTTCACCGTCGCCTCGCCGGTAACCATCGCCGACATGAGCTTCGACAACCGATTCCACGAGTTGGGTGACCGTGCGGCGGAGTTGAACGTCACGTTCTCCGCGCCGCTGCCCACTGCGGGACAACTGGCAGTTCGCGCGACGGACACGTACGGCCGGCAGGTGGCGAACGCGGTCTATCCCGTTGCCGTGGGGGCGACGGAAACAAAGGCGCGCGTCCCGCTGGACCTCGTCGTCGCGTTAGCGCAGTGGGTGAGGGTTGATTTGCTGCCCGCGGGCGGCAATGCCGCTGCAGGCGTACCGTTTGATTCGCGGCAGGCGCTGCTCATCGTGCGGCGCAAGGAACCCGCAGAGTATCCGTCGCTGCTCTGGGGAGGGGTGGAGCATGGACTCGATGGATTGCACCAGCTTCGTCGCCAGCGCGATATCGGCTTCAACATCACCCTTGTGGGCACCGCGCAAGATGAGAGTACTGCGCGCTTCGCTGCTCTTGCCGACATGCAACTGTGCAGCTACGCCACGCGCATCGGGCCGGTGACTGACGGCAAGGAAGGAACGGTCACGAACCCCGAGGTGATGAAAAGGATGGTGACCGACGTCATCGAGCGCCACCGTGCCTGTTCTCAGTATGGAGTCTACGTTTACTCCCTCGGCGACGAGTGTTTCACCGGCGGACCGGACCAGGCGTTGGCTCCGAGTGATGTGACCACGTTCCGGGAGTTCCTGAAAAAGCAGTACGGGAGTCTCGAAGAACTGAATCGCGTATGGCAAACAACCTTCGCGTCCTTCGATGAGATTCAGCCCGTCGACTGGGGCAAGGCGACCGACCCGAAGCAGTTCCCCCAGAAGCACGAGCGTCTCGCTTTCATCGAGCACCTCTATGCGCGCTCGGTGCACGAGTTCAGGGACGCGTTCGAGGCGATGGACCCGAACGCCCGCGTGGGCGCGGAAGGTTCGGAGCCAGGCGACTTGGAGGAGACGCTGCAAGGATTGAAGATGTGGGGACCCTACTCCGACCGGCGCATTGACGTCTTGCTTGCGTCATTGGCGCCGCGGTCGCTGGTGCGCGGCATGTGGTGGGGCGGCTATCACGGCGGGACACTCGACCGTCCGGCTTCCGTGAAGCATTTCTGGAGACAGGTGTTCGAGGGCGTGACGAATACGAACTACTTCTTCGATGGTCACCTCGGCCACCACGAGACCAATGTCGCCTCGGACCTGTCGTGGGCGGATTACTTCGAGCAGATAATTCCCGACCTGCGGCAGATCTACGAGACGCCGGGGCCGCTCATCTCCGCCGCGACCTCCAAGGACTTCGGAGTGGCGCTGCTCTGGTCGCAGCCGTCGGAGCACGCCGGGTTGTTCTATGCTCCCTTTGGACCCCCCAGGCAGGAGGCGCTGGCGCAATTCTCCGCGCTGGACGCCAGTGGCGTGAACTACAAGTTCGTCACCACGCGTCAATTGGAGACCCAAGGGTTGGACCCGAAAGAAGTGAAAGTGCTCCTGCTGCCGATGTCCACCGCTCTCAGTCTGCAGCTTGCCGAGGCGCTCCGCAAGTACGTGGAGGCAGGTGGCGTGCTCTTCGCAGATGGCTCCGCCGGTATGATGGACGGCCATTGCGCCATGCTGGAGATGGGCCAACTGGACGGGCTGCTTGGCGTCAAGCGCACGGGCGCGTCGCAGGTGAAGCCGGTCGCTGTGAAGGGTCAGGGGAACCTGCTTGGGAGGGATGTCACCGTGGACCTCACTGGCATCAAAGCCGACGCATCCCTCCGCGCTGATGGCGCAGAGGTCGTGTTGTCCAGCGGGGAAATCCCCGTGCTGACCCAGCGACGCGTCGGCAAAGGCGCGGCCGTCTTTCTGAACGGATCGATCGCGGAGCGTATCTCGCGTGGCGAGGCGGGACTCTCCTCGGCGAGGGATCTGATGGGCGCGCTGCTCGATACGGCCAAAGTGCGTCCGCTGTTTGCCGTCGAGCCGCTCGGTTCGGCGAGAGTCTACTCACATGCGTTAGGCAAAGTGACGCTGCTATCTTCCGTACGCAAGTCGGACAAGGATACCCCAACCATCAAGTTGGGCGAGAAGGCGCACGTCTACGACTGTCTGCACCAGAAGAGTCTCGGAGAGACTGACACGATCACTGCGCCCTCCGACAGCCGCGGCTTCGACCTCTTCGCCGTGTCCCGCGATGACCTGAAGGCTCCTCGCCTCACTGCCCCCGCTTTCGCCCAGCGCGGCACTGCTGTCAAAGTCGCCATCAACCTTCCCTCCGGCGAGGGTCGCATCGTCCGCCTCGACGTCCATCGCCCCGATGGCTCGTGGGTGAGAGTGTACCGCAAGTTCGTCACCCTCAAGGGGAACAGCGGCAACCTCGCGATTCCCTTTGCCATCAACGACCCCACCGGTGTGTGGAAGATACGGGCGACAGACCTCGCAAGTGGCTTGGCTGAGGAGGAGAAGATCACCATCCATTGAGGCAATATGGAGTGCGTCGGCAGGCGACAGCGTGGCCCCGGCGATCCGTGCCACGGCGGCTTGAGCGTGACGAGGCGATACGCCAGTTTGAGGAAGCGGTGACATCATGACTGACCCTATACAGGAAATCTTCCCAGATTTGTCGAATGCTTTTCTATCGCGGCCGAAGCCATCCCCGATCTTCTCAGCGGCAACGGATGCGGTCGGGCCGGATGCTTTCCGCATCGGATTACGGGCCTTGTCGCATAAGCAGGAAACATGCGGGGATCGGACCGTTATTGACACTAAATGGATGGCAATGGTCAGTGAGCTCGAGGCAGACGTGCGTTACACAGCCTTCCGCGACACCAGCGTATTGGAGCTGGAAGGCAGGATGACCAACCGCGGGAAGAAGACGATCAAGGGATTCCGCGGCCCGTTCCCGCTGTTTCTCACTTGCGATTTGCGCGGCATGGGGCTGCCACGAGTGACGACGGTTCACGGCGGCGCGAGCACGGATGGGTGCTATCCTCCGCCGTCCTACAGAGTCAGCGAGACCGACCTGACGCCGCACGGAGGTCTGACGCTCATCGGCGGGCGTGAGAGCGGCCGGTCCACGGAGGGGCCGATGCCCTACCTTATCCTCACCGACCCTCAAACAGGTTCGGGGATGTGGGTGGTGCTGGAATGGCCGTGCCGGTGGATCATGAATGTGAGTGTGGGCGAAGACACCCGTGGCCATCGAGAGCTTTCGCTCTACGCGCACCCCGGCTGGATCTGCACCGACCTCAAGCCGGGGGAATCGGTGGTGATCCCCAAGGTGGACATCGGCTTCTTCCAAGTGAGCGCGCGAGCAGGAGACAGCGTCGCGGGCAGCAACGCGCTGCGTCGCCACATCGTGAACCACGTCATGCGACCCGTCGAGGGCGCGTCATCGCTGCCCCCGGTCTTCTATAATCATTGGTACGGACTCAACAACGCGGACTTCAACGAGACCATTCTTCGGCGCGAGGCAGACGCGTACGCCGAGCTGGGAGCGGAGTACTTCATCGTCGATGCAGGCTGGTACGAGGGTTACTTCCGCAACGGCATCGGCAACTGGGAGCTGGATGATCGCCGCCGCTTCCCCAACGGCATGGCGGAGTTCTCCCGCTACGTGGAAGCGAAAGGTATGAAGTTTGGATCGTGGCTGGAGATCGAGTTTGCCATGAAGAACTCCGACTGGGGGCGACGGCATCGCGACTGGTTCCGCGACGCGGGAGAGCGACAGAACCAGTTCTACGGAATCACGCGGTACGAAGAGTTGCTGCTGCGGCTGGAGGACGCGTCGGTGCGCTCGCAGGTGGCGGACTTCCTCGAGTCATGGGTGCAGAAGTACCGCATCCAGTGGGTCCGTTGGGATTTCAACGACGGTCCGGCGGCATTCTGGGAGGCGCACGAAACCGAGGACCGCGTGGGCTGGTTGCACCTGGGTTACGGCGCGGGTCTGCTCGCGCTGTTGGACGATTTCCGCGACCGCTGCCCGCAGGTGCATGTCGAGGCCTGCGCGGGTGGCGGGCATCGCATGGACCTCGGGACGCTGCGCCGCGCCAACTCGGCCTGGATGAATGACAACTCGCACTCCTATGACGCCATTCGGTGCTTCCAGAAAGGACTCAACCGCGTCCTGCCGGGGAATTACGGTAACTCCTGCTTCCTGTGGGCAACGCATGAGTCCCGTCGAACGCAGAGCCTCGCATCGTTGCGCCGGGACGGGTATCCCCCCTGCATCCTCCGCTCCCGCATGGCCGGCACGCTGGGATTCGCGGAGCAGTCACGCCTCTGGACGCGCGCCATTCGGGCAACGCTGCGCGATGAAGTCGCGAAGTACAAGTCCATTCGCCACCTCATTCAGAAGGATTTCCATCCCCTCTTCAACCCCACCTCGCTCTGCGAATATGACGGCGTGCAGTTCCACGATCCCGACACGGGCGAAGGCTACTTCATGGTTTTCCGCTGTGAGTCGGACGACGATGCGGCGGAAGTTGTCCTGCCAGGTCTGGAAACGGACGTCACATACCGCCTCGTAGACATGGACAGCGGGACGAAGCGAAAGCTGAAGGGTGGGAAGTCTCTGCGTGTCGAGGTACCCGCGCGGAATGGGACGCGGTGGTGCAGGTACGAGGTGGAGTGACCTCGTGATTATACTCGTTACGGGTGCCGTTGGCACCTGAGTAGTTACCTTTGCAGAAGAGTGAAGTATTGTGAAAATGTCCAATAGGCGCGCGTTGATGAGCAGGATTAGCTTCTCCTGCAACGCACTGTCATCTCTTCCAATAGCCCTTTTCAGTTCTCGTTCTTGCGCAGTCTGGTCAGAATCTCCCGTACCCGTGAGGTTTCCTCGCGTAGCCTCGCTTCCGCCTGTGTCCAGGTCATGGGCAGGAAGTCGATGAGCGCGAAGGAGAGGCGCGTCACGGCGGGGACGGGCGTCAGGTCGGTCATTATTCCGTAGTTTTGCACCGCGGGCCAGTCGGGGCGTTCGGGGCGGCCCATCGCCAACCGGACGGACTCCATCTGGTCGGGCAGCAGAACCAGCGCGCACGGTCCGGTTGTTGGCGCAGCTACCAGGTCGGCAGAGCGGTCGGAATAGAGTACCCAGTCGCGTTCTTCACGTCCCAGAGTCTCGATCAGGTTGTCCCGGTGTTGCACGTCACGATTGGGTGTAGTGATCCACCGGTTGCGGGGAAGCTGGAACGAATTGGGGTAGCAGAGCAAGGTGACGCGCCGACTTGCAGCCGCAGGCAGACCGAGAGTCACGTACAGAACGGAATCGAAGGACAACGTGCGAAACGTTGCGGTGACCTCGCCGCGAGGGTGCGACCAGGTGAAGCGCGTGGCCGCAGAGCCTTCGGGCACTTGGAGCGTATCAATCTTCGCGGGGACGTGAACCAGTCCTTCGCCATCGAGTACCACATCAATGAACCCGCCCTGGTACCAGTTAGCGGGGGCGGGCGTCGCCATGCCAAGCTCCGAAAGGGTCATGCCCTGCTCCAATCGGCGGCCGGTGGCTTCGTCCGTAGCGCACACGTATTCGAGGGTGTAGACCGCCTCCCCTGTTGACAGCGCGACTGTCTTCTTCTCGACCTGCATGTCCTTCGCTTCGCCTTTGCCCTGCTCGGTGGTTGTTGTCTTCACTTCGACGCGAGCGGCCGCGGCGACCTCTTGCCGCGCCTCCGCCCGAAGGTCGAACAGTGAATCCTCAGCGGACAGGGACGAAGTTTGGGCGCGCCCGATGATCGCCAGCGCGAGGAGTGCGTCTCGCCACCGCAGCAACCTCATTTCGTCACCTCCATCGTCGCGCTACTCGTGACACCTGTCTCCACATCGCGCGCGGTGATCTTCCATACCCCTATTGGGTCATTCAGAGCGAAACGCAACGTAGTCTCCTCCTTACCAGCGTCGCATCGCACCGTCCTCGCGAAGCCGGGGCGCGTCTGACCGTCGGGCGCTTGAACCGAAACTCGCACGAAGTGTCTTCCTGCCGGAGCGGAGGCGATCACGGAAACCCGAAGGTTGGCCCCCGCACCTTGCTTCACCATCTTGGCGCTGGGCGCCACGGCAATGCTCTTGACTTCATACGGCAGGACGGCGTAGAGCAGGATGTGCATGGGGTCGAGGACAGCCGACACCGTCTGCATTCTTCCGAGGGGCTTGCCCTCTCGAACGTCGTAGACGAAACCTTGTAGCGGCAGTGTGATGCGCGCCGTCGGCTTCGGCTGATTCCACGAGGCAACATCGGTCTGCAGGCTGACCAGCAGGTGATCCCCGTTGCGGTGGAGGATGGTCTCCGTCGGCAGGAAGGTCTTGTCGTCGAAATCAACCTGCACCGGCGCCGCGCGTCCGGCCCTGTCAAGCGCAGAACGCATCGCCGCCGCATTGGCGGATCGGTCAGCCACGATCGAGAACGGAACGGCCTTCGCACCCTCGAACCGCGGGGGTTGAGAGCGACTCTTCCCGTGTCCGTCCAGCTCTCCGGGCAGTTGGTCGAAGATGACCGCGCCGCCTGCAGCGATGAATGCCTGGATGGCGGACAGTTCGGGATCGGAGAGACAGGCAACGCCCGGCAAGATCAGAACCTTGTACCCGCGCTCCTTCAGCACGCCTTTCTCCACCTGTTCGGAGGCGACAAAGTCATACTGAAAGCCCGCGTCTTCCACGGCGCGGGTGATGGCAACGCAGTTATCTCCCCACTTGCCTTCCTGCCCCAGGGCGGATGCCACGTGCAGACTGGACTGCGAGAGGTAGATCGCAATGCCGGAGTTGTCCCACTGGCTGTTCCAGAGAAGCTGGTCCAAGCCCTGGCGAATCTCCCGCACACCCTCGCCAGAGATGAGCGCGCGACGGCTCAGCGTGAAATCGTAGTTGAGGTACGGGAAGTCTTCGTAGGCCGAAGGGTCGCCTGCAAAATAGGCAATCCCGTGGAACCCGTGCAGCAGCAGTTTCAGTGCCTGCTCCCGGTAGAAGTCGCTTTCGCTGTACCCGACCCAGCAGCCCAGTAGAGAACCGGGCTGAAGGAAGGATCGCTGAAATTCCCGCTGTAAGCCTCGGAAGTTGGTGATGTTGGGGACGGGCCCGGCGTCGCCGTAGCCCACGACGAAATCCAGGGCGTTGCAGAGATGGAACCAGTCGTGCCCAAACCACGTGCTGCTCGATTCGGTTCCGCAGAGCCCCACTTTGGCCCCCGGGTCGAGTTCACGAATGGTGCGGGCGAAGTCCACAAAGGCTGTCGGGCCGACGGTGTCCATGAAAAGGCGGTAGTCCACGAAGGAGGACAGGTTGAGCTTCGACCAATCCACGTTGGCGAGGTCGAGACCCTCGCGCGCCTGTTCCAGTTGAGCGGGTTGCACGTCACCCCATGTGGCAAAGTTGCTGCTCCACTCCGCATTCAGAGCAGCGATGTCACGATACTGAGTTTTCAACCACAGACGGAAAGCAGCAACAGCGGAGTCGGAGTAATCCGTTCGCGCTTCCGGCAAGCCGAGAACCCACTCGTCCATCAGGGAATAGCCGATGGGTTGCAGCGGCGCGACGTACGGAACCGTCTCCCGGATGCGTTTCCGTTCCTGGTTGAGAGTCTTCTCATCGGTGAGTGGTCGGGGGAGTTTCGTGGGTTCTTTTCCAGCTTCGTACCGGACAGCCACCACGTTTGTGGGAACGAGGCGCAGGTTCATCTCCGCCGCCATTCTCCCGCCTTCGAAGAAGTAGCTTGCCGCGCCGCCGCCCGCGAGAATCGAGTCGACGCCCTGATCCTGAATGCGCCGCAGGTAGTCGCGAGAGTAGTACGTTTCTCCCTGCATCCACGAATAGGCGAAGAACTCGTCCGGTGTACCTGGGGCGAGGAAGACCGGGGTGCGCTCTCGCCAGAGAGTTTGGTTCCCCTTCTTCAGCCGTGCGTCGATGTAGCTCACAAGCGTCTGCGCTGCGGCGAGGCTGAAGCTTGCGGAAACCTGTTTCTGGGCGGGGAGAGTCTGACGTTGCAGGATGCGTCCATCGGTTCCGACAAGAGAAATATCAACAAGCGTGTCCGATGATGGATTCGACACCTCCATCCGAACTTGCACGGGTTCATTGGACGCATACCGCGGTTGATTCAGGCTCACTTTCTCGATGCGTGGGTGGCGGACTTCGCGCGGCTCAAGCAGGATGTAAGGCGAAGGCAGCTTTTCGGGGACCACTTGCTTGTAACGAACAACCCGTGGGATCTCGACCGCAACCGTTGCCCAATCCATGACTTTTCCGTTGCAGCGAGCCCACGCGTCCACAAAGTACAGTCCACCAAATGGACGTTGGGCCGTGGAGATGTTGACGTCGAATTTATACGTCTCATCGCCCACCAGGTATATCCTCTTTGTGACACGTCCGAGGGAGGTGAAGTAACGGTCGCGAATAACCACCTCTATATCCACCGGAGAGGGGGGGGCTTGTCCTGTGACAGTGACTTCCGCAAGTGGGTCCGTTGCCACCGGCCACCCCGACGCTTTAGCCCGCACGACCGCCCCAAGCTTGCGTCCTGCGCACCACCGCACCGCCTTTCCAAGCAGCGAATGGCAATACTCCCAATATGGATAGGTTCTCAGGAAGGGCGCATCCTGTCTGCGAAGCCCGGGCGTCAACGAATACAGATACACAACATTGCTCTGACCGACGGAATAGTGCAGCAGGCAGATGCGCCCCTTGCCGAAGCGTGCGGCGGAGACCAGTTCCTCCGGCTTGGGCGCGGGATGCTCGGCGTCGGGATAGATGGTGTAGGCGTTACGTTCGGGATCAATGGTGACAAGCGGTAACAACGGAATCGGGATTCCCTCGGTCACTGCCGCCACCGCCTCGGGGGCGGGGGAGGCTGCCATGAGCTTGGGCAGCGTGGTGTCCATTGCCGAATTCGGCGCGTCTACGTACAGCAGTCCCATGCCTTCCTGCACCTTCTCAAGGACCGCGAGGCGCAAGGTTGCCGGAATGCGTTTCCAGTAGATGCCGCCCACCACAAATACGTCGATTTTCTCCGATGTTAGCTTGCGTCGGCAAAGGCTGGCGGAGGTTGTGTCGACACCATACTTGCCGCCCTTCTTCGAGACGTACACATCGCCCTGCACATCAAAGCGACGCAGGAATTCCAGACCCTCCTCTTTGGCGCTTTGCAGGAGGAAGATAGCGCGAATCGGGCCGCCCTCCAACGGCTTCCCCCACTCGATGACGGGAGCGGGGGCAAAAGGAGGAGCGGCAATCTCTTGTGCGATCCCTGCGCAGGCGGTGACCAGAATCAGCAGCGTGTTCAAACAATGTCGCATCGCATTCTCTCCCTGTGTGGTCGGAACCAATTCCGCGTCATTCATGGAGTGGCGGCAGTAACTTGAGCGCCTCGCGCGCCGCCGCCAGCGCTTCTTCCGATGTCGCTGCGACTTCCGCCTTTGCGCTCTGCCATGAAATGGGCGGAAATTCACGGATGGCGAACCGCGCGCTTGTCTTTCCCGGCGCGAGCGCATAGGTCGGCAGTATTGAGTAGTTGCGTTTAATGGTGGCGCTGGCAGACTCGATATCCTCTGGCGCGGCTGCGATCGAGCACGGCCCCATTGGCCGCGGGGTGACGCCGGCGTAGTGGTCTGCCAGCAGCATCCACGGTTCCTTTTGCGGGTCGATTCTCAGTGCGACATCCTTCGGGCCGTCATTGGCGAACTGCTGAAGCGCCGTGTGTACCACCCGGTCGAACGGCCCCTGGAAACCGCCCGGATAGCAGCGGAATGAAACTTGAATCCGAGAGTCGGGGATCGTGGGTCGCGCTGACACTTGGAGAAACAACTCCGCTCGATCCGCCAATAGAAAGAACCGGAGGACTACCTGTCCGGTTGGCAGGTCCCACGCAAAATCGCCTGCCACCACCTTCCCCGATTCCCTCACCAGGCGCGCGCTCCCACACCAGTCGGCGGTGTTCGCGACAGATTTGGAGTTCGAGAGAGATACCTCCACAAAGCCGTTCGAGTACCAACCGTGAATGGAGGGCTGTATCATGCCGAGTCCGCTGGCCCAGTCGTTCAACTCGGAGCGGTTTCGGGCGTGATTCGGTGGCAGGAAGCTCTTGTAAGACAACTCGTAGGATGCCGATTCGCCGTTGAGCTTGAGGGCACAGTTGCGAACCATGGGGCCGCCGTCGCCCTTGACAGACTCGCTGCACCGCACACTGGCGCTGGCGACAACGGCGGCCACCTCGGCGCGCAGATCGGCGAGCAGGTCTTCGGCGACGCCGCGTGACGCAAGGATCAGAACCAGATAGAATAGCGGAGAACAACGTCGCATGGCGCTACTGCGCCCTTTCCAAGAATCTTGGTCTGCCATTGTAGCACGGATGAACGCAAGAGCGGGAACCACAGAAGCTATTCCGGCAGGACCGCTCCCTGGCGGCGAAGGCGGTCTTGCAGGTCGCGTATCTTCAGGTCGCCAAATCGGCGAGCGCTGGCTGCGGCCATCGCTGCGGCGACGCCCGCGGCTTCGCCGGTGACAACACACGTGGGGATCGCTCGAGTGATCTCCCAGGCGGAGGTCGTGACGGAGATGCACCGGCCCGCGGATATGAGATTGTCCGTCTGCATGCCAACCAGCGAACGGAATGAAATCGAGAAGACCGGTCCCGCCTTCCTCCAGTCGCCCGTCATGCCGATTGTGTCGTCGAAAGTTCTGCCATCGTCGCTCTCGTCCAGCTCGAAGGCGCCTTTGAGCCGTCGCGTCCGCCGGAACTGCGGGATGGTGGGAATGATGAGAGGGATCAGCGAATCGTCGCCGCGCTCCGCGCGCAGTCTCTTGATATCTTCTCGGATGAGCACACGCGACTGAACATTCATGTCAGATACGTCCTCCCACTTGTCCCCGCGGTAGGTTCGCTTGCCTTCTGGAATATCCAGCCAGTAGGGATCGCCGGGATAGCGGATCTCGGTCTTGCCGTCGCTGGCCGCAAAGTACCAGCCACTTCGACGATTTGTGTCGAGTGACACGGTTTCCTCCCCGGCGCGATGACAGACGTCGGCGTCGCCAGAGGCATCGATGACCGCGCGGCATCCGACCGCCAGCCGTCCGCTCTTGTTTTCAACCAGCACAGCGACAACGCGACGGTCTTCAACGGCCACGTCGCAGAACCGCGTGTCGTACATGAGCGTAATCGGCAGACCCGGCAACAGCTCCTCCAGCGCCATCGCAAACCCCGCGGCATTGAAGGTGACGCGATAGCGTTTTTTCGAGCGTTCCTCCGCCGTGGCGGAACGCGTCCAGCATTCCGGGATTTTCTCGCCGCCGTAAGTGACGGAGAGTTTCAGCAATTCCTCGCCCAGTCCACCGATGACCTGGCGACCTTTGCCGTCACACAACGGCAGATAGATGACCACCAGCCCGAGGGTTGCCAGTCCGCCCAGAGCATTCTCCTTTTCTATCAGGCAAACGCGCGCGCCGTTACGAGCCGCGGCAATCGCCGCCGCCGCGCCGGCTACCCCGCCGCCAACGACGACTACGTCGAAGTCGTCAGTGACAGGAATCTTGCGGGACGGTTCAACAATCTCACGCATCAGTGAATATCCTCCTGTGCAGTTTCCCACGGGAACGCGTACGTCGGTTTGTTGGCGAACCGATCCATCTTTGCCCGGAGGAGGACTTGCGACGCGGGATGCAATTGTACCTGCACGTGCGGACCGTTGACGAATGACTTCAGGTTCACGGGACGGTCCTCGCCAATGGGAAAGACTTCCGTGAAGCGATGCTCTCCGAAGGCCCCCGCTTGCAGGATGACCTCATGGGGCTGAACAGGGTCGCAGTTGACCAGCATCAATACGACGTTGTCGGGATTGACCGTCAAGACCATCGCGGCGACGTGCTCCGGCAGTCCCGGGCGTTTGTTCACCGGATCAAAATAACGCACACGACAATGCAGCAGTCCGCCGTGATAGACGACGCCTGGCGATCCCGTCATCAGTTGCACCAGCCCTTCGCACGCGACGGGGTTGATCTCCTGCCAGTGGTGTACATCCCACTGGTTGGGGTCTCCGTGATCGTTGCGGAGCAGTTCCATCCGTCGGCAGACTTCCTGATAGTGGGCTTCGAGCACGCGTTCCGGGTAATCGGGATTGTCCCCTTCATTGAAGGCAAACCAAGCCGCGGGGTGGTACTGCGCGCCTTTGCCGAAGCGACTACTGCCTGCCCATTGTTCGCGGCCCGGCAGACGATTCAGCCGTTCGCGGTCCTGCGGCTGTTGCGATACGTAGTAGAGATGAATGTAGAGACGCGGGTCGGGAGGGCGGTAGTCAAACCACCCGCAATCTCCGTGCCGCGCGGGAATCTTGAAAACGCCATCTTCCTCCTTCCCGAGCGACCAGAGGAGGTCTAACTGGGAACGTATCAGGTCGAGATGCGATTCGTCTCCGGTCAACAGCAGCGCATTATATCCGGCGATGAGAGTCGCTTCAAGGATGTTCACGGCTCCATGCGGCCAACGCCAGCCGTAGTAACCGCCCCACCACTTGCCGTTCATGCACTCGCCGATCTCCCCGGAAAGTCCCACGTTGTCAGGCGTGATGCCGTTGTTCTGCGCGGTGCGTTTCTTCCAGGCATCCACGTATTCGAGCACCCATTGGCGGTACTTCTCTTCGCCGGTGTAGAGGTAGGCATTCGTAATGAGACTCGTGGAGGTCAGGTTCAGAGGCACGTCGCCGCGCGCCATCCGCTGGTTCAACAGTTTGAGCACTTCTGCGAAGATCGCGTCATCGTTCCAGTTGACTTTATGCAACGGGTTGGTGGCAAGCTCCGGGGCGAGGTCTTCGTAGGGAGCGAGATATTCCGCAAGAACCGGACGATGTGTCACCCAATCCACGGCGGACATCTCGAACCGCGGTCCGCGGCTCCCGTTGATGGGAGAACGGATCAGCTTCCGCTCAGAATCCCAGTTGTCGGCTTCGGGGTCTTCGCCCATATACATGCCAGCAAACCGCAGCGCCCGGTCGCGGTCGCGCAGCGCGTGCGGGTCGGCCAGCGCCAGGTAGTAAAGATACAGACTGCTCTCGCCGTGGTGCATCCAGTCGTAGTAGGCGTCGAACTCGTTGTAGACTTGACCGAATCCGGTGAACTGACGCGTCACCGCTTCCCACTGCTTCCGCGCCAGCTCGTGAATGTGCTCCCCGCCGCCGAGAGCGTAGAATAGCGGAAAGCTGGTGTAACTCTCGTAGCCGTCGTCGGAGCCATCCAGTCCCGGCCAGTCGTCCCGCCAGACAAACGTGCCGTCGGGCCGCGTGTAGCGCTCTACATACTCCACCGCAGCGCGGTTCATCGTGTCAATCAAATGTCGCTCCTGCAGCGCCCAACAGGGCGGATTTGCCTGGCTGGTTGCATGAATAGTGTACATTGCTTCTCCCGGTTCCATGAGTTCTATACTCGCTGCGATCGAAAAAACATCTTTCGCGGCAGTGTAGTGCAGCCCCTTGTGGGCGTCAACGTAGCGCGTTCCGAAGGAAGACTCTTGTATCCTGAGACCACATCGCGGTTCCTGCCGTGTGGTCGCAGAACCTCTGCAAATTCCTCCCATGTTGCAGTCTGAAAACCACAACTGGTGAAGAATGCCGCCTTCCCTCCCCCGTCCGGATGGTCGAAACACAAGAGGTATTCCGTAAATTGCTTATGTAGTGTCTGTCCGAAAAAGCCAGGTTTGCGGGCTGGATTAGCGACTCTGTGGCCTTGCGATGTTCCGTCAGAAGTCTTGAAAAGGTTATGAAGACGTAACCAATGACTCAGGGGACAAGTGCAAATACCTCTCGGTCGGTTTATGAGGTTCATCCGACTAATGCATACTTTCGGGATTGGATTGCAGAATAAGGGTAGACATGTTTGACTCACTGGACAGGAATCCATTGTTCGAGGAGTCAACGCATGTCTACGTCGCTATTGTATCACGGCTTTGGAATTCGGGGCTACGAGTACAGGAGTACGGAGTATCGA
>MNXM01000065.1 GCA_001872605.1 Armatimonadetes bacterium CG2_30_59_28 | reverse complement strand
AGGACATCTTTTCTCCCCTTTCAACCCGTGTTCGTGCCGAACACGGGTTGAAAGGGGAGAAAAGGAGGGTAGCCTCCATCGTGTAGCTGCCTGTGTGAGCTACCGGACGCTGAAGCGATCCGGCGTCCTTTTGTGGGGGAACTTCCAAAACGATGCACTACAGTGACAATTAGACATCAAAACACAACACCACGCATACGAGATCCCGCGGCGCTGACGAAGCGGGTGTACGTAAGATTTGTGACGCGTGGAGGTAATCAGCGCCCTGGGGTCGGCCAGGCATCAACGAAAGGTTGGGAAGACTTACGCGAGTGAAAGGGGACAGTAACAACCCCCATCCGGTCTTCGACCACCTTCCCCTGTGCGAACCGTTTCGGTTCGATAACGGCGGAAGGTGCGAACCCTTTGGGTTCGAGGATGGGGGTTGTTACATGAACTCACTCAGGACCGACGAACCGCGAACTGCGTTACACAATCACTGTCGGGTTTCAAGCGACAGGCGCCTATGGTTCAGGCTGGGGTGTTTTCACCCATAACGAGTATACACCCTGACGAAGCCTATCCGGTGAATCCGCGTACATGTTATGATTGCACCGCTCAAATTCACATACAAAGGAGCCCAACAATGCTTCGCTATTCCCTCTGGTTTTCAATGCTGACTGCAATACTCTGCAGCGCGCCCCCCTCCTTCGCCCTCACCCCCGATAACTGCACTTTCCATGCCCCGTTTGATGGAAGCTTTGACGCGGCGCAGGCCCGGGGGTCTGGCAAGGCAGCCGTGAAGGGAGATATCCAGTTTGTGCCCGGAATACGCGGACAGGGGATCCTTGTCGGCGCTCCGAACACCGAACTAACCTATGAGACGGAAAAGCACCTCAACTTGGAGTCCGGGAGCGTGTCGGTCTGGATCAAACCGGAAACGTGGAACGACAAGGACGCGGCGATGCGGTTTTTCTTCATCGTCGACGAGGGAGACGCCAAGCTACCGCAGGATGGCGGAACGTTCCTGTGGCTGTACCGCTTCTTCAGCAACACTACGTACTTCCTCGCCTGGGATTCCCGCGGTTACCCGACTTTGTGCTCGGGAGGAACGGAATTGTTCAAGAAGGGGGAGTGGGTTCATCTGGTCGGCACGTGGAACGGCGACGAGATGCGGCTCTTCGTCAACGGCAAGCCCAGCGGGTGGCGGCGCGTGAGCACCCCCACCGTTCTGCGTTCCCTCGCGAAGACGTTCAAGGTGGGCGACCCCAACCGGGCGAACCAGGCCGACACCGTTCTGGATGAGTTCCGGCTCTTCGACCGCGCCCTCACCGCGCCGGAAGCGGCTGCGCTGTATCAATTCAGGTTGCAGGCCGAACCTGCTCAGCAGGAACTGACCGTGGTCACGTTGCCGGGTACGAAGAAAGTGCGTGTGGATGTCAACGCTCTCGCGCACAAGCCTTCCGAGGCGAAGGAAATGTCCGCCCGAGTGTTGCTTAAGTCAGGGGACAAGACCATCAGGGAAACCTCGATCAAGTCATTCTCCACCAATCACGCCGTCGTCGAACTCGGCACCGAGGGACTTGGCATGGGCGAGTACCACGTGGAATCGCGGTTGGAGAAGGGCGGCACACTGTTGGCTGCTTCGGCAGCTTCGTTTAAGATCGAGGCGCCTCCCCAATGGCTGGGGTCGAAAGTTGGCTTGACCGACGGCATACCCAAGCCGTGGACTCCCTTGAAGGTTCAGCAGAAAGGCAAGTCGGGCACCGTGGAATGCCTCGGACCGCGGCGGTACACCGTGGACTCGTCCTTCTTCCCGACTCGTCTCTCCACCGCGTCACAGGAAATCCTCGCCTCACCGATCCAACTGACGGGAACCGTCAATGGAAGACCGGTAGACCTCGCCGCGGCGAAGGTTGAGTGGACCAGGAAGTCACCGGAACGCGTGGAGTTTGCGGCCAAAGAGGTTGTGGGGAATGCTACCGTTTCAGTTAGCAGCTTCATCGAATTCGATGGACTTCTATGGACCAACCTGAAGCTCAATTCAGCAGCCCCCCTCAAAGTTGACAGGCTGACGCTTGACCTCCCGTTGAGAAAGGAAGCGGCGACGCTCATGTACTCCGGATTCGGACTTGAGGGAACCGGCGCGGTCCGCAGATTCAGTCACCGCATCGTCTCCAATTCACGGCTCTGGCTCGGAAACGAGGACGGTGGTCTCCAACTCACGATTCCTTCCGCTCGCAACTGGCGCAGCAAGGACCGCAATCAGCAAATCGAGGTGCTGCCGGAGGAGGAACGAGTGGTTCTCCGGCTGAACCTCATAGACAAGGAGTCAACGTTCCAGAACGGAGTCGACTATTCCATCGCCTTGCAGTTGACGCCGGTTCGCCCTCATCCCGAAGGCTGGCGTCTATGGCGCATCACCCCTCCCGAGTGGGTCAAGGGGACGCATTTCAACCCGTTCTACACCGAAGGCTGGGCGGTGGGCCAGAGCTATCCCATCCCCCGCGACAGATGGAAGCAGATCTACACGGAAGAAACCAAGAAAGGGAACATCGCCACCATCTACCTCCAGCCCTTCTGCATCTGGCCCGGAATGCCTGATTACGGTCAGTTCGCTGCGGAATGGAGAACCGATCACAGCAACCCACCGAAGCCCTTCAACCCGGAAGCGTCGCACATGGACTTCTCCGGTGTGTGTCCGCGACCCGCGTCCTGGGGAGACTACTTCGTGTCGACCTTCTTCAATCTGTATGAGGGCGAATACAAGGATATGGGCTGGGGAGCGGTTTACTTTGACGTCACCGACGCGCCTCTCTGTGACAACGCCGACCACGGCTGTGGCTACATTGATGAGTACGGTGTGCGGCAGAAAGAGCAGCGGTACCTCGAGCACCGAGCCGTGCAGCGTCGTTTCTACACGGCATTACAGGAACGCTGGCCGGAGAAGTTCCTCTTCAATCACGAGTCTGGCGACCTTAACATGATGCAGCTCGGCTTCTGCCACGGGATGATCGACGGGGAGAACCTCTGCCTGGCGCTGGTGCCTGACAACTTCAACTACCACAAGATACTGACGCTGGACAGAATGCGCGCTCAGTACATGGGACACAACCACGGCTTTGTTCCCATCTTCCTCCCCGAGTTCACACGCGCCGGTTCCGGCAATGAAGAGGTGATGGAACGCTTCATGGGTAATATCGAGCCGCCCGAGGTGATGCACCTGCTGGGACTTCTCTTCTTGCACGACATCCTTCCGTGGGACGCATACTCCAACCCGTCACCGTATTATCACCTCTGGGCCGTGCAAGACGCGTTTGGCTGGGGCGACGACGTGGAGTTCCTGCCGTACTGGAAGAACCAGGAGCTTGTCACGCTGCTCCCGAACAACCCGGACGTCGTCTGCACGATCTACCGTCGCCCCGGCAAGGCGATGCTGGTCCTCATGAACAACACCGATGAAGACCGTGAGATCAGCGCGCAGATCAACCTCGAGAAGTTGGGAGTCAAAGCGACCTCCGCCCTCGACGCCTGGAAGGGCACCAGCTACCGGGGAATGACGTGGAAAAAGAACGACAAAGGCGACTGGGTGCGCGGGGATCCTTTCGACTACCAAGGCGTGGAAGAGCGTCTCCCCATCAACTCAGGAATGTTGAAGATCCATGCAACCAAGCGCAGTTATCGGATTCTGACCATCCCCTGATGATTCTTCCCTGGAGGAAACCATGCGTATTTCTCTGTTGATTGTGATCCTTTACTGCACCCCGCTCTTTGCCCTCGGCACCGAAGACGTCCTTTTCCACGCGCCGTTTGAGGGGGCGCCGGACGCGCATCTGGCGGCGGGGGATGGGAAGGCCATCACCGCCGGCGAACTACAGTACACCGACGGGGTGCGCGGCAGGGCCGTGATTGTCGGCGGGCCCGCTCCTGCAGACGGAAAAGGGAAGCCAAGCTCAATCATGTACCAGACCGACTCCAACCTGTTGATTGAGGAAGGCTCCGTATCGCTATGGGTGAAAGCCATCGACTGGAAGATCCCCGATGGGCACAACCATCAATTTCTCACGATCCCCGGAACCGGCGTGACGTATTATTTGTACGTTTTCTATCCCGGCAACACATGGTGGCTGCTATTGAAGAAAGACGGCAACCGTCCCATTGGCAGCTATGAACCGGCATGGGCGCCGGGAGAGTGGCACCACCTGGTAGCGACCTGGCGCGAAGGAGAAATGGCCGTCTACGTGGACGGCGAACAAACCGGCCGCGCCACGGAAAACGTGCCCCTCCCGTCCGCGTACGGGAAGAATTTCTGGATGGGACAATTCGACAATTTCCACACCGCTTTTGATGAGTTAATCATCTTCCGTAAGGCGCTGACCCCGGTGGAGGTGAAGGCGCTCTACAGCTCGGTCGCCAAAGCGCCCGCTCCTGCCTCCGCGGTGATCGGTGACGATCCCAACAGTCCTGCCCAAGTCGCCGGTCTTCTCGACTCGGTCACCGGTCAGGTGGTTCTCGATGAGGACGTCACCGCGCAACTCTGGGCGGACGAACAGACACTGCACGTGAAGCTCTGCTGGGCCATCCCTGAGTATTTCCGACTTAACCCCACCGCATACAATGGGCGAGCGCTGAAACGCGGCGCGGAAGCGCTTGCCGAGAACGATGCCTTTGAGGTGACCGCAGGGAAGTTCTCCGTGCTTGTCGGGCCCGACGGGGCGCCTGGGGTAAAGTCGGACATCGACATGAACCGCTGGCTGGTGGAGGTGGACATCCCGCGTGAGGAGTGGGGGGGTGACGCGTTTGACTTCCGGTTCTCACGCCGATGGAAGGAGTTGCGTCGCATGGACGCGACGTGGAAAGGCCGGCTCACCATCCAACCCGGGGCAAAGACCGCTCAAGTCACCACAGAGGACTTGCGAAAACTCGCCGCGGCGGTTCCGTTGGATATCGCCACCCATCTGCAAGTGCAGAGGGGTGACGCGTTCAGAGCGGAGTTGCCCTACGTTAACGCCGCCCCCTTTACAGCCGAGCTGCAACTGTTCCCGTCTGCCCAAAAATTGGTGGTTGAGACCTCAAAGCCGGACGCGCAGGTGGCCGTTGCAGGGGAGACGAAAACCGGTGAGAAGCGACTGACCTTCGATATCTCGAAGCTGTCCATCGGCGAACATGAAGCGGTTGTCACCCTCGGGGAGGTTGTAAAGAAGCTCTCCTTCAGCAAGAAGCCCCCTCCCGAATGGCTGACCGCGAAGGTCGGCATCACCGAAGACGTCCCTCCGCCGTGGTCCGAGCTCACGGTGAAGGGGAACGCGGTGGGGTGTTGGGGACGGGATCATCATCTGGGCGATCTCTTCCCCACGCAGATTCGATCCCAGGGGCAGGAGCTGCTCGCCGCGCCGATTCGCCTGCGGGCGGGCGATACCATCGCCAAAGGGACGGCAAAGATCACGGAGAAGAACCCCGCCGACGTTCGAGCGGTGGCCAAGGGCAGACTGGGGCCTGTGTCCGTCAACGTGGAAACGTTGGTGGAGTATGACGGTTACGTGTGGTTTGACGTGACTCTGTCCCCGCCACCAAATGGACAAGCGAAGCTGGACCCCGTTATTTTCGAGATTCCCATGAAGCCGGAACTGGCGACGCTCTTCTATTCCGGCAGCTACACTCTGCAAGACACCGGAGCGTTGCCGAAGGAGGGTTACACGGGAGTGTGGCGACACCGGTTCTGGGTTGGCAACGAGACAGCCGGAATCCAGTGGTTCTGCGAAAGCGGGAAGAATTGGCGCATCACAAAGCCAGAAGAAACTCTCCGAATCAAGGACGGTCTGATTCAGCTTGCCATCGCGGATGAGCCTGTCACGATCACAACGCCCCTCAACCTGTCCTTCGGCGTTATGGCTATACCCGTCCGACCGCGGCGGCCTGACTGGCGGACATGGCGTTTTGGGAAGGACGAGGTCAACACCAAAGGTTGGCAGTACGTTTCCCTTTGGAACACCCACTGGGGAACGCGGTGGAACTACCCCGTGCTGAAGCCGACGACGGCGGAATCCCTGCGGACACGGTACTCGGCAGCAGAACTCCCCTGCCTCTACGGCACCGCCACCACCATCGCCTCCAACACACCGGAGTTCAGGCACTATTCGGAGGAGTGGAGGGTGGCTCCTTCAGCAAAGGTGGATTTCTCCACCGTGAAGGAAGACGATGAGAATGCCTACGCGGCTGTATGCCCCAATTCCTCGTATACCGACTTCTATATCTGGGCGCTGAACCGCGCGATCAAGGAAGCAGACATCCGGGCGCTCTACTTCGACGTCAGCCACGCGCCGCTGTGCAACAATGAGTCCCACGGCTGCGGCTGGCGGGATGCGAGCGGGAAGTTGCACGGAACCTACGCGCTGCGGGCGACGCGGGAGTTCCAGAAGCGCGTTTACACGATCGCCAAACAGAACCGCCCCAACTTCCTCGTGACCATCCACATGAGCGGCGACATCTTCATGCCGCAGCACAGCTTCTCTGAAGTGATGATCGATGGCGAAAACTTCACGGGCGTTCTGCAGCGGCAGTGGGCGGCCGACAAACGCGGCGATTATTTCAGACTGCTTCCTCTGGACAAGATGCGCGCGGAAATGATGCTGAGCAACTTCGGAACCGTGTCCGCGTTTCTGCCGGAGTTTGCCCGGTCTCTGGGAGACCGCTGGTGGAGCGATGATCCCGAAGTCATGCAGGCCACCGAACACCTCGTGGGTCTTTTCACCCTCCACGACGCTCCGGTGTGGCAGGCCTACATGCCCGACATGCCCCTCCGCAAGGTCTGGTATGCCCAGTCGCGCTTTGGCTGGGACGAGAAAGTGGAGTTCATTCCGTACTGGAAGAGCGAGGGGATCCTGAGCCTCGGCCTGCGAAATCCCGATGTGGTGGCTTCCATCTTTAAACGCCCGGGGAAGATGATGGTTGTAGCAATGAACAACACGGACGAAGATGTTGAGATTGCTCTGAGCTGGAACGAAGGCAAGCTGGGAGTGAGCGCCAACACCGATCGCGTCATTGATTATTACACCGGCGGCGGGTGGCGAATCAAGGATGGCAGAGTTCCCCCCATCCCTCTCCGCGCCCGCAGCTTCCGCATGTTGGTGCCGGAAGCGAGGCAGTAGTGGCCTGTCAATCATTATCGGATTTGTTGATACGTTCGAGAGGGCGAGTCTTCCCCCAGGCAAAGGATTCGGGATCGTCGTCACTCGCAGGGATACTGTGCTCGCCCTGATCGCCTGTGAACAATGAAACTCTCCCTTCGCCGCATCGTCTACAAGTGACATCCGGTGGTGCGGGTGTGGAAGGTGGAGCCCCAAATTCTCATAGGGGGAGATAGAGAGTGAAGCGATTTCCGTTCCTGTTATTGCTGGCGACGACATCCGCCATGACAGGGGGCTCAGACATTCCCAGCGAGAGAGACTGGCCCTGCTATCACGGGGCGCAACGGGACAACATCTCCGAGGAGACGAACCTGCTACAGTCCTGGCCCGACGGAGGACCGCCTCTGCTATGGACAGCAACTGGCATCGGGCACGGGTTTAGTTCTGTCGCCGTCACTGGCGGGCGGATATTTACGGCAGGGATGGTGGACAAGCAGACGCATGTCATCGCGCTGGACCTGAACGGGAAGATTCTCTGGAAAAAACCGAGTGGGGATTCGTGGCAGGCTTCCGAGAATCAACCGTGGGCCGTCCCCTATTCCGGATCACGCGGAACGCCGACCGTCGACGAGGATACGGTCTATCACCTTGCCGAGCTGGGGAGTCTGACAGCCTTCGATGTCGCCACAGGTGAGGTGCGGTGGCAGCGCAACCTACTGAAAGACTTCGCCGCGCCGCGCCCCAAATATGGATACAGCGAATCGGTTCTGATACGCGAGAATTTGCTGTTCTGCTGTCCCGGCAGCCCGAAGGGCTACGTCGTGGCGCTGGACAAAAACACCGGCCAGACTGTGTGGGCAAACACTGCACTTACGGACCCCATCGGCTACAGTTCACTGGTCGCCGGAACGGTGGAGGGAGTGGAGCAGTTGGTGGGGCTTACCGCCGCGCGTGTCTTCGCCGTGCGAGTGGACAACGGCAAGCTGCTCTGGGAGTTCCCTTTCGCCAACAGATCGAGCAACAACGCCACCGATGCCCTCATTGTGAATTTGGAGTCCAGCCATGGTGGAAAGGTATTCATTTCCTCCGGCTATGGCAGAGGGAGTGTCCTCCTACAGCCGCGTCGCGACGAGGGAGATCGGTTCTCTGTGAAGGAAGTGTGGACCACCGCTCTGCTGGATAATCACCATGGCGGAGTGGTTCTGCCGCGAACTCTGACCCCGATGGACAGACATCTCTATGGCGCGGGCCACCAGGCGAAAGGTTGGACGTGCCTCAACCTTGCGACTGGCGAGGAACGATGGCGCAGCCCGGGCAAGGGGTCGTTGACCTGCGCCGACGGCCGCCTTTACTGCCTCGATGAGAGCGGCGCGCTGTCTTTGATAAGGGCGACTTCGGAGAAGTGTGAGGTTCTGGGTTCTTTCCAGATGCCCAAGGGCAGCGCGGGCCCGTATTGGGCGCACCCGGTCGTCTGCGGCGGGCGGCTGTACGTGAGGCATTCCGAGAGCCTGTACGCGTATAGCATTGCTCGTGACAGGTAGCTCGGCTTGCGGCATTCGGGCGCCTGATCGCCCTCTGAGGCAGCCGCCCAAAGCTGCCCTGCGCTCACTCGAAGACCAGCTTTGCCAGGTTTTCCGGTTCCACAAACCCGTGCTCCATTGGCGCCCAAGTGATCAATTCCTCGCCGGAACTGCCTCCGGGAGGGCGCATACGACAAACGTTGATGCCCCAAACATCGCCAGGTTTGGGAGGTTTCACTCCCAGCCCTTCGTACGGAATGGCAATCTCGAGCGTCCACTGCCTGTTTTCCACCGTGTGGGCGGTGGTCAGCGTACCGAGGTTGATGGTCCCCTTCTCCGTCAGCTCCATCTTTGTTCCCACGGCGTTGACGAGAATCTGATGGAAGGTCTTGGGGTCGTTGTCGATATCCAGCAGAATCTCCACTTCGTCGTCGTGCCAAACGTTTCCGCCTTTAATCAGAGGCTTGGCGCGATCGGTCTCCTCGCACACGACGCCAACGTACAGGCAGGATTCATTGTAGAACAGCTTCACTTCGGTCTTGGCCTTCGGCCATCCGGCGCCACCAACAATAAAAAACTGGTCGATCTTTGCCGCGGCCTGCCACATCTCATCATCCGATACACCGTCGAGCACAGGGGAAAGAGGCGCGCGGGGAACCTCGATTTTCTTGGGTTCCCGGAACAAATCGACAACCGCTCGCGGGTCGGTTCCCGTGAGAAAGTCCCCTGCGACCATCCTGTTCCCTACAAGGATCGCAGCCTTCAACCGGCGATCGGGGCATACCCAGTCGCTGCCCACGCTGAAATAGACGCGGCCATCCCAGTGGGCGGGAGCGTATGGCTCAAGGTCGAGGGAGAACGTCTTCTCCGCGCTCGCGTTAACAAGGTCGCCGAGGTCATACTTCTCGACGGACCCGGCTCCACCATACCCGGGGAAGGGCGTGTTGCAGTCGGGATGCAGGACACCGACCCCAAGCCCCACCCGCTTGGTGTAGCCCTTCGGCGTGTGGTAGTCAATGACAATCCCTGCGAACTCCCTCGATGTGCGCTTGTATTGGTTGACGTGGTTCTCCGGGCCGCGGCTGTGGAAGGCTCCGTAGTAGGTGTTGGTCAGCTTTAGCTGAACCACTCTCAGATTCTCAAACTCGAAACCGGCAAACGCCGCGCCGAGGTAATCGTCGATCTTGGCAGTGGTGCCAGCCTCCAGCGTGAGTGAGTCGGGGTCTGCCGTCGCGGTCAGAGGATGCATCTCCGGCTGAAAGCCGCCCATCGCGGTAGCGGTGGTGTGAACTGCCGCACGCAGAACCCTCAGTCCCCGAACCGTCTTGTTGATCTCCCACTCCTCCTTTCTCTCGGGGATCAAAGGCGACTTGGGCGGTGGGAGCTTGAGGTCCACTTCGGCGGCCGAAAGCTCGATGGTGTTTGCAACGCCATTCACTGGGCGAAGGTTCCCCGCCGCGTCCGTCGTTGCCCGCAACGTCAGGTGGTATGTGCCTCCCTGCCGAGGCGCGGCCAAGGGCACCGTGAAGTTGTCTCCTTGGGCAATAAGCTGACGGCTAAAGAAGACGTGGCCGTCCTTCTCAATAGTGAACACCGCTTCCCTGATGGCCGGCAGAGACACCCGCAGCCCGGCGTCCGTCACGAAGGGTTTCAAGTCTCTTCGGTCAATATTTGTGTCGCTCAGAGGTTCCAGTTGCGCGCTCAGGGAATGCTTGCCTTTCCCCACCTTTACCACCGGCAGAACGCGACCGGGTTCGTAAACCCATGTCGGCTCCACAGCGACTCCGTTCACCGTAACGCGCCGGAGGGATCGATTCTGCGGAAGGAGAACCATCACCTCCGCAGACTCAAGTGCGTTGTCAATCTTCAATTGGATGGACTTTCCTTCCACGCCTCCCGCGCTGGCAAGTCGGACGCCGGGCGTCGATGAGAAGAGGTAGTTGGCAGGCAGGTTGTTCTCCGCATAGACCGCTGCCGGAACTGACGATAGGTAGAGCTGGTGTAGAATGTGCGGCTGCATGTTCAGATTCAGAGAGATCCCCCCCGTTCCCTTCCCTGCATACACAAGCCTCCGCCGCGTCACGCGATCCAGTTGCCACCCGGTTTGTTGATACGCCTGCCTCACGTGAGATTCCGTCGCGATTCCTGCGAAGGTCTGCGCGTCCTCGATAACGTGTTCCCAGATATGCACCGTTCCGGCACCGGGGAGGTTCAGGGAGTCGAGGTTGATGGTGACCGGCACGTTCGCGTCTGCTTCATTGTGATTGATGAGCGACAGCACCAGACCCGAATCTTCCCTCCTCCGCATCAGGTACGACTCCACCTGAGTTGCCTTGTCTCGCGTCCAGTCGGGGCTGTACTCGGCCCGGATCAGTTCCATGTTCCCAATTTCATACGATGCCTGAGCGTACGCCCGATGGCCCACCTCATCGCCGTACGTAATGGAAGGGATCCACCCAAGAGCCAGCACACGGTTGACGTAGTCCCGCGCCAGGGGGTCGGTCCAGTAGAGAGGGATGATGCGAGCATCCGCGCGGTTCTTCAGGAATGCCTCCATCCCCGCGCACATGCCGGACAGGTGCCGCCACCACGCCGCGCGCAGTTGTCCACGCGCCTCGATGAAATTAATGTCGCCATACGGATTGCCACGGCAGTTGTAGAAGATCACCTTGTCCGGACCATGCTTCTCTGCGATGCGCTTCATATCGAGACAAAATCGGTAGGTGAGATCGTCTCGATTGTATTCACCGGTCTTCCAGTCAACATGGTTGACCGCTTTGGGGTCATCGAGATAGATAAAATCCGCTCCGAGGTAATCGAAAATCAGATCGAACTGGGACAGGATTTCCCTGTAGCATTCGTCAATGGATAGCATGGCGGAGTAGTTGGGCGCCACGCCCGGGAACGTGTAGATCGGAACGCCGTCTTTGTTGTTCGTGCGGAACCATTCGGGATGCTTCCTGTAGATGCGCGCCTGGGGAATCGCCGACAGCACCCAGTTGTAGATGCCCACCTTCACACGCGGCGACAGCGCCTTGATCCGGCGGATGAGGTCCCGCTGCTCCGGCCCGCTGACCCATCCCCCGTCCCAGCCGATAAGCCCCTCATCCACGTAGTAGTCCGCCCAACTGAAGGTGCTCCCCAGAAGGACCATGATTTCACCCTCATCGGTCATCTCTACCACGCGCTTCAGGTGCTGCATGTCCCTGAAGCTGGTGTATGCCTTGACATTCTGCACCCAGACAGGGACCGGCGGGATTTCCGCAAGCGCCTTCCGCACTACTGGAAGGGAGGGATACTCCTTCGTAAAGAAGTCCTGCCAGTCACCGGGGAAGATGGTGAAGTAATCCTCAAACGAGGTCTGCCTGCCGGGTTTCAGCGGCGACGTTCCCAGCGACATGTCCCAGCCCGACGGGGTGTAATGCAGAGCGTTCTTCTCTTCAACGTAGGAGGCAATCGCGCCCGTCCACCACGGCCACACAAAGTTCCCATCCAGCCGTGTCCGGATGTGCGCGAACCCGTACCGCTTTTTCGGCTGGTGGAGAATCATCCCCTTGCTGGTGTTGCGGTACTCATCCACCTTCTGCCACGACGAATTGTCGGGAACGGGAACCAACGGCCCAACGTATCCCGCGCCCATGTAGTAGCCGTCATCGCGATACGCGGGAGAGAAGACCACCTCGGTGTTGAAGGTGATGAAGTGCAAGTCTTTGCGTGTCGTGTCAAAGATTACTTCGCGGAAGAGGCGAGTCCCGTCCAGCCAGTAGCTCTTCCGGACCGTCAGCCACGGCAGGTCGGCATTGGCGCAGACAAGTTCCAGCCTGCTCCTGCCCCGGACGAAGGATGCCTTTGTGATGCTGTCCCTCTTCTCCTCGCCCGTAACAAGCTTCGCGCGATCATCTACATGGTAGCGACTCTCGGTTCGGTTGACATAACGCTCTTTCGTCCTCGCATTCCAGCCGCCCATCACCTGGCCGGTTTCCCTGGAAATCGCCCACGCCGCGTCGGCATTGCCGAGATACCAGTTATCCTCCGACTCTTGTGGGAACGTCCATCGGGAGAGGTCCCATGCCGACGGGTGGGAAACTACCGACTCGCCGTCCATCCGCACATCGAAGCCGTCTATCAGCATGTACTCCGTCGCCGCGTCGAAGTCGCGCGCATAGATGGCGATATTCGCCACCCTCCCCCAATGGCTCCTTGTTGGGTTCTCCCAGTTCTTCAAGTCGAGGTCCGCCTCAACCTCGGACCATCCTTCTTTCGTGATTTGGAAGTACCGGAAGATGTGCACATTTTCCACGCGAAGGTTCACACAGACACTGGAACCAAAGTTCTGTTTGACGGAGAACACGAGCTGGTCATCGGCGTTTGCTCCGGTGAGGTCAATCTCCATGCGCAGAGAGACCCCCATATACGGCTGCGGCTGCGGACCCGCTTTGATGGAGAGCGACTGTTTGCCGACACGGCTATCCTCGGATGCTTCCAGCGCAGCCCCGTTCGACGGTACCCACCCGAACGCCCGCGCCTGCGCCACGTTGGGGAACTCCGTCAGGTCGGCAGAACACCGGGAGGCGCTGGTTAGCAGAAGAGGTGTGATTGCCGATAGGATGATGAATGTGCTCTGATGGATCGTTTGCATCAATATCCCTCGCTTGCAGGACAAAACTCCTGGAGTCTGCGCCTGCCACCAGACTGTTTACGCGGTATTCTATACTCGTTAAGGTCGAGAATCCACGTTTTCTGCCGTAGGATAAAGCTCCAGCTTTGTTTCCCGGTGAGGCGAGTCTGCCGATTGACAAAGCTGGAGCTTTATCCTACGGCAGGTGCATATTGGGGCAGGACAGCGTCCAATCAGATTCCGCAGGGCCATCCCTTAACCTTAACGACTATACCGTCATGAGGCAGCCGGGTCAAGGGAACGCGTTGCGTCACTCAACTGACACGGCTGCGCAAGCTATGCTATAATCGCCCCTGTCCGAGGTGAGACCCAAAAAGAGGAACTATGGAGTGCCAACAGCTCGACCGCGGTGTCGAAGTCCGTCCAAGCGACGGGCACATTTTCCGCATCGAGGCTCTCGCCGCATCCATCCTGCGTGTGCGCGTTTCTGAGGATGGACAGTTCCCGGATCGTCTGCTCATCCGATACGGGTTCTATAACAACGAGTTCCCTCCCTCGGTGTTTGAGGTGCAGGAGAGCACTGCGGGCGTCTCTTTGCGAACTGCAACGACCTCAGTCGAGGCAAGCTCGGAAACCGGCTTGCTTCGCTTCAGTGACACGTCCGGGCGTGTGCTGCTGGAGGAGATCCAGCTTGCGCGGTCCCGCCCTGGCAAATGTTTCAGCGCGCGGTTCGGGTTGGCGTTGAATAAGGCGTTCTTCGGACTCGGCGACCAAACGAGGGATCGGCTGAACCAGCGGGGCTGCGTTGCCGACATGTGGGTGCGCAATGTTGAAAGCTACACGCCGACTCCCTGACGAACACGTGGTGCGAGCAGAAGAGGATAACATCATTGTTCACAGAAAGCACTCACATCGGCCGTGCGCCGGAGGGATTTTGTTTCTACGCGGTAGATTTGCACGTCCACATCGGGCGAACGGCGGAAGACCGACCGGTGAAGATCACCGCGGCGCGCGACTTGACGTTTGGAAACATCGCGAAAGAATGTGTGGAGCGGAAGGGCATCGACGTCGCGGGCATCATCGACTGCGCCTCTCCCGGCGTGCTGCGGGACATTCGCAAGCTGATGGACGCCGGCGAGATGGCGCAGCAGCCCGGCGGAGGTCTGCGGTACAAGGATCGCGTCACCCTCCTGCTGGCGGCGGAGATGGAAGTGGGCGAAACGGAAGGCGGCACTTCGCACCATATCTGCTTCTTGCGTGACTTCGATCAAGTTTCAGCATTCAGTGATACGCTATCGCACGTTGTCACCAATCTCGATCTCAGCTCGCAGCGTTGCCGCGGCATGTCGGCGCAGGATTTGTGGCAGTTGGCCGATTCGGTGGGTGGGTTCGTTATTCCCGCTCACGCCTTCACACCACACAAGAGCGTGTACGGGAACTGCGTGGCCCGGCTGAGTGAGATGTTCGATGCAACGGCGCTGACGCAAATCCCCGCCATCGAATTGGGCTTGAGCGCGGATACCTTTCTTGCCGACCGCATCGCTGAGTTGCAGGACAAGACGTTTGTCAGCAACTCGGATGCGCACTCGCTGCCGAAAATCGGGAGGGAGTACAACATCTTCCAACTTCAGGCGCCAACGTATGATGAAGTGGCGCTGGCGCTGAAGGGGCACGCAGGTCGCCGGATCGTCGCTAACTACGGCATGGATCCCAAGCTGGGAAAATACCATCGCACTTTCTGCCTCAACTGCAACCGGGTGGAGGAAAGCCCCCCGCCAATCTTCACGTGTCCTCGGTGTGGCGGCGGAAAGGTTATCAAAGGCGTTCTCGACCGGATCACGCAGATTCAGGACTACGAGCAGCCGCGACACCCCGACCACCGTCCGCCATACTTTTATCAGGTTCCTCTGCAGTTTGTCCCGAAGGTGGGCGCTGTCACGCTGAATCGACTCCTCAATCGGTTTGGCACGGAAATGGCGGTCCTGCACCAGACTCCCGCGGAGGAGATCGCGCAGACCGTTGGTCAGCAGATTGCTGAGAACATCCTCGCCGCGAGGGAAGGCCGGATGAAGCTCCAGGCCGGTGGTGGCGGCAAGTACGGCAAAGCCATCGGGCCCGAGAAGCAGACGCAGATGAGTTTGTTTGGATGAGTGACGCTGTGTGGCTCCATAAACAGCGGTAACGGGTATTGAGTCGTCTGCGATCACTGTGTATACTAATCACCGGCAGATGTGGTCAACCAAGATATCTCGGCAGTCAACGGAGTAATGCAATGGTTCGGGCGGTTGAAGCAGTAATAGACGAGACGGGAGCCGTTCGACTCCTTGAAGCAATTTGCCTGTCCTCAGCGCGTCGGGCAGTGGTCACTATCCTTGACGATGAACCACTTTCTCTCGTGTCTGAGACAGCGCTGTTGAGCGAGGCCTCACTTGCGGAGGACTGGCTTCGACCAGAGGAGGAAGCTGCGTGGTCGCACCTGCAACCGGAGATATAGCGCTCGCCCGATTCCCGTTCTCCGATTTGTCCCAGTCACGCCTGCGACCTGCTCTCGTACTCGCAGAATCAGGCAGGGGAGACTGGGTACTGTGTCAGATCACCAGCAATCCCTATTCCGACCCCGACGCAGTTGAGATATCCATCAACGATGTCTCCGCCGGCTCCCTTCAGAGAACCAGCTACGCGCGGCCCGGGAAACTGTTCACGGCAAACACCAACTTAATGGTTTCTGTGAGCGGCGCCCTGAACTACGAGATTCTTCGAAGCGTCGTCGAGCGTGTCGTGAGCCTTATGAGCACCGGCCTGCACGAGTAGAGCATCTCGACATGGGCCACATTAACAACCCCGATCGTGCATACCGTCTTCTCCAGCAGCGACTGGATCGCCACCTCACCGGCGCGCCGGAATCGCCGACGTTCACCAAGCTCCTGCAGTCGCTCTTCTCTCCCGAAGACGCGGAGCTCGCGTGCCAGATCCCTACCACCCTCACTCCCCTTGAGAAGTTGTCCGCGCAACTGAAAATACCGCGCGATGTCCTGTCAGACCGACTGGTGGAGTTCGCGGAGCGCGGACTGGTATTCGATATCTGCAGCAACGGGACCCGTTATGTTTCTCTCTCGCCCGTGATGATCGGGTTCTTCGAGTTCACGTTCATGCGCACCCGGGACGACGCGCCAATGGCCGAAGTGGCGCGGCTGTTCGAGGAATACATGCGGTCGGACGACCGATTCCCGCGCTCGGTCTTTCGCGAGGAGACGCAGATTGGTCGCTCCCTCGTCCGCGAAGAGACGCTGCCGGAGAACGACCACACGGAAATCCTCGACTGGGAGCGCGCCAGTAGAATCATCGAGACCGCTTCCTGCGTGGCGGCGGGTCTGTGCGTGTGTCGCCACAAGGCATCTCACCTCGGCAAAGCCTGCGACCGACCCCAGCGGACCTGCCTTTCCCTGAATTACGCAGGGGAGTCACTGTCCCGCAACGGCCTGGCTGAGCGCGTCACGCAAGCGGAGGCGATGCGCATCCTGTCGGACTGCAAGGAAGCCGGATTGGCGCAGACGGCGGATAACGTGCGCCGCAACGTCGCCTACATCTGCAACTGCTGCGGATGCTGCTGTGAACTGATCAACGCGATCAAAGGGTTTGACCTGCGACACGCAATTGTCACCTCGAACTGGATCGCGGCAGTGGACACGACGGCCTGTCAGGGCTGTGGACGTTGCGCCGCCGCCTGCCCGGTGGGAGCAATGGCTGTCTGCCACGATCCTCTCCCCCATCGGGGGAGAGGGCAGGGTGAGGGCGCCGACCGGAAAGTGGCCTCGCGTGATGATTCGCTCTGCATCGGGTGCGGGGTGTGCGCCACGGCGTGCAAGCGCGGCGCAATCGCGATGCGATCCCGCCCTCAGCGCGTGCTCCCGCCGGAGACCATCTTCGACCGGTATGCCCTCATGGCCCTCGAGCGCGGCAAGCTGGCAGATCTACTCTTCGACGACCCCGCACGCCTGAGCCACCGCGCACTTGGGCGCATCGTTGGACTGCTGGAAAGAACGCCCGTCTTCCAAGCCGCGCTGGCCGTGGAGCCGCTACGCTCTAGCTTCCTGAACGCCGTTGTCAGAGAAGGCAGGCGACGGACAGGGGAAATGGCAGACGTGATCGGGTAGCGGCATGGCTCCAATCCGCGCTCCTTCAGGCTATTGCCGGACCTGTCCTTCGGTTTGCGGACCGCCGTTACCTCATATCCCCGACTCGCGGCTGGGTGACGGGATTGTATCACGCTATTGAGACACGAGGAATCCCCTTTTCACAAAGCGGTGCCCGTTGAGCATCGTGCCCCTTTTACGCAACACGATCCGCAGCGGGAAGACCCCAATGCTGTCAAGTTGTTTTGCCCGTTTTTTGGGCATAGTGGGGCAAGGTGCATTTGGAGGTGACGTAGTCGCTGCGGACTCAGAGTCCGATGTGACACACAGGCGGGTGTGCGGGTGCAACTCAAGCCGGGTGCTGGATACCAGGGAATCGAAAAGATCCTCATTGCCACTGCGAAAGAGAACGATGCCAAGCATTTTGAGAAGCTTTTGGAATTGGACCTGGACCTGGAACTGGCAGAAGGTCAGATTTACCTTTAATGCTTATTGACTGAGCTGGACTTTATCCAATTTGGAGATGACTGCTGGGGAGGTTAAGCTCAAGACTATCTTTGTCCAAAGGGGTCTACGATGCTTAACCTGCCCTGCGAGATTATAGCCTTAACCACAGCCTTCGCGCCATACTTTTCGGAACCGGTATGGCAACAAGCACAGGTTCTACTGATAGGTGCGATATTGGCTCCGGGTCG
>MNXM01000066.1 GCA_001872605.1 Armatimonadetes bacterium CG2_30_59_28 | reverse complement strand
GAAATGCGAGCCGCAATCGAGGCTGGTAAGGCGGCAGGGATTCCGGTGTATGCCGTGTTCTGGGACATGCTGCACTGGACGACTCCGGAGTCGCCTCCTGAGGAAGACGCGCTGTTGAAGCATACGGATTGGGAAGAAGTGAACTGGAACCAGAAATGTGAATGTACCAAGGAAGGGAAATTCGCTTCACCCTTCAACCCGGAAGTCGTCGGAGCTTTAAGTGATCTTAGCGGTGAGGTGTCGAAGAAATATCCTGAACTGGCAGGCATCGCTTGTGACGTGCGCCTGAGCTTTAACCAGATTCTTGGATTCAGTCCTTCCGCCCGACTTCAGTATCTTCGGGAGAAGAGTATTGACCCGTTGGACATTGATCTTTTCACTGAAGAGGCGTCTGAGCAAGGATACGTTCGGGACTGGATTCAATGGAGAATCGCACGGCTGGACGATCTGCTCAAGAGCCTGGGGGTCGCCTTTCGAGGCGACAACAAGCAACGGAAAGTTATCAGCTTCTGTTACGCCAATTTCTACAAATGGGGACTGAACGGGCGCATCTATGTGACACAGGACTGGGTGCGTTGGGTTCTTCAGGAACTCGCGGATGAAGTCGTCTTCGTAGGCGATTGGTCCCGCCCCCAAAACGAAACCAGCTACAGGGATGCAGTCCAACGATTGCAGGGAGCCAGCAAGACGATGCCCTACTCTGTTCTGGTAAGCACGAAGATGACCAGCGGAGAACCAGCGGACCTCCGTTCACAAATGGAGGCGCTCTGGCGTCAGTCGCCCGTGAATGAGGTTTTGATAAACGTCCAGAGTAATGAAGATATCAAGAGCGCGGAAGAGTTCTTGGCTCAGATGCCCTGAACTTCCATGCGCCGATCAAGCACAGGAGGGGAATTTGCCATGAAAATGTTTGAGAGGACGAAAGGATTGAAGATTTTGGGTCTGGGTCTCGTGCTGTGGGCTGGATGCACAGCCTTTGCAGCCGACCAGGTGGTGACCATCGTCCCGGAGGAAGACCAATCGGCAGTTAACGTATATGAAGGTCACTTCCTGATTAAGTTCGAGCTCAGCCTTCCGGATTGCTACAAGTACCGGAATATTTCCTGGACCATTCCGAGCATGGGAGAGATATGGACCTCTCATTCGACCACAAACCCCAAGGTAGAAGGGACGTACATTGACTACTACGAGTGGACGACGCCGGATGCTCCCCCGACATCGTACTCGCTGTCTGTGTCGGGACAACGAAAAGGGACTTGCGGCTCCGGTAGTGGCGATTGGGAGAACTGGACCTCCAATGTGTCCGGAGGGATAAACTGCTCGCATTGCGGATGCGATCCGTGATTGGCGGTGATGACTAAGAGCGAAGAATATCTGAAGCAGTTACCAGCCGAATGGTGAGTGCCCGAAAGGTGTTTCGTCACGGCGCATACCCTTGGAAACGAACGCGCTTTTGCTCCTATTGCGGCGGGAACGATTCTGACCGGACTCCGGATGAACCCGGATTTCTTCCGAACGATTCCGTCGGCCAGCGGAACGGTTCAGCCGGCCAGGTGAACGATTCATTTCTGGCAACGGAACGGTTCATCCGGCGAAATGAACGATTCCGCCTGAAAAATGAACGGTTCATCCGGCCAGGTGAACCTCAACCCGATCGTGGAACTGGCTGGAAAATGGTACGGAATTCGCTTCACCGACGGTGATGAGACGTTCCCCCTTGTTGGTAGAATCACCAACGTGAAGGCGGACGACCAATGGCGCCAGGCCGAAGTGGATTTGCTTTCGGCGGTGAATCGAGCACACGCTGGAACAACCATCGTGTCCCGTCTCTTCTTTGCCGACTCCGGAATAATGAACAACCTGCAAGACATCGTGTGGCATATCGACAACTTTCGTTTTGTGCCCGCGCTGCCGGTCGGACAGTCGAACGCCATCGCATGGCGCGCGCGCGACTTGAGCGGCATCGAGAGTTACAGTTGGGCTTTCGATAACGACCCGGACGCGACGCCCGATGACATTGTGGAGGGGGACGATTCCTTCGCGATTCCCCAGGGAGTGAGCTATTTCCACGTTCGAGCAAAAGACAAGGCCGGCAACTGGGGACCGTCCGCGCATTTTCGTTTCGCCGCCCTCCCGCCTTCTATGGCGTCTGCGCCTGCCATCGCTGCACCGAAACCTGACGATCGCGCGACAATCTCCTCGCCCGATGTCGAGGTTGAGCTCGCCAACGCCTCTCAGATCGACGTGGCGACGATCCGATGGATCGCTTCCTCCGCGGAGCGAAAACAGGAATACACGGTTTCCCAAGCATTAACTTCTTCACTTTCATTTGACCCGGCGAGGGGCACTCTCCGGTGGCGTGATTCGACATGGACGCCGGAGTCTGGTAAGTCGTACTCTCTGGATTGCGAGTTGGCAGCGAGTAAGCTCTCCGGCGCCGCGATGGTTGAAGGACGCTGGAAATGGACCGTCGATCCGTCTCGGGACAAGATGCCTCCCGTTACCCCCTACATCTCATACCAACCCGAAAAGGCGCTCCATCGCGTGGACTTCGAGGCAGGTTTGCCGGAAGATTTTGGGCTGCGCCGCGCCGCATGGGTATTGCTGGACGATGCAGCCGCCGCGACGGGAACCGCGTCGGCGCGCGTGGTCAATTTGGAGGGGAACGACTTCTTCTCCGCTTTTCTCAGGAAGACTCCCTACTCGGTGGATCTGTATCCGCGCCTCGCTTTTGACTACCGGTTCGATCGGTCGGGGTGCAACCTCAACCTCGTGTCCGTGGTCAATGGCGACATGCAAATCATCGAATTTGCCGGACAGAACCGTTACTACCCGATCTTCCGGCAGAACACCATCGGCAGCATCCCCGGTGTACTGCAGGATGGGCAATGGCACCATGTGGACATCGACTTCGGTGCTCTGCTCGCGAAGCGCTACCCTGATACGCCGCGCTTCTTCGCCGACTATTTGGGGACGTGGGCCACTGGAAGCCATACAGCCTACCAGAACCCCCAGGGAGCCAGTTTGTGGCTGGACAACGTTACTCTGTATTCACCCCAGGCAACCTCTGCCGGGTTCGAGTGGAATGCGCCGGACGACGCCAATGGTATTTCCGGCTACTCCTTTGTCCTCGACCAGGAACTCACTGCCGCTCCCGACGAGACGGTTGACACCACGGATACCCACTGCCGGTTCGAAAACCTGAAGCCGGGCACTCACTACTTCCACCTCCGCGCCCGCGATCGTGCGGGGAACTGGGGCGCGACAAGCCATGCTACAATCAACCTGAAAGAAGACTGATAATGGGAGGATGAGATGGGACGGCTATTCCTGACGGAAAGCGGACGCGTGAGCATTCATCACAATGAAGAGATCACCCGCTGGCGATGGGCGAAGAAGGCGCTCAAATTGCCGGCGGCGGCGCATGCTGATGCCGATCTGTGGATGCTTCTGGCACGGTATGACGGCAGCAAGGTTCCGCTCGTCGTGAACGTCAACGGCAAGCCGGCGGGTGAGGTTGCTGCGAAGGATGCGATCGGGCAATCGTGGTCGTGGGTTCGATGGCCGATTCCCGCCAGGCTCCTGCACGAGGGGAACAACGAGATCGTCCTTTCTGCCGATACTCCCGCCATGAACGCCTGGACACTGGCGATGGAAAGCGTCCCGTGCGCGCCGCAGAGCTTCCTCAGTCTCGATGGAGGAAAGACATGGCAGAACCGGAACATGGGCGCACACGGAATCCTTCGCGGGGCGTATCTCATTCGCCTGAGATCACACTCCCAGCGCATCAAAGAACGCCGTCCCCCAAAGGTCGTTTACGAAGATGCCGATCACCCGCGGCTCCAGGAACTGCGGGATGCCCTCCCGGCGCGCATCCGCAAGATGCGTGACCCGTGGAAACAACTGTTGGACTTGCGCACCTGGGTCGCCACGCGGTGGACCTACGACAGTGGCGGCCCGGTCTACACGCCGTGGGATCCGTTGACGATCATCGACTGGGGAAATCGGAAGTCGAGCCACCACGGACAGCATCGCGGGAAGACGGTGATGTGCGTCCACTTTGGCGTAGTGTTCGCGTCCTTCGCAGCGGCGCTTGGCCACCGGGCGCGATGTGTGGCCATCACGCAGGACATCAACTCCTGGAAAGGCCATTTCGTGGCGGAGGTATTCGATGCGGCGACGGGACGCTGGGTCGTCCATGACGCCAACCATGATGTGCATTACAAAGATGACGCGCCACTATCGGGCGTTGACCTGGCCGACCGCGCCATCGCCGGGATTCCGTGCAACCGCTTCCTCCGCCCTGGACCTGGGATGCCGACGGCGCACGCGGGTGTGATGAGAAGTTTTGAGCAGTACTTCGCCAGCGGTGTGAGCTACCGCGTCTTCGGAGTCTGGACGCGGAACAACTTCGTCAGCGACCCCACCGCAGCTCCGCCCGGCCACGGCAGCATCAAGTATTGCGAAACCGACTTCGTCTGGTATGCACCCCCGGAACTGGAAGACCAGGCAACGGCAATGTTTCCGTATCGGCGCCAGTCAAGGAAGGAGTTTGCCCGGTTCCGTTGATCGCATATCGCCGTCGTTATTCGTCATTTACGCGTGTCATCTCCCCTCCCCGCATAAAAAATCCCCGCGGCCAGTTGATCTCTTTTTCAGAATCGTCTGCAATTCTGACCATCATTGCGCTACCGCTTTGCAGTGACGTCGATTATCTCATGTTCGTGAGGTGATGTTGGATGTTTCATCAGAGTTGTACTTTCGGGAAGCCCATTCCCGCCTCCCGCCTGCTGCCGTGCGTTGCTCCACGCCTTCACCCGCTCACCCGTTCACCCCTTCACCCTCTCACCCATTGTCATCCTCCTCTCCGCTTCCATCGTCCTTGCCGCCACCGTGGACGACCTCTACAAGCCGGTGGCGGAGAAAGAAGTCGCGCGGGACTATGTCGCGGCCATTGCCATCTACCAGCGCGTGGCCGACGACGACCCGGATCACGCCCGCGCCGCTAAAGCGATGGTTCGCGTGGGCGACCTGTATCTTCTCCTCAAGAAACCCGACGAGGCCATCAAGTCCTACCCGTTCGTCGCCAACTCGTACAATGACATCCCCGAAGTCGGTCAGGCGCTGGTGGGCATCGCCAAGGTCTACCGGGATCAGGGGAATGGGGAAAAGCTGGAATCCACCATCCTCGGCAGGGTGCAGCGGCCCCCGAACAACCCGGCGTGTGATGAAGCGGTGCAGATTCTCCAGAACTACCACATCGGCGACGGACATCCCGAGACCGAAGGTTTGGGAAACTTTTGTAACTCCTTGCGAAGTGTCTGTTTGTGCTCCATGTGCGGTCACTCGGTGATCGTTCCATGCCAACCTGTGAATAACTCGCGTCTTTTTTCGGATTCCCCTCTCTTTTCCAAAAAAACCTTCTCTTTTCGTTTTCAATAGTTTGCGAATGATGAAGCAGATTGTTATAATCCGTTTTGCTCTTGTGAGTGTCCCTTTGGGCAAGAGCTCTCTGAGTTCGGGACAACGCAACACCAAAGGAGGAGGTGACACGTATGGCAGCAAAGAAGGCAGCAGCCAAGAAGGCCCCGGCCAAGAAGGCCCCGGCCAAGAAGGCCCCGGCCAAGAAGGCCCCGGTTAAGAAGGCGCCGGCCAAGAAAGCCCCGGCCAAGAAAGCAGCAAAGAAGAAGTAGCAACAACTACCGTTCGGTTAACAAGGGTTGTGGGTCCTCCCGCAACCCCGCAATCATCCCTGTAATCATCATCCACTACTTGCCTCACGAAACGAATCAATACCCCGAATGCGAAGGAGTATCACACAGACATAAGTATCACCGGTAGGTGTATCACTTACCGTAACGTGCCTTTGCCAGTTAGCGCGGGACTTGGCTAAGTGCCGCTCTTTCCCCCTCTCGCCCGGTTCGTATCCTCATTTCATTCGAACTCCCTCGTGTGCAATCAATCCGTCGACGATGACCCGTTTCTCCCGCATGTCCTCGAGTGATCCCGAGTCTCTCTTTTTCAAGTACCTTCCGGCAGATTGCCCTCACCATTTACGTTCCTCATGTTCGCTGCAATGTCGTTCGGGGAGCAGACCAGCAGATTGACGCGTTGACTCACATCCTGAGGATTTGCTACAATGCGCGCGGCCCCAAAGGGCATTCGGCAATTTCTTTTGATTCCCTTCAATAATCCCGAATGGAATCATAACGGCGGGATTACAGTGTGAGCAGGAGGCAGTGTTGGCTTTTCCGGAGGAACAGGACTTTCTGTCCAAACTGCTGCAGAAGGCAAGGGGCGGAGACAACAAGGCCTTTGAGGAGATATTCCATCTCTACGAGCGCCGCATCTACAACCTCATCTACCAGATGATCGGCAACGCCGACCAGGCGGCAGACCTCACGCAAGATGTATTTCTCCGGGTGCTCAAGGGGCTGAAGGACTTGCGCGTGGATGAGGCCTTCAACTCCTGGATCTACCGCGTGGCTGTCAATATGTGCCGTGACCATATCCGTCGCGTCCGCCGTGTGCGGATTGATTCCCTGGACCAAGGGCGGAGTCAGGATGACGAAGATGGCGGCACCATCGAGATACCGGACTGGTCCGGGAATCCCGAGAATCTCGTTGAGCTGGACGAGATGCAGGGCGCAGTGCGGCGCGCCGTCGCCGCGCTGCCAGAACACTACCGAAGCGTGGTTGTGCTCTACCATCTCCAGGGCAAGGCGGTCGCGGAGATTGCGAGTATCCTTGGTTGCCGCATTGGCACGGTGAAATCCCGGCTGTCTCGGGGAAGGGACGAACTCAAGCGTCGGCTGGAGAATTATGTCGCGGGGAACCTGTAATCCGCCTTTCGGGAACCTGCCAGGAGGTTAGGCGTCAGTGGGAAGTACCATAGAAATCAAGCGATCGAGTTACGCCTCGATTTATCGTAAGGGAGGTGTGTTCGCATGAAGTGCACACAGGTTCAGTCGCGTCTCGGCGATCTGTCCGTCGGGATTGGCGCGTCTCTTGAGCATCAGCTTCGCGAGCACGTTGCCACGTGTGAAACGTGTGCGCATGAATGGAGCAATCTTCAGCGAACCATCGCATGGTTGAGTCATGTTCCTGAGCAAGACCCGCCGGCGGGACTCTGGCACGCTGTCAATAACCGTATGGGGGAGGTGGGCAACAAGACGCGCCTACCGAGGGCGGACGTGCAGCGATGGCAAGGATGGCTGGCCCCTGCTGGCGCATTTGCTGGCGGGATTGCCCTCGTGCTCGCGGGGTTCGCATGGATCACCTTTTCCCACCAGCCTCCCGATGCTTCAGTAGGTCCGCTCCTCGCACAGAGCCACGCTAATTTTGTCTCGCAGCACCTTGCGATGGATCGTGGCGAGCCCCTGGCAGATACAGTAGCTCTGGGTGTGATGGCATCGCTCGTTGAAGGAGATGCGGCAGCCTCTTCCAGGCGCGGCAAGTGAAACGATGGTGGTGTTCCAGTGAAGCGGTCAAATCCATTACTCACATTCGCCGTCGGGATGGCCGCGGGTGCCATCTTCGTGTTCCAACTCCTGCCTGCGGAGAATGATCGGGCGATCATCTTGTTGGAGAAAGCTCTGCGGGCCCCGAGGGAGTCCGTCTACCGCGGAACCAGTGTGACTTACTGCTATCTCCCAAAACCGCTGGAGACACGAGCAGATGTCTGGCACAAGGGGCTCTACCGGGAGAGAATCGGCTACCTCACTGGTCCTCTGAAAGGCTACACCATCGGTTGTGACGGGACGCACAACTGGCAGAGCGATGCGAACGCCAAAACGGTGAAAGTTACGGGCAAACGAGCAAGCGAGGAACAGACTGAACAACGTTTCGATCTACTGGTGAGAAACTACCGCGTCACACTGGATGGGGCCGCTACCCTTGCGGGTCGGCCCGCGTCGATTCTGACAGTCAAACCCCGCAATTTGGGGAATCCATGGCGGCGGCTATGGATTGACCAGAAGACGTTTGTCGCTCTTCGGACCGATGACTACCTGCCCAACGATCGGCTTAAGACGAGAACGGTCCTTGAAACGATCGACTACTCGCCGATGAACGACGATTTGCTTTTCAGTGTTCCTGCGAGTTCAGCCGGAGACCTTCCATCGGTACCGATGGCCGCGACCCGGGCCATGTCCGCTGAACTGATCAAGGAAATATACAACCTCGATTCCCCTCGGCCCGCCTATCTGCCCCCCGGGTACGAATTGGAGCGATACTACCTGTATCGGTGCGAATGTGGAGACAAGGCAGTCCTCGCGAGGTTTGTGGACGGTCTCAATACGCTCTCGATATTCGCAGTTCCCGCGCAGAGCATCTCCGGTCGTCCCGCGGACGGCTCCGAATCCGTAGATGAGAGCTGCTGTACTATCGAGGAACAACGGCCTGCCGTCGAAGTCCAGATCGGCGGTAGAGGGTATCGGCTTGTGGTTCTCGGAGACATTGCCGATTCCGAGATCAAGCGTGTGGCTGAGTCGTTTGAGAAGGCCACGCAATCTTGACATCATCCGCTGAAGCAGGAGTGTTCGCAATGCAGAAAAGTGGAGACCGACAGCTTATCCGAATACTTCTCGTTGCCTTTCTATTGCTGCGATTCCCTGCAGAACTGCCCGGCAGGGAAGCCAAACCGGTGCCGCGGGGCAGTACCGCAAAAGAGAAGGAACTGGGCAAGGAATCGGCAAAAGACATCGAGTCCAAACTCAAGGTACTCGACGACAAAGAGACTGTTGATAAACTGAGTGCGATGGTCAAGGAGATCAGCGCGATCTCCGAACGTCCGGAAATCGCTTACCAGGTAAAGATCATCGACCAAGATGTCCCCAACGCGTTCACGCTGCCCGGTGGGTATATTTATGTGACGAAGAAACTGCTGGACTACGTCGAATCGGACCACGAGTTGGCAGGGATTCTGGCGCACGAGATCGCCCACAACACCAAACTCCATGCCCTGGAGTCCTTGGCAAAGGCCAAGAAACTCCAGCTCGCGCAGCTCCTTGCCCTGGGTGTCGGTATCGCTGCGGGCGGTTCTTCAGGCATGAACATCGCGGTCTTCGCTCAGTTTCTGACCGTGGCAGTTATGAACGGGTACGGCGTAGATGCAGAAGAAGAGGCTGACATTGCCGCCATTCACTATCTGGCAAAGACACAGTACAATCCGGTCGGGCTGTTGACGTTTCTCGAACGTTTAGCGCGTGATGAGAGCCGACGGCCGGAAGGCCCTGACCCAGGCATATTCCGGACCCACCCGCCGACGCGAAAGCGCATCGAGGACGCGGAGGCGGAAATTCGATCCCTCGGACTGCCGGTCAACCGTGGCGCCGTTATTGAGACGCCCGCGGTGACAGTGGATGCGGTTCCTGACACGAATGACGCCGAAGTTCAGGTTCGGACCAAGAAGGTAGTACTCTTCCATCTCACCGCGGGGCCAGTTCAATCTGCCCGGGAGCGTGGAGAAGAATCGGCGCGAGTCTTCAGCAATATGGTCGGACCCGATCTGAAGATGTACGAGGTTCAGATCAGGAAGGTGGGGGAGAATCCAGTTCTGTATCTGCGAACACAACGGCTGGTTGAGGCGCTCCCCTCCGACGCGAAGCGCGCCGGCAAGAGTCAGGCCGAACTGGCGGACGAGTGGCAGGCTGCCGTCAAGAACGCTCTGTGGGAACAGCGCATCAACGACATTTACTGAAGTCGCCTTGCGTACCTGCACAGCTCTCCCGTATATCTCGCCCGTCCGGGGATGCCCCCGGGAACGAGCTCTGCTAATGCAGCACGCCGGAATTCTCCAGAACGAAACGTATGTGCGCCTTTTCCTGTTCGGTCACCGGCACCAGGGGCAAACGCAATCCCCCCACGTCAAATCCAGTGAGTTGCAGCGCGGCTTTCACCGGCGCAGGGTTGACGCTGGTAGGGATGAAGAGCGCCTTGAAGACGGGCATCCATTGCAGGTGCAGTTCCACCGCGGTCGCTACGTTCCCGGAATGGTACGCCTCGATGAGTTGCTTAATCTCGCTGCCGATGACGTGGGACGCCACGCTGATCACTCCACATCCTCCCGAGGAGAGGAGGTGAATGGTCGCGCTATCATCGCCGGACCAGAGGCAGAAACTGCTCGCCGTGCCGGCGCGAACCTCCGCGGCCATGTCAAAGTCTCCACTGGCCTCCTTGATGCCGACGATGTTGTCGATTTCCGAGAGGCGGATTGTGGTCTTGGCCTCAATATTCCGCCCAGTGCGGCTGGGGATGTTGTAGAGGATGCACGGCTTCTCCGTGGCCGCGGCGACAGCCTTGAAGTGCTGGTACAAACCTTCCTGCGGAGGCTTGTTGTAATAAGGACACACCAGCAGAAAACCATCTGCTCCGGCGTCATCCGCTTCCTTTGTCAGCGCCACGCTGTCCGCAGTGCAATAATTGCCGGTACCCGCGATGATCTTTCCGCGGTCATCGATGGCCGCCTTCGTGACTCGAAAGAGCTGCAGTTTCTCTTCACGGGTGAGCGTGGGTGATTCTCCCGTCGTGCCGCAGACCACCAGCCCGTCCGACCCGCTGTCCATCAGACGCTCCGCCAACGTCGCAGCCTTATCGTAGTCGACTTTGAGGTCGGCGTCGAAAGGAGTAACCATTGCCGTCAAAACGTCGCCAAGCGCCGCCTTGCTCATGCTGTCCCTCCCGAAGGTAAAGATGTGGCTATTGCTTCCCTTAACACTCAAAGACCTCCTCAATTCGGTCCGCGTCAAGGGAACGGTCAAGCCATGTATTCAGTCGATCAAGAGATGTCGTGACAGCCACCTTGTCAGAGACAGCTGTCTTCACCTCGCCGAAACGTTTGCGCAACACCCGGAGCAAATCCTCGCGCTTTCCCAGAAGCCGACTTTCCTCCCGGCCTATCTTGATGCCTCGCTCTTCATAAACGGTAAGCATCTCGCTCACCTCCTGAAACTCGAGCGCGTTGACGATTTGATTATAGAGGTCTGCTTCCTCTCTGTCGAGAACCAGGTGGTTCTCGATGCAGTGAGTGAGCAGCGACCGCTGCACTTCCTCCATTTTCGTGCTGCTGACAGTGCGAATGCACTCGGCTTTGAGGGCGGCCCCTGCCGATTATCGCCGGTGATGATCGCAGTCGATGTTTATTTAGTCCCCGGGGATGAAATAGACAAAGTCAAATCAGCCCTTCTTGCACCAATTGCTCAGCTACCAGCACAGCTCCCTTGGCGGCCCCCATTTTGGTGTTGTGGGAGACGAGAACGTATTTGATCCCGTTTGGCAATGCGGTGTCTTCGCGTACCCGCCCGACGACGGTCGCCATGCCATCATGGGCGTTCCGGTCGATCTTCGGTTGTGGACGAAATGGGTCTTCCCGAATCACAATCATCTCTCCGGGAGCCGACGGCAATCCCGTCAACTCTCTGCCGATTTCGCGCATCGCTTCTTTCACCGCGTCCACCGTGCAACGGTCCTTTGTCGAGACAAAAACCGCTTCGGTGTGGCCGTCCTGCACGTTCACGCGGGTACACGTGCAACTGATCTTGAGGTCCGCGGGGGTAATCGCTCCGTCCGCATAGTCGCCCAGGATCTTCTGCGTTTCCTTCTGCACCTTCTCTTCTTCTCCGGCTATGAATGGGATCACATTATCGAGGATGTCCAAACCCAGAACTCCGCCGGTCCTTCCGGCACCGGACATGGCCTGCATCGAGGTCATTAGAACCATGTCAATGCCGAACTTGTCATAGATGGGCTTCAGGGAAACCGCCAGCCCCGTGGTCGTGCAGTTGGGGATGGGCATGACGAACCCCTTCCATCCCCGGTCGGCCTGCTTCTTAAGTAAAGGCGCGTGATTACTGTTGACGCCCGGAATGATGATTGGCACATCATCTTCGTACCGGAACGCAGACGTCGTGCTGATAGTGGGGCGCGCCGTAGCGAACCGCGACTCGATCGCCTGGGTCAATGACTGCTTGGTTTCTCCTCGGGCCTGCTGATCCGGCGATGGCGCGATCTCGGTCGCTGTGAAAACAATGTCTACGCTTTCGGGATCAAAGTCGTCCGACAACTGCACAACCATCTGCTGAGTCTTGTCGGAAGGAAACTCGCCCGCCCACCAACCAACGGATCCGTTGGCTTGCTTCACAGCGTCGCCATACTTCTTCCCCGCGCTGCGTTTTGAGGACACGAGGGCTGTCATCTGAAACCAGGGATGCTCTTCCAGCGCGGCGATAAACTGCTGTCCGGCCAGTCCGGTCGCCCCAACAACGGCAACTGTTTTTTTTTCCACTATTCATACTCCTGCAATCGATTGATGCTAAAGACTGTTCGCCGACCTGCGACGGCAATAAAACGCCGCTTGTTCCATGCAAAACGCGCCGATAATCTTGGGCGCAAAGAAGATGCCAACAGGGGAGTGGACGTGGAGCCTACAGAATTCTTTCAAGCCCCAGCGTCAACCCGCTGAGTTGCCGCACTCTGCGCACGGCCATGACGACCCCCGGCATGAACGACTCTCGGCTGATGGAGTCGTGACGAACCTTGAGCGTCTGCCCCAACCCACCGAAGGTCACCTCCTGGGAGGCGACGAAGCCGGGCATTCGCACACTGTGTATATGGATTCCCTCGTGTACGCCACCGCGGGCCCCTTCGAGTGTAATCTTCGTGTTCGCGGAATTGGGCGAGATCATCGCCGCGCCCTTCGCGGCGGCAATCATCTGAGCGGTCTTTACTGCCGTGCCGGAGGGAGCATCCAGTTTCTTCTCATGGTGCAGTTCGATGATGTCCGCGTACTCAAAGTACTTCGCGGCCTGCTGCGCGAAGCGCATCATCAGCACTGCGCCAATCGCGAAGTTGGGTGCGATAAAGGCCGGGGTGTCCATGGACCGGGTGAGACGCTCGATTTCATCCAGCTGCTCCTGCGAGAGACCCGTTGTGCCCACTACCGATGCTACCCCGTTTTCGAGACAGGTCCGGATGTTGCCGAAGGCTACATCCGGCACGGTGAAATCCACTGCCACATCCGACGCGCACGACCGAAGCGTTTGCCCAAGGTCCGCCGCGATGACCACCCCGAGCGAATCGATCCCCGCGGCGACACCGGCGTCTTCCCCAACGCGCAGGACATCCACCGCTGCGACCAATTCCATGCCGTCAGCTTGCGTGATCGCCTTGACGACCTCCATGCCCATTCTTCCCGCCGCACCGATGGCGCAGACTCGAATGCATCCTTCACTCTGTACCTCTATCACCCCATCACCCCACTGACATCTCCAAGTTGAGGTCCCCGTCTCCGAACGGGCCGACGCCCACGAGGTTCAACAGGCGGTTGTCGAGAATCTCGTGGGCGACGCGGTGGACATCGTCCAGCGATACTCTCTCCACAGCATCCAGCACCTCGGCAAGTGGCACCATGCGGTCAAAGTAGACCTCGTTCTGGGCGTTGCGCACCATCCGTTCTCCAGGGCTTTCTGTCGCGAGGAGAAGACCCCCTCGGGCCTGCTGTTTCGCCCGTTCAAGTTCATCTCTCGTGATCCCGTTCACCTTCACCAAACGCAACTCTCTGCCGATAAGGTCCGCAACTTCCTGCGCGCTCTCGGCGCCGCAACTGGCAGACACTGCAAGAAACCCAGCCACGCGGTAACATGCGGAACTCGAGCCAATTGAGTACACCAGACCTCGCTTCTCACGGATTTCCTGGAAGAGGCGGGAGCTACATCCCCCGGAGATAACGGAGTCGAGAAGGTGCGATGCAAAACGATCTGGGCACGTTTGCCCAAAGCTCCGTGTGCCCGCACAAAGATAGATTCTCTCACAATCCTTGTCAAGCAACTGGTGATGGCAGCAGACTTCCGGAGGTCCCGGTTCATCAAATCGCGGGGACGGTTCTCCTGCCAGGTCACGGTCGGGCAGGTCAGCCATGTGGCGCTCGACCCACTGCACGATCTCTTCGTGCTTCAGCCTTCCTGCCGCGGAGATAAGAACGGCCGGCGGAACGTAAGTGCGTGACCAGTGATCCTTCAGGGCCGGGGGATCCAATTGACGGATGGAATCGCAAGTTCCCAGGATGTTCCTTGAGAGCGATGAGCCTTCCCAGATGACCCCGGTGAAGCGATCCATGAGGAACTCTTCGGGAGAATCTTCACACGCCATGATCTCCTCGAGAACCACCCGCTGCTCTATCGCGATATCAGACGCGTCCAAGCGCGGTCGGGAAAGCATGTCCCCAAGCATCTCGAGAGCGATGGAGGTGTGTTCCGGCAGCACACGCGCATAGTAGCAGACAAACTCTCTGTCCGTGAAGGCGTCGAGACAGCCGCCCAGCGAGTCAATCGTCTCCGCAATGTCAGCCGCCGTGCGCGTCGCCGTTCCTTTGAACAGCATGTGTTCGAGGAAGTGTGATATGCCCGTGCGCTCTTCCGGCTCGTGGGAACTGCCTGTGCAGATCCATGCGCCGATGTTGACCGACTGCGCTTCCGGCATTTGTTCGGTGACAATTCGCAGTCCGGAATCGGTGATGGTTTTTGTGTACATCGATGTTTGAGTTGATCCCCGCGAGGAGGCAGGGTCGCCGGTGGAACGTCGGTGCACCAGTGAGAGGTCACCCGCGCCTGCCCGACCAGGGAACAGTCACAAGGACAAACTCCCTTCGTCATTTGCCACTCAGTACCGAGAACGTCCTCCCCGCGGAGGTCCGTCCGATCTGCGCGGCGGACGCGGCGAGTGCGGGCGTTCCACATATCCCTCGGGTTTCGGCAGCAGTTCCCTGCGGGTAAGGTTGACGCGCCCCTGGTCGTCAATCTCCTTGACTCTCACAGTCACCTCGTCACCGATGTTAACCACGTCCTCAACGCTGGGGACATGTTCCCATGCCAGTTCCGAGATATGGACAAGCCCATCCTTGCCCGGGAGCAATTCCACGAAGGCGCCGAAGGGCAGAATGCGGACCACCTTCCCAGTGTACTCTTCACCCACTTCAACGTCTTTCACCATGTTCTGAATGGTGTCGTACGCTTCCTGGCCGCCGGCTGGGTCGGTGGAGGCGATGAAGACCATGCCATCATCCTCGATATCAATCTTCGCGCCCGTCCTCTCGATGATAGCGCGTATCATCTTGCCGCCGGGCCCGATGACTCCGCCGATCTTGTCAACGGGAATCTGCAACGTCAGGATGCGTGGCGCGTATTCGGAAAGTTCCGGTCGTGGCTCGGCGAGCACCGCGGCCATGGTGTCGAGGATGAAGTAGCGCGCTTGCCTGGCCCGTTCCAGAACCTCCGGAATCAGCCTGATTGGAATGGCTTCAGCCTTGAGGTCCAACTGGATGGCTGTGATCCCGTTGCGTGTTCCTGCCACCTTGAAGTCCATGTCGCCACAGTGGTCCTCGATGCCCATGATGTCGGTCAGGAGAAAGTAATGTCCGTCTCCTCTCCCAACGGCCTCGTAGTCATCCATCACCAGACCGATGGAAATTCCCGCTACCGGATCAGTGATGGGAACTCCAGCATCCATGAGCGAAAGAGTGGTGCCACACACGCTGGCCATCGATGTCGATCCATTGGAACTGAGAATTTCAGAAACGACGCGGATGGTATAGGGAAACACCTCTTCCTCAGGAACTACGGGAAGCAGCGCCTTCTCCACCAGGGCGCCGTGGCCGATTTCACGACGGCCGGGTCCGCGCATCGGCTTCGATTCGCCGACGCTGTACGGCGGGAAGTTGTAGTGGTGCATGAATCTCTTGGATTCCTCTTCGCCGAGGCTGTCCATTAGCTTTTCTTCACCCACGGAACCGAGGGTTGTCACGTTGATTGCCTGCGTTTCCCCGCGACTGAAAAGCGCCGATCCGTGGGCCCGTGGCACAAACCCAACCTGACAGCGAAGCGGGCGAATGTCATCGGTTCCCCGACCATCCACGCGTTTGCCCTCCTCCAAGGCCAGCGCGCGCAACTGCTTCTTGGCGATTTCCTCAAAAGCCTCGCGCACGACGCTTGGGTTGTCCTCAAACTGGGGCAGCAGGGATTCCAGAACTTCGGTACGCAGAACGTTGAGCGCATCGTCTCTGTCGGCCTTGCCGGTCTGCTGCAGCGCCTTTCGAATGCGGCCTCCGGCGTGGTCCTCCACAGCACCGATGGCTTCGGGGGGAATGACATGCTCAGCGAAGCTGGTCAGTTTGGGCTTCCCGATCTCGCGGATGACGTTTTCGATAAAGGTGAACGCCGGCTCGGCCTGCTTCCAGCCGAATTCGACGGCGCCGGAGACCAACTCTTCGCTGAGTTGTCGGGCGCCGGTCTCGATCATATTGATTCCCTTGCGGCTGCCGCCGAGAACCAGCTCCAAGTCGCCAATATCAAGCTGTTCGTACGTTGGGTTGAGAATGTACTCACCTTCAACATAACCCACCTTCACGCCCATCGCGGGACCGTTGAAAGGGATGTCTGAAATGCCAAGGGCCGCGGCCACCCCGATCATTCCCGGGATGTCCAGATAAATCTCTGCGTCCGCAGAAAGGGTGGTCACTACGACGTGCACCTCATTCATGAATCCCTTGGGGAAAAGCGGGCGAATCGTTCGATCAATCAAGCGCGCAGTCAGGATTCCTTTCTCACTGGGTCGTCCTTCTCTGCGCACAAATCGGCTTCCGGGAATTCTCCCCGCGGCATACATGCGTTCCTCGAAATCAACCGTGAGGGGGAAAAAGTCGATCCCCGGGCGCGGGGATGCACAGACGGCAGTGGCGAGAACCATCGTGTCTCCATACTGTACCGTGACAGAACCGTTTGCCTGCTGCGCTAATGTTCCCGCCTCGATGACGAGGGGCCGCCCCCCCCATTCCATCTCAAATTGCTTGTCTTGGATTGCCATTTCTTATCCTCCTGTGTTCAGCCGACGCGCCGCGTGTTCCTGTCCACCCGACGGGTGTACCCCACGGCTGAGGGAACTGATTCGACATGCGCGATATGCGGGCACAACGCAAACAAGGGGCTGTCACTGACGGATGACCGTGCGGCGCTGGCCTTCTGTTGCGTCATGTCCATTGCATTCTTCAGCGTATTTGGCTGCTGAATCTAAATCATGATCGGGACAGAAACAGAATCTTGGCGGAGAGTTGCGGACGTTGGGCGCGCAAGTGGGTCGGAGGTAAATCTTTGCGGATTCGAAGTCCGCGGACTCAGAGCCAGCAAGGAACGCTTTGGGGGGGGGATTCTACTGAATGCGGAATGCTCATCGTTGAAGCTGCAATCTGACAAGGTGTGACCTGTTCAACTATCAACACTCAGCACTCAGCAACGAATCCCGCGCCTTCTCGCGGATTTCTCACGACCACCGGCATCGTCTATCGACGCAATCCAAGCCTTTCAACAAGTTTCCGGTACCGATTGATGTCATTGCTGTTCAGGTAATTGAGCAGGCGACGACGAGCCCCCACCATCTTGATGAGACCGCGACGCGAGTGGTGGTCCTTCTTGTGAGATCGCAGATGCTCCGTGAGGTCATCGATGCGATGCGTCAGCAGAGCCACTTGCACTTCCGGGGAACCCGTATCCCGTTCGTGTATCTGGTAACTGCCAATGATTGTCTCTTTCTGTTCCACCACGGTGTTGATCCCTTCTCGTCAGTCGGTCTCGGAAGAGCAGTATACCGTCCTCCTGTCGGTGACGGACTCCATCGCTCCACCCAACTCCAAAACGACGGCATTGTAACACAGAAAGCTCGATCCTGTAAAGCGGTGGGGCAACCCTAAATCCACCGCCTACCTGTCGGGCAGTGTCGATCCAGCCGTCCGGACCCCTGGGTTTACGAGTCAGGGGTTGGAGGAGCATCGCGGGAGCCGGTCTTGCCGGTGATTCCCCGCGTACAGTACCTCTCGATTCTTCAGAAGCCGTGCTGCCGCTCTCCCCAGGTTACAGCCGTGTCGGT
>MNXM01000296.1 GCA_001872605.1 Armatimonadetes bacterium CG2_30_59_28 | reverse complement strand
GGCAGCTACACGATGAAGGCTACCCTCCTTTTCTCCCCTTTCAACCCGTGTTCGTGCCGAAAACGGGTTGAAAGGGGAGAAAAGATGTCCTTTCTTGGCGCTCGGTAGTCAGTTGTGTGAGCTACCGGACGCTGAAGCGATCCGGCGTCTAATGTCGAAGAATTTACGAAAGGATGCACTAGAATTGTATCATAAGAATCCCCATGCCGCACGGGCGGCATTCGTGAGGGCAGAAACGCGTGATGCGAGGGAATCCTGTTAACTTCGCTCCAAGATCTCCTGCACCTTTGAAAGGAGACGTTTGTTCCCCCTCAGGTACTCCTCGCCTCGCACCCGGGCGGTCGAAATGGTGGTGTACCCCACGAAGAAAAAGTCGCTGAGCGCGTCCACCCGGTGATCGGACATGACCCCACTTTCCCTTTTTCCCTCGGTTCTGGCCGTTTCATTAGCATGGTGACCTTTGACATATCTTCACGGTTTCGTCGGCGGGAAGGTCTGTTTTTCGCCTTTGCGGAATTTCTCGTAGCATTCCTCGGTTCCGGGCATTCCGGGAGTCATCGCCCGTGCGTCGGTCGATCCTGCAAATCCTGTACATCCTGTCCGAGTACGTGAGTAGATACCCGGTTTTAGTCCGAAGGATTTGATTCCAGCAGCCTCCCGACTGGTCGGGAGGCTGAACAAAGACGAAGCTCTCCGGGCTATAACCGGTACTCCTGAGCGGGCAGTGTCAAGCCCACGTGAAAAAAGCGCAATTGCTTTGAAGGACATCGCTTGCAAATTGCGTCTGCTTGCGTTACTATCGGCCACGTGCAAAATTTGAGGGATCATCCATGCGCGGTTCCGCAGCACGCGAGATGAAAATGCAACGCGGGAGGGAGAGACTCCGCGAACTCGGAGAGTTCAAGTCGAGCCGCCAACGTTGGGGAATGGCTCAGCAAGAGCCTTCGCCCTCCCAAGAGCCGCTATTTTCAAGGGAATCGCCCATGACCGCTCGGTCACCACGGAAGATGAAAACGGGAGAGAGTTCTTTTTAACCGCGAAGCCGCCAAGGCCGCAAAGAGCCTTTGCGTCTTTGCGGTTTATTTTCGGAGGAGTAACTGATGAAACTGTACGCTGCATTGGTGTTGTCTATCGCGATTTCCGTGGGGGTGCGTGCGGCGCCGACACCGTCGCTCGTTATTTCGTTTGACGACCATCTCCATGCCGTCGCAGGTGACCGCATTGTGGAGGCGTCGCTCGACGGCAAACCCGAACTCGCTCCCGGAAGGATCGGCAAGGCGCTGAAGTCCGGCCCGGACACGGGCTATGTCCAGTACCCGACAGAAGGGATCATCTCGGCGGCGGGGGGCACGGTGGAGATGTGGGTGAAGGCTGTCGACTGGAAGCCCGAGGATGAGGAGTTCCACGTCTTCTTCGAGTCGAGGGGCGAGGGTGCGCTGTATCTCTACAAGTACTATCAGGGCGTCCGGCTGCTCATGCTGACGTGTGAAAACGTCAACGGGCCATATACATCAAGCGCGTTCTCTCTCGATGGGTGGAAGACCGGCGAATGGCATCACATTGCGGGGACCTGGTCTGCGGAAGGAGTGTTGGCTTACGCCGACGGCAAACCCGCAGCCAAGCTGCCGGCAGGAGGACTCCTGCCGTTGTCGCTTGGGAAGACCTTCCGCATCGGCGACCATCCCTGGCACATCGCCCGGAAGACCACTTCGCTCATCGATGAAGTGCGCATCTACGATCGTCCACTGAGCTCCAACCACATCGCGGCGCACTTCCAAGGCAACTACGATTTCACCGTGCCTCTTCAGGAAGACCTGACGCGTCTGATGCACACGCTGGATCCTGAGAAGGGCGAGATACAACTTCGTGTGACAACTGGCGGAGCCGATGTCGAAGACGCGCGCGTTCACGCCTGGATGGCGATGGTACGCAGCAAGGAACCGCTCCCCAACAGCGCCAAGGGTCAACCGTGTACACAGGGACAGATCATTCAAACCTTTCCTCTGCTGTCCGATAAGCCGGGGGAATATGACCTCGTTGCCGAAGTTCTACTCGATGGCAAGAGGCAGTTTGAGCTGCGCAAAGGGTTGACGATTCCCAGCATGGAATGGCGCGGCAACCGTGTAGGGATGCACGATAAAGTGCTGCCTCCCTGGACGCCGCTGCAGATGAAGGGAAACACGGTTGCATGCTGGGGGAGAACATACGACTACACCGCATCGGCGCTTCCCGTCCAGATTCAGTCTGCCAACGCCGCGGTATTGTCCCGGCCGGTTTCCCTCGACGTGGACGTTGCAGGTCAGAAGGTAAATTGGAGCAAGCAGTCTTCCCGCATGGTGTCCAGCACCGCCACTCGCGCCGAGATGATCGGAGAGTTGGAGGGGCAATCCGGCGCGCAGCAAATCCGAGTAGCGACGAAGGTCGTCGCGGAGTACGACGGGATGCTCCTGACTGAGCTGTCCTGCAAGGGCGGAGACGGTCTGCCCATCGACCGTGTCAGTCTGGAGATTCCGGTCAACGCCGGGAACGCGCTCTATCGCCACCGCTACGCGCATTCGTGGGAAGGCCCGGCAGGTCTCGTTCCTGATGGCGACGGTGTCGTCGACAAGTCCGCCTTCATCCCTTATGTGTGGTTAGGCGACAATGACCGCGGGCTGTTCTGGTTCTGCGAGTCGGACGAGTTCTGGCCCAATGGCGACAGCGGCGACGCCATTGAAATCGTCCGTAACAAGGGAGAGATCGTCATGCGCTTCAACCTGCTGTCCAAGGGGCAGAAGCTGCCGAAGGACTGGAAGTGGACCTTCGGGCTGCAGGCCACGCCCGTGAAGCCTGTCCCAAAGGACTGGCGCAAGTGGCGACTGGATCCCGGGGTCAACCCCACGGTGCGCATCATCTGGCCGACGCCCGAAGACGATTCGATGAAATACTACGGCTATCCCGAGGCAACGAAGCCGGATGTCTTCTCACAGCGCATCAAGCAGCTTCAGGAGCAGGGGATGAAGACCGTGCCTTACGTGTGTCTCAGCTTCATCTCGGCAGCGTGTCCGGAGTGGCCCTTCTTCCAGAAGCAGTGGGCTTTGGGAGGGGCCGACACCGGCTCGTCGGATGTCGCCCGGTACGGAGCTCCATTTGCGATAGCCTCTCCGGTGGGTAAAGAGTACGCGGATTTCATTGTCCGGAAGACAAAGCAATTCATCGACCAGTATGGCATCGACGGCGTGTACCACGACAACACCCACCCCTACTCATCAACCAGATTGGACGCGGGGTGCGGTTACATACGAGACGGCAAGCTGCGCCCTACGTATCCCATCGTGGGCTTCCGCAATCTCTATCGTAGAATGTACGCTGCTGTAAAGTCACTGCCGAAAGAGACCTTCACCATGGCGCACATGTCGGGGAAGGTGACAATCCCCATCCTGGCGTATGACGATTCCTATCTCGACGGCGAACACTTCCGAGGGAAAGTGAAGGACAGCTACCTGGACCTCATCACGCTGGACACCTTCCGGGCGGAATTCATGGGGCGCCAGTGGGGCATCATGCCGTACTTCAACCCAGAGTTCGACGCCGAGCACGCTCAACAGGTGGAACCGACTCGCGGCATGATGGCGCTGCTGATGATCCACGATGTCAGCCCCTGGCCGATCTCGTGCAATGTGTCGGTCGTCAACGAAGCATTTTCGGCGCTGGACAAGTTCGGCTATGTTGACGCGGAGTTTATCCCTTACTTCGACGCGACGCCCCCCGCAATCACCGACATGAAGGATGTCTACATCAGCGCATACAAGCGCGACGGAAGGGCGCTTCTGATCGTCTCCAACCTCAGCAAAGAAGACCGCAAAGGGAACATCACCATCAACGCCAACCGGCTGGGAGTGCCAGGGAAGAAACTCATCACCTGGCCGGACGAGCTGCCCTTGACCGCGGTGGGCGGGCAGGTGACGCTGGACATCCCGCGACTGGGATACCGGATGGTGGTGGTGGAGTAAAGCGTTGTGGTGAGGACATCGGTTCTGCATCGAGCGCGTGGGTATGGCAACTACGGGGCTGCGACCGCGCTCTCCACCGCCAGCAACGCCTCCACCAGTTCATCGTGGACGTTGGCAAACGGAAGGTTTCCGAGCATCAGCGGAACTTGGTCGGCCGCGTAGCCGCCACGGGCTGCCGTTTCCCGATCCGGCGCATAGCCGAGGAGGTCATTTGTGACTCCCATCAAAAGAGGAATCGGTGATTTCGTCTTCTGCAGGAACTCGCGCTTGATTCCCTGAAACACCTCGAAAGGCGTGCCCAGCAGAACGAGAGGACCGATGCGCAGCGCCTGCACCTCCGTCGAGGGTTGCAGCGTTTCGCCGGTCTCCGTCCGCTGAATCAGCCTCCGCAGACTGGCGGCGTATACGGCCGCCATGCGAACCTCATGATCGTCGTCGGTCTTGCCCGGCATCTGGAAGACGGACTCCTTCTCCGCGAGCCATTCCCCCAGTTGCTCCACCGTGTAGCGCTTCCGCGTCGGGGTCGTTGCGTAGAGGCAGCCATTGATCGAGTCGACCTCCACCGGCGTCGCCGCGGTCAACCCGTGCCTCACTCTATTGGCGTAACGCGCCGCGATGATATCCAGCGCCAGCAGAGCTTCCTGCTCCGGCTTGTGAACAACGCAACTGTTCACATCGCCCTGGCAGCCCTGCAGAAACAGACCGGTGGATTTGGGATGCTCCCGCTCCAACAGGTTCGTCGCAATGCCTACGAAGTCGCCGTGGATATACCGAGTGCTCGAACAACATACAACTGGATGACAACTGTAGTAACTGAGGAACCCGACCACGGCATCGTCGCGCGTGAACTTCACTACGTGACAGGTGGTGTCGGTCAACTCGGGCTTTGCGGGGCGCCAGTCGTCAGCCAGGACCTCCTCCAGTGGCGGAGCGTCCTTGTCATACTCCCGATTCAGCGAAATGCCTTCACACGCCACCTCCGCATGGCTCATCTCAGCTTCGGCAAGATTTTCCCACGCCGTAATGGCGGCTTGCGCAATGCGATACGGCAGCAGCTCCACATAGGGCAGGTCGGTCACTCCCCAACCTACCAACCGTCCCGTGGTCGGCCCGCTGTGTGTGTGGGTGCAGTGGACCATGATCATCTTTTCGGGCAGACCGGTCTCGTGACTCACCAGTTGTCGAACGTGATGGGCGATCTCCAACGGCACACCCACGAGATCACAACTCACCAGCACCAGTTGCTGCCCATCCGCCTCCACCGCCATCGCACGCGCCCAGAGCTGATCGCGTATCCCGATGGAATGGCGATTGATGAACGGCCCAAAGCCGCAAAGCTCCACGCCAACGCGAGGCGTGATGTCTGTCTTGGAGAACCCAGCTTGCATCATTTCTTACGGTTACCTCCATAACTTGGGACGGTCGTCGCGGACTCAGCGCCCGGCGTAACTCTTCCGAGCTTATTCGCGCTCAGTCTGGTCTGTCAAGCTCGCACTCGATGTGCGACGGAGCGATGGTGCGCGCAGTTGCGGTCTTTCGGCGCTCTCGTGTAGAATGGCTCTGCGTCTGGAAAGCCCTTGAGGGGGTCCGGCGCAGAAATCTCCACCAGACAGCAGGAGCAGTTTGCATGGCACACGACCTTGAAATGATACGTTCTGTTTACGATTCCTATCCCGCCCGCATCGACGCGGCGCGTCCACTCGCCGGGAAGGCGATGACTTTGACGGAGAAGATTCTTTACGCACACCTCAACCAGGATGGAGACGCGTTGTCGGGCCCGCCAGTGAGAAAGAAGGATTATGTTGACTTCCGGGCAGATCGGGTCGGGATGCAGGATGCCACTGCGCAGATGGCACTGCTGCAGTTCATGTCGGCGGGAATCCCGCGGGTTGCCGTTCCTTCCACGGTACACTGCGACCACCTCATTCGCGCCGAAACCGGAGCGCGGTCGGACCTGAAGCGCGCGACCGATGATAATCGGGAAGTGTATGATTTTCTCGCCTCCGCCTCACGGAAGTATGGTATCGGGTTCTGGAGGCCCGGATCGGGCATCATCCATCAGGTCATTCTGGAGAACTATGCCTTCCCCGGCGGAATGATGATCGGCACCGACTCGCACACACCCAACGCTGGGGGTCTGGGGATGATTGCCATCGGTGTCGGCGGGGCAGACGCCGTCGATGTGATGGCCGGTATGCCGTGGGAGTTGCTCTTCCCGGGCATCATCGGGGTCAAGCTGACCGGCAAGCTCAATGGGTGGGCATCGCCCAAGGACGTCATCCTCAAACTGGCCGGGATCCTGACGGTGAAAGGCGGAACCGGCGCCATCGTGGAATACTTCGGCGACGGTTGCGAGAGCCTCTCCGCCACCGGAAAAGGAACCATCTGCAACATGGGCGCAGAGATCGGGGCGACGACGTCTATCTTTCCCTTCGATAAAGCGATGGCGCGCTACCTCGCTGCCACCGGTCGGGAAGAAGTCGCCCGCCTCGCCGCGGGCATCGCGCCGCATCTGCAACCGGACGCGGAAGTTGTCGAGAATCCTGCAGATCATTTTGACCAGGTGATTCACATTGACCTTGACACGTTGGAACCCCATATCAATGGGCCATTCACCCCGGACCGGGCGCATCCGCTTTCGGAATTCGCTGCGGCGGTCAGGGAGAACAACTGGCCGGAAGAATTGCGGGTGGCGCTGATTGGTTCCTGCACCAACTCCTCATACGAGGATATGTCGCGCGTCGCCGCGATGGCGCAGTTCGCCGCGGCGCGCGGCCTGAAAGCCCAGTCCCAGTTCACCATCACGCCTGGCAGCGAACAGGTGCGAGCAACCATCGAGCGCGACGGGTTGCTGGAGTCCATGAAAAAGATTGGTGGCGAGGTGCTGGCCAATGCGTGCGGGCCATGTATCGGCCAGTGGAAGCGCCATGATACGAAGGTGGGAGACCGCAACTCCATCATCACCTCCTTCAACCGGAATTTCGCCAAACGCAACGACGGCAACCCCAACACCTACGCGTTTGTTGCGTCGCCTGAGACGGTGACAGCCCTTGCGCTTGCCGGTAGACTGACGTGCAACTTCATGACCGAAGAGATCGATGGAGTACAACTTGAGCCGCCGAAAGGTCTCGAGCTGCCGGGGAACGGATTCGTTCCCGATCCGGAATCATTTGTGCCCCCCGCCGTGGAGGGGGCGGAGGTGGCAGTGGTCATTCCTCCCGACTCTGAGCGACTGCAGTTGCTCAGTCCCTTCAGACCGCCCTTGCCTGCTCAGTTCACCGGCATGCGACTGCTCATCAAAGCCAAGGGCAAGTGTACCACCGATCACATTTCCATGGCAGGACCGTGGCTGAGGTATCGCGGCCACCTGGACAACATCTCCAACAACCTGCTCATCGGCGCGGTGAATGCCTTCAACGAGCAGACCGACTCTATCAAGAACCAGATCACCGGAGAATACGGCGAAGTGCCGGCTGTCGCCCGAGATTACCGCGCTGACGGCGTTGGCTGGATCGTCGTCGGCGACGAGAACTACGGCGAAGGGTCATCCCGCGAGCACGCCGCCATGGAGCCACGGCACCTCGGCGGAAAGGCGATTATCGTCAAATCGTTCGCGCGAATCCACGAGACGAATCTGAAGAAGCAGGGCTTGCTGCCGTTGACCTTTGCAGATCCTTCCGACTACGACAGAGTCCGGGAGGACGATCGATTCCATATTGACATCGGCGCTCTTCAGCCAGGGAAAACCGTTTCCCTCAAAGTAGAACACGGCGACGGACAAACCGAAGTGATCGAGTTGAACCACACCTTCAACGCGCAGCAGCTCGAATGGTTCCGCGCCGGTGGGGCGCTGAATCTAATCGCCGCTCAACGATGGGGGGAGGTTAAGCGCTGAAATCTGGAAACGAGAAGATAATCCTTACCGAGCGCGAAGCTCGAGACATTGCCGTCAAAGCGCTGATGACGGGCGGCCTTGTTGAGAAAGATGCTGCCATCGTTGGCGATTGCCTTATCGAGGCAGAATTGCGCGGGAGACCTACTCACGGGCTGCTGCGCATCCCAGGTCTGATCCGGATGAACCAGAAGGCGAAGCCTCTCACGAAGAGCAGCGGCCGGGCCGACCTCCGCGCGGTTGTCCGCGGGAAGACGTATGCTCTGCTGGACGCCAACCGGAACCTCGGATATCTGGCCGCGCAGAAGGGGATGGGTATCGCCATGGGGTTGGCGCAGAATCGAGGCGCCGCCACCGTCGGCATCTTCAACACCAATCACTCCGGGATGCTGGGCTACTATCCGTTGATGGCGGCGCGGCAAGACCTGATCGGCATCGCGGTGTGCAACTGTTCGCCGCTGATGACGGCTCACCAGTCCATCGAGAAGATTTTTGGGACGAACCCCATTGCCATCGGCATTCCGGGCTGCGAATTCCCCATTCTCCTGGACATGTCCACTTCGGCAGCGACTTACGGCGACATGATCGTTGCCATCGAGCAGGGCAAGCCCCTCCCCCCTGGCGCGGCCGTCGACCAATGCGGGAACCCAACCACCGACCCGCACGAGGCGATGGAGGGGGGTCTCCTTCCCTTCGGCGGACACAAGGGACATGCCCTTGCCTTTGTCATTCAGCTTCTCGCCGGGCCGCTGGTGCGCGCAGACACGATTCCGGAGAGCGCAAAGAACTACGGACTGCTCATGATGGCCATCGACCCCGCAATCTTCCGGCCGCTGGAGGAATTCAAGGCGGAAGCAACTTATCTGCTGCAAGCAATGAAACAACTAACCCCCGTTCCCGGGTCGGGCGAGATACTCGCTCCCGGGGAACGTGGAGAACGGGAAAGGATGCGCCGGCTGCGGGAAGGCATCACCGTGAAACCTGATCTGTGGGAAGAGCTGTCCGCAATGGCAGCGGTCTGCACGTAAGCGAGCGTGGGAGTGTGTGGGCATGACCCAGAAGACAGCGGTTCTATTGACGACGATCCTCGGTTTGTCTCTCTCCCGCGTCCCGGCTGAGGGGGCCTACCGGGAAGCGCGGCAGGCTATGGTGGTTCACCTGAAGGAACGAGGGATTACCAATGAGCGCGTTCTCAAGGCGATGGAAGATGTGCCGCGGCACAAGTTCGTGCCTGCCGGCCATCAGCCCTTTGCCTACAATGATGATTCATTGCCCATCGGCGAACGACAGACCATTTCCCCTCCCTACATCGTGGCCTTCATGACAGAGCAGCTTCAGCCGCTTCCGGACGACCGCGTTCTGGAAATTGGCACCGGCTCGGGGTATCAGGCGGCGGTACTCTCGAGGCTGGTCAAGGAAGTCCACACAATCGAGATTGTCGAGCCGCTGGCCGTCAGCGCGGCGAAGCGACTCAGGGAGATGGGGTATGACAACGTTCAGGTGAAGGCTGGCGATGGATACCAGGGCTGGAAAGAACACGCTCCCTTCGACGCCATCATCGTCACCTGCGCGCCCAGCGAAGTCCCACAACCGCTCGTCGATCAACTGAAAGAGGGGGGACGCATGATTATCCCTGTCGGCGAGCGGTACATCCAGACGCTCTATCTGCTGAAGAAGCTGGACGGCAAGATCGAGAAGCACAGCACGATCCCCGTCTACTTCGTGCCGATGACGGGGCAGGCGGAGGAAAAGGCCACTGTCGAGTGAGAGCGCTTCAAGTGTGAATCAAGTTCTATCCCGGCTTGGGAACCTCAACGCGGTGCATGGCAACCTGCACGGACTGCTTCTCCTCTTCGGAGAGCTGGTGCTCGGATTTCCCGTTGACAACGGGTTTTCCATAGCAACGCGCGTCGGTGCGTCCGAAAAGCCCGGTGAGGACCACTCCGGTGTCGTACGCATTGAGCAGCGCCACCGAGAAACTCTGCTTACCGTGGACATCGTCGTAGGCGTCGAACCGCACCATCCCCGTTTTCTGAAGACAGAGCTTTTGGTTCTCGACGGATTGTTTGAGATTCTCGGCAACCTCATCAAGGCGGCGGGAGTTCCCGTCCAACCTCTCCAGACTATCCCGTATCAACGCCTCCAGACTCTCCCCTGAAGTGGCGGAGAGGAGTTTGCGGATGGCGCGTCCATGTCCGCCAACTCTTGCGAGAGATCCAAAGACAACCAGGAACAGGTTCACGATGATCGATCCAAACAGCAGCTCCAAGGCGTATGGCTCAATGGGTTGTAGATAGGTTTGCAGCGATGGCACAGCAGAATCCTCCGAAGTATGGCGTTGTGCGTAACGGGGCAAGTATAGACGGATTCCGGCGATTCGTCTACCAGATGTCCTCGCGTTCGGGCAACGGGTCCAGCGTGAAAATGCTCTGGTCAAAACAGCGGTGCATGAGTTCCGCTTTGCGCACCCGGTGTGCGCTTTCATCCCAAAGATTCTCAAACTCATTCGGGTCTGATCCGAGATCGTAAAGTTCTCCGGTACGTTCACCGTGGTAGACGTTCATTTTGTATCGGCCATCGAAGTACATTGTCCCGAACGCCTGGCGGTCGTGCCACGGCATGGCGTTGTAGTACTCGCAGTAGATGCTCGACCGGTGACCGTCGGGTGCCTTCTCTCCTGTCAGAACCGGAAGCAGCGAGCGGCCTTGCATACATGTGGGGACGGATAGCCCAGTCGCCTCCAGCAACGTCGGAGCGATGTCCACCAGTTCAACGAGCGCGTCGCTGCGGATCCCCGCCACAAATGCCCCGGGCCATGACACAATCAGCGGGACCCTTACCAGACTTTCGTAGAAGTGTGGTCCCTTCCACAGAATGCCGTGATCCCCCAGCAACTCTCCATGGTCGCTCATAAAGACAACGATGGTGTTCTCCCGTTGGCCGGACGCCTCAAGAGCGCGCATCAGGCGACCGAACCGATCGTCGATCAGCTCAATCATCGCGTAGTACGCGGCGATCATCTCGCGACGTTGTCGGGGCGTGGCCTGGGCGCAGGAGATCCCGTCTCCGCCGTACGCTCCCATGTGATCAATCTGCTGGAACCGCGGCTTGTTCCGAAGCTCCCCCTCCTGATAGGCGGGGTCGGGCAGTACGTCGGGGTCGTAACGGTCGAGGTACTCCGGTGGAGGGTCGAAAGGATGGTGCGGGTCGTAACAGTTGACGCTCATCAACCAGGGGCCATCTCTGTCTTCCATCGCAAAATCGATTGCCTTCTCCACGCACCATGTTGTCTGATGCAGTTCGGCGGGAACCCCGGCCCAGGCGAACGCGTCCGGCGGCCGGTGGTATAGATTCCCCCATCGATGACCTTTCCCCCGAAGCCACTGAGTGTATTCATTCTCCTCCCAGTCCGGCATGGGATGGTGACTCCAGTGGAAGACGCGGTAGCCATCATTAACTCGATGCTCCACTCGTCCATGGCACGGACTCAGGTGCAGTTTGCCGACAAGCCCACAATCGTATCCATGCTCCGCCAGCAGTCGCGTCACCATCACCTCGTCCTCGGGAATCCGCGCGCCGTTCTGTCGACAGCGGGTGGTGCGAGGGTAACGCCCCGTCAGGAACGAGGCACGGCTTGGCGTGCAAATGGGACTCTGGCAGTAGGCACGCGTGAACGCTACTCCTTCCGATACGAGAGCGTCGAGGTTCGGCGTCCGAACGTGCGGATTACCGAGGCACTGAATTGTATCCCCACGCTGCTGATCGGTGCAGAACCAGAGGATGTTGGGCACGTTTGGCAATGTGTTTTCTTCTCCTGGGCGAGAACATGCCTTCGCGCGGGCCCGACGTATGCTCGTTAGGGTCGCACGCTCCGGGTACGGGATATTTCCACCTGATCCCCCTCCCCATACTGCCACACCGAAACAACTCTCCCCCCGAAGTCTTCACGCAACTCATCGGCGGTGACCCGTTCAGCAGGAAATATCTTGCTGTTCTCTCCCCCGACGACACCGCAGACGCGGCGCGCCGTCTTCCCCTCTGCCATCCTACTGCCGGCGAAGTAGTCGAGCCCGGGTTTGAGTTGCCCCTTCTCGTCCACCTGGCCGTTGGCAAAGACGATGAATGCGGAGATGGTGACAATGCCGTCGTCGACTGCAGCCACCGGGCCGCGCGCAAGCAGGGCCGATTGATCGAGAGTGATCCAGAGGAGCTCACCTTCTCGGCGTACGGCGCGAACGCGGAAGAGAGCGGTGCGCTGTGCGTTGAAAATGCGGATCGCTCGACCTGGCGCCAGGTCGGAGTCCAGTCCCGGACGGTGGTCGAGCGCAATCTCGTTGTCGGCATGGTCCACGGCACGGATGATACTTGTTGCGTACCCCGGCCCCTTGCCTGCTTCATATTCTCCTATCTGCGCATCTCGTGTCCAGTTCTCTCCTGTCTGCGAGCGCACGCGCGCCCCGAGTGATCGGTGGGTGGTGAGGCGACTGGAACCCGCGGGAACGTTGAGAGTGATCTCGTCTTTGCCGTCTTCACGTCGCACCTCCAACACAAGCGGCGTCTCAGACACCAGGCGAACGCTCTTCACGACGGGCTTGGTCTGGAACGCATCCAACACAGTTAGGAATAGAGATCGGCCTCCCGGGGCAACGGTGCGTCGAGCGAGGAGGTACTCCATCCCGAAATCCGGAGTGTGGGCCGGACTCCTTCCCCTCCCCATGATGACGTCCAGCGGTTGCCCCACCGGAACAAGGTGAAGGTTCAGCGTGTCCCCTTCGGGAAATCCAAGGTTCCAACTCCATGTAGCGGATTGCCCCAGTTCCGCGCGGCGGATATTGGTCAGGAAACTGGGAAAGTCCTTGCGCGTTCTCCCCCAGCGGTCGGTGAAGGTTGCGAACTGCGCCACGTCTTTCCCTGCCAGCGTTCCATTGCCCTGCGCTTGCCAATGAAGCTTCGGGGGTTCCGGCGATACCAACGGTCCGTGCCAACTCTGATCGTGCTGCTCACCACCGCGGACAGCAAAGAGATCAACGACATAGAACCGCTCCGGGTCCACGTCAACTAAAACAACCATCCGCTCATATTCGTCCACGTCTCGCGCGGGATTCCCACCGCGTGCGGAACCGAAGGCGGTGGTCGGATACGGGTCGTGCCGCGCCGCCACTACGTGTACGCCGTTGGCGCTGGCAAACAACGTCGCGGCCCCGCCGCTGCCGCGGGAGGGTTGGGTCTCGTCCACGGTCACCGTGTTGTGCGCCATGATGTTGGAGTCCCACTCCCAACTGTAATCACAAGTGTGAGGATAACCAATATCGGGGAGCACCGCCACGCCGCGCGCCCACATCTCCAGCGACAGGTTGTCGTGCTGGCGATGGCCGATGAGCGAGGTGTAGTTGAGGGAAACGGCTCGGCGATTGTCGCCTTCACCCGATTCCAGGATGCCGATGCCGTATCCGTCCAACAGACGCGACTCTCGTCGTATCTGCGACTCCGGTTTCGCAAGCGCTGCCTTGATCGCGTCTTCGGGGAAAGGCTCAAACAACTCTCCGGTGAAGAACGTCCCGTCCGGCTTCGTGCAGGCGCGAGCATACCGCGGGTCTCCATATCGCTGGAATGCGAAGAGATTCTCGGAGCTCAGGAACGAATACTGGTATGGGGGAATTCGACGAGGAGGATAGATGCCACCGCAGTCTCCGATGGAAGGGAGAAAGTAATCGAGTGGCGTGATGTCGATGTAGTAGTCAAACAAGGCACGCGCCTTCGGTTCCGCAAATAGATCGGGGTACCTGTCCGTCGACAGCTCTTCCGGATGACGTCGGCGCAATTGCTCCATCAGGCGATGGACGCGAATGAAGTCGCACTTGATCCGGTTATAGCCGGGGCTTTCATGTCCGCCGCCGTCACGAGTAAGGCCATTGACCAAGAGGTAAGCGCAGTGCCCGATCCCGTGGTAGGCATAGTCCACCATGTCCTGAGAGTTCGGGTGGGTGTCCGAAAAGTCATCCATGACCAGCGCACAGGCAAGGGCCGCGGCCTGGTGGAGTCCCTCGTTGCCGTGAATGTCGCCGCTGAGCAGCGCACTCATACCAGAACGCAGCAGCTTTTCCTCGATATAGCGACGGGCGGCGACGGCGGTGTCGACAGGCATTCCTTTTGCTTTGAGAAAGCTGATAAGTTCTGGGTCCTGATCGAAGTACGGATAGAGAGCGTCGTACGCATAGGCGGTCGTCTCAAGACTAAATGTTTCCCAGATGAGATCGGTAATCATGCCGCCGGTCTTCCAAGTGTAGTGGGGATCGCGCCCGCCGGTGGTTGCATAGAAGAGGCGGTCACTGCGGTCCGTGTGGTTGGGGTATTCGGAGGCCAGTCGCGCGAGCAGGATCGCGCCCTTGCGAGCATAGGCGGTCTCGCCGGTGAGGACATAGGCCTGCGACAGCGACCTCAACGCGGGGATGACAGCTCCGCCGTATGCCATGTGGGCATAGTCTCGCAGAAAGTAGTAACGCTTGCCTTTGTAGTCACAGCCGTTGCCATCGTCCGGGAATTCACCGGAAGTCATGTCGCCCGCGAGGAAGTCGTTACTGGGGTACCATTCTTTCCCCAACTTGCACTGCACCTTGTAGGGGTGACTGACTGGCTCAATGCTCCATGCGCACCAAGCGTCAACCTTTCGGACATCGGTTCCGTGAACGGGGCAGATGGCTTTTGCTTCGTGCGGATAAACGCGTGGAATCAGCGTGGAGGGCTGCAGCGTCCACATGAATTCGTCGCTCTGTGACGCGTACGCACCGCCGGCGGCGTAACCCCCATTGATGTAGTAGGGAACCGTCACAGGTGACTTGGAGGTCATCTCGCCCAAAAGCCTCTTCGCCCAGGAATAGCGAAAGACGTTGGTTCGCCCAACGGTAATGCGGTCGGGCGTGTAGTAGGTGGAGGAGTCCTTGGCTGAGGCTGCCGCAATCATGGTCATGACAAGAATGCTCCAAAAAGCACTATGGCGACGTTTCATTGCATATCCTCAATCCCGAGGAACGCCGCCGCGTTCTTCCAGGCGATGCGTTTTCTGTCTCTGGAAGAAACGTTAAGAAGTTCCAGTTTGATGAGTGATGGACCGGGGTAGTTAAAGGGAATGTGAGTGCCGAAAGCAACGGAGCCGATGCCGAGAATCTCAATCAGAGACGGGAGGTCCTTCTGGAGAACGACCGGCATCCGAGTGAGGTCGATGAGTACTCGCTCCTTCATCCCTGCTTCGACGAGTGCGCCACCATTGATCCCGAGCCAGTTAAGGAATACCACCCGCAAGTCGGGATGCAGCCGGGCCGCGGCAAGCACTTCATCGAATGACAGGTCTCTCGCCTCGTCAAAGTGATGCTTCTGACGCCGGTCTTCCAGCCGTTGCGGAAGGACGACCGGAACACCGTGTTCCGCGGCGACAGCGAGGGCCTTCTGTCCGCTCGCGTCGGTCAGCGAATAGCCGTGGTACTGCGGCACCAGTCGTATCCCTTTCATGTTCCACTCGGTGAGCGCTTGATCCATGTCGCGCTCCCAACCGGCGTATGTTGGATTGACGGTCGCCAGAGGAATCAGCCGCTCCGGCGCTTCGGAGACCCAGTCGGTCAGTTCCTCATTGCCCCGGTGAGCGTCACGATAGAACACCGCGTGGAGGGAGGACACGACAGCTTTGTGGATGTTGTTGCGATCCATCAGGCTGAGCAATCCTGGAGTATCGTTGTATCGCAACTGGCGGAAAGGGTAATGACCGAGGTGAGCGTTGATATCTATCAACATAGAGCTTGGGCCTCTTTTCACAAGGAATCGAACTGGCTCGCACTGATTCCCGCCTGCCGAAGGATACTGCGCAAGGTACCTGCGGCAACCTCGCGGTGGCGGGGCACAATCGCGGTGAGTGTTCCCTTGTTGGTAGTTTTCGCGTACTTGACGTGGCTCCCTGTCTGGCCAACTTGGAGAAAACCCGCCGCAACCAGTTTGCGTTCCACCTCACGAAACGGCAGAGGATTAAGCGGCACGGAGCTGAATCTCTACCTTACGGAGTTTGGGCGTAATCGTGGCGCACGGAGGGGTGAAATGGAGCTCCAAGGCGTCACTCAGATTAGTAAGCGCCTCATCCTCGGTCCTTCCCTGACTTGCCACGTCTACCTCAATACACTGCGCTACGACCCAGGCCTCCTCACGGAACACGTGTGCAGTATATGTTTGCTTCATTGTGCTGTTCCCTCCTTACAGTCGGCACGATTCCTATTGAATTGTACCAGAGACCGCACTCCCGGCCAAAGAGAGTTGTCCCACGATCCGTAGGCTCAGACCATTCTCCCATCCAGAATCTGCTGCATGTTCCTCCAGAAGATGTCTTCCCGTTGCTCGTCGGTCATCTCAGCCGAGAGGATTTTTCCGACCCCGCCCTCCATCGTCATGTCTGTGGCGAAGAGCAGCCGCCTATGCCCGAGTTCAGCGATGCACATCTCGATCAGACGATCATCCACGCCGCTGCCGCTCGTGTCGAGGTAAACGTTGGGACAGTCGCGCAGCATTTTGACGCTCCATTCCCAGTCGCCACCGCCACCGATATGCCCCTCAATCAGCGTTGCGTTCGGGTAACGCAACGCCAACTCGCGGAAGTCCGCGGCATCGGAAATGTTGGGTTGCGCTGAGCGCGACGCAGCGTCGGTGCAGTGACCCGCGTGACCGAGAATCGGCACGCCGATCTCAATGGACTTCTCGGCGATGGGGAACAGAACGGGGTCGGAGTACTTGTACTGGTTGTACAGTTTGATCCCGATCATCCCCGCATCCACACACCGGTCGATCTCCTCCAACGACTCGTCGCGATACCCCGGCATGACGAAACAGTAGCCAAGAATGCGATCCGGCCACCTACGCATCGCCTCCAGCACCGCGTCGTTTGCCGCGCGCACTTCGTCCGGCGTCGCAAGCCTCCCCCCCGTGATTGGGATGGAGCAGCACATCTGATCGATTCCAAGAGCGTCTGCGGCCTCGATCGCATCCGTATTATCGCCCCAGCCCCATTGGTGCGGCCCGCCGTTGACGTGCATGTGGGCGTCAATTTTGCGGATTTCCCGCCAGCCGTGCGGGAGTAGTCCGTAGGATAAGCATTCACTCACTTCTATCATCACATCCTTGCTCAAACAAGCGTTGCGCGTTGGAGAGGAACACCTTCTCTCTCAGGGCACGAGATTGCACTTCGTCCAGGCGCAGCTTGCCCATCGCATCCTTGACAGCCTTGACGACGTGGTAGGTGTTGTAGGTCAACCGATCTGGATCGATGCCAAAACGCCTCAGCCAGGCCGGGTGCGTGACCGCCGTATTGCGCGTCACGAACACCGGGCCTGTTGCCTGCGACCACTGCTCGACACCGGTCCAGAGACCGAAGGGGAGGTCGGTGCCGAACAACAGGCGATCCCACAACTCTCTCCGACTGAGAACACGCTCGTACACCTCGGGAACTGTGGCGCTCGACATTTCAAGGTGGAGAGAGGGACAATTTAGCAGATCGGATTCGAGGAACTTCAATGTCGGCTCCACTCGAAAATAGCGTCCCATGTGGGCAAAGACGATCTTGATCTTCGGGTAACGATCCACCACGTCGCCGATGAATTCCTGCACCCGCGGTTCGCCCATCCCGGTGCGACAGGTGTGCAGCATCATCACCAGTTCCTCGCCGTTCATGAACTCGAGCAGAGCGGTTGGGAGCAGCTCCTCCCAGTCGGTCTCGTAATTGCTCTTGCGGAGGAAATCAAAGTAAGGCTTCACTCCGTGGAAACGGACGCCCGCCTTCTCCCATTCACGAAAGTCCCGAACCATCCCCGCGACATCTCCGGGGTTGCAAAAAATGAAGCCTTTCACGTGCGAATGCTTGCGGATGAGACCCGCGGTGTAGGCATTCGCCGCTTCAATGTTCACTTCCTGCAACGGAAACCCAAAGGTAATCATCCCAGCCGTGCGCTTCCCGTCGAACAGGCTCGCGCAGATGTCGTTGATCTCCTCAAGGATCAGGTGAGTAAACGCGGTGAGACCTGTCTGCTGTCTTTCGGAGCTGATCTCACCGACAACCTCTGGCGGTCCGAGATGCACATGGGCATCGAACAAGGAATCGGGCAGCCAGTCCTTGAGTTCGTTGGCCCAGAGTTGGATGTGGTCGTCGTATTCGTAAGGTATTGAAAAGGACATGAGTGTTCAGTCACCTGATTGAGTAATGGCCTTTCTTCATTGA